>JBBQDB010000162.1:0-8735 GCA_038319245.1 Gemmatimonadales bacterium
AGCACTTTCATGGCAACCTTGGGACCGGTACGTTCCTCCAGTCGTTTCCACCCTACATCTCAATTCCATGAAATTCAACGACCTACGCAGTTCGTCAGCCCTTGTCGGCATCGCGTTGTTCGCGGGCGCGCTGCTGAACGGCTGTACGGACAAGAAATCAATTGCGCGCGCCGACTCATTGGCCGCCGCGCTCACGTTGGCCAGTGCACAACGCGACTCGCTGCAGGGCGTCGTCAGTGGCGCATCGTCGGATAAGGATCGCGCACTGCAGCAGGTGGTCGAGGCGACCAAGTTCGCCGATCAGGTCGACGCCGAATTGCGACAGGTGCGCGCGCTGTCGTCTAAAGTGTCCGTGAACAAAACGGACGAGTCGGGCAAAGCCGAAGCGGCCGGTGCGCGCAAAGACATTCTCGATCGGCTGCAGCAGATGCGCGGACGTTTGGCCGCTCGTCAAACGCAGGTCAAGGCGACGCTCGATACGCTCAAGAGCCTGCGCGCCGACTCGACGGCGACGGCGACGTTGCTGATCGATCTCAATGCGCGCCTCGCGACGCGCGAGAAGGAAATCGCCACGTTCCAGGAAGAGATCAAGCAGCTCCGCGAACAGAACCAGGTGTTGGTGGTCGAGAAGGCCGTGCTCGCCGACACCGTCAAGGCGATGGATGTTCGTGAGAACAAGGTCTTCTATGTCATCGGCGCGCGGAAGCAACTGATCGCCGACGGTGTGGTCACCGAGGAAGGCGGCTCGAGAGGATTGCTGATCGTGAAATTGGGGAAGACGCTCGTGCCGTCACGCACGTTGGACGATGCACGATTCACGCGCGCCGACCGTCGCGAAGTGCTCACGATCCCACTGCCGCGTTCCGACCGTCCGTATCGCATTGTGTCGCGTCAGGATCCAAGCCTGATCGAAGTGGCCAAGCGCGAAAAGGACGGCAGCTTCCGCGGCGACGCGATTCGCATCACCGATCCGTCGAAGTTCTGGGCCGCGTCGCGCTATCTGATCATCGCGGAGAAGTAGTGGTGCCTGGCTGACCTCTGGGCCAGCGCGCAACCGCAACGCCGAGCAACAGCATGCTGATGGCGCTCCACCAACTCGCGTGGAGCGCCATTGTCGTAAAATTGATTTGCCCACGCGCAACGAGTGGCGCGGACTCGGCGAATCGATACCACCACGCGGCAGCGCCATTGCGATCGAGCACCACAGCCGTCACCCAGCCGGAAATGAGCAGCAAGTGCGCCAGCACTTTGTGATTAACGATCGCGTGCACGAAGACGGAGAGCGCAGTCAGTTGCGCAAATGGTAGCCACAGGGCGAATACGATCCACGCCGGAAAGAGCGTGACGAGCGAGGGTGAGCCGTCGGCGATGCGCGGAGATCCCAACGCGCGCGCGATCAGCACCACCGCGGCCGAGCATGTGATGGCGAGGACGACACTGAGTTGCGCACGATAGAGTCCGCTCAGCCGACCGATAGCGAGTGTGCGCGTGGACACGGGCGTGCTATCACACAGCGCATCGATTCTCACCTCGCGTTCGCGCCAGAGCACTTCACCTGCGTAGACCGTCGCCAACAAAATAAGAAACAAGCGCGAATGCTCGGCGATCAGTCCAAGAATCTCCGCGGCGGTCGAGGTAGACGTCGAGCGCGACCACGCATTGGCGATGGCATTGAGTGCCGCGAGTATCGCGACGACGCGCCATCCGCCATCACGCTGCATCCACGTGGACGTCAGCTGAGTCAGCGCGTAATACGGCGTTTGGTTTGTACCGCGAGCCGCGCGGAATGCACGGCTCGGCAGTGACTGCGGCGTTCGAATATTCGCTAGAACGTTCCATCGAACGCTCCCTCCATTCTTCGCGCTCGCGAAATCGTGCTCGCTCTCTCGTTCAGTCTCGTCATGGTTCACGGCGGGCGCAGCACTGGGCCATTGTGCGAAGTAGGCAGTCACCGCGATTCCGCTCACGGCAATCGTTATCCAGAGCAGCCGATTCCAGCCCAGCGCATCGACCAACGTGATCGCGCGGAGTGCACGTGCATCGGCGCTCCACGCGCGAGTCATGGCGAGTACCGGCGCGTTGGCAAACGGATCGAGCAATGCGCCGAGTTGCCTCGTATTGCCTTTCGCCTCGAGTCCAAGCGTCAGCTGCCAGAGCGCGACCAACAGCAGCGCAACCGCGAGCACGGCGAGGATGCGTTGTGTGAACACCGCCGCTGCGCCAAGCAGTGCGGCGACAACGAGGCAGGTCGGCAACGTGATAACCAGCCAGGTGCGCATCAGCGTGACGCACAACCCGATGCACTGCGTCACGATGGACGTTGCGTTGTCGCCATGAACGAACTGCGCGATTGTTGCGCCGAGCAGCGCGCCGATAGGCATCGCGAGGTACACGAGTCCGAGCACGGCGATGGCAGCGGTCATACGGGCGCTGTACCAGAGTCGCGCGCTGATATCGCTGGTGATGAGCAACGCATCGGTCCGCATTGCGGTGTCGCGCAAAAGTGCTGTCGCGACCACCATGGTCGTGATGACCTGTCCAAACGCCGTCAGTCCGCCAAAGGCTAAGGCGAGTGACCACGGCGATGTCTTTGGCACGCCGTTTCGGTCGCCCACCAGCTCGACGGCGCCGGATGACATGAAGCCGATAAAGAGCAGTGCGAAGATGATCGCATACAGCGCGGTCAGCGGGTCGCGTAGCTGCTGCCGTATTTCGAACGAGACGAGCGCCCACCAACGTGACATCATGCCGTGCGATGCAACTCCTCGTCAGAGAGCGGCCGGATCGCCAAGTCAACCGCGAGCCATGTCGTTTTGGCAAACGGATAGCAGACGACGCAACCGGACAGCATCAGGAACGCCGTCGTGTACGTAATGAGATCCCATGGTGGATCGGGCCATGTGACATAGACGAAGCCGCAGACACAGAAGAACAGGATGAGTTCGACGGCGATGAGATTGAAGAGGTACGCACCGACGAAGTAGTCCTTCTCTCCACGTTCCAACTGCATGCCGCAGGTGGGGCAGCGATCCTTGAGCTCAAAGAGGCTGGCAAAGATCTTCTTGCCGCCGCAATGCGGACATCGCAAACGAATGGCGCGCCAGAGCAATCGCCCGACGGGCGGATTGGCGAAGTCGCCAGGTTCTGCGAGTCGTGCTGTCGGGGCTGCGGCGCCCAGTGGGCTCATCGTTCCGCTAGCGTCGCAAGAAAGTCGCGCAAATGTCCTCCCCATACCGCGGGCAGTGAATGCGTTCCGTGTCCGCGCGTTTGCGGCGTGATGGGCAGCATGATGAACTTCACGTGCGCGATCTTGGCGTACAGTGATTCCGCGATACCGAGTTCCGGCGGATTGACCTGATCGTCTGCGGAGTTGATGGCCAACGCCGGCGCCGTGATCTTGGCGAGGAACGGCGACGGGTCGTAGTCGCGCGACGCATCGAACTGATACAGGAAGTCGTTCGCGTCACTGACCTTCATCCGTTGATCGAGATATGCACGGATGACACTGTCGGCCTTGTCGCGAGTCGGCGCCTGGGTTTGTTGCACGAGTGGTGCGCTCGACATGATGAACAGCAACATGGATGCCGTGCGCAAACCGTTCGGTTGCGACGTGTAGTTGCCATTGCTGTACGCCGGGTCGTTGCGAATCGCGTCCATCGCCATCGTGCGAATCATCCGATTGCGACCGGCGATCTGCGTCGGCACGCACGCGAACGGTGCGAGCCCGTCCATAAAATCCGGGTGCGTGTAGCCCCAGACCCACCCGTGCATGCATCCCATCGAGGTACCCATGATGAGGCGCAGATGGTTGACACCGAGCTTCTCGGTGAGCAACCGGTACTGCGACTCGACCATGTCGTCGTACGTGTATTTCGGAAACGCCGCATGCATGCCATCACTTGGCTTGCTCGACAGTCCGTGCCCAATGCCGTCCGGCAAAATGATGAAAAACTTGCTGCTATCGAGCTGTTTACCAGGCGCGAAGAGTTCGCCAGCGTAGCTATTGCTCAAAAAGCTTGTTCCCGCGCCACCGGTGCCGTGCAGCACCATGACCGCGTTGCGCACGATGCCCTTGGCGTCTTTGCGCGGCGTGCCGAGCGTGGTGTAGTGAAGCTTGAGCTCCGGGAGAACGGCGCCGGAGCGAAATTTGAAGTTGCGGACGACAAAGTCGCCGGGAGTACCAGCGCGCGCCCACCCGTTTGCAGTCTGTGCCTGGGCAGGGGCACCGGCACCAAGAATCGTTGCGGCGAGCATCATCACCAGCGCGCGTCGCGACGGGGACCGACGCTCGATGCGCCGGCGTACTGCTGCCGAAGGTTCGGTATGGAAGTCCATCGTCGAAAGATAGCCGTTTCGTCTAACTGGAGCGCGCGTCTGCGCCGCCGAGCGGCAGTCCGACGGCTACCTGCCCCTCCGAGACGACCAATCGTCCGCCCTGCGCCGCGACGAGCCGTGCAGCGAGCATCCGTGCGGGGGTGATGGACGAGGTTTCAGGGTTGAGCGGCGAGAGGCGCACCCAAACGACACCCGCGCTGAGGTCTGTCCGGAGGACGAGTTGATGCGCGTCGTCGGTCGCGCGTGAGGCGTCTGCGCCGAGTGTGGCGAGGGCTTCGGCCAGGCGAGTGCGGTCGGCCATGACGCGCGGCAGTGTCGGATCGAGCTCGATTTGCAAGCGCGCACCGCGGCGATCGGTGGTAGCGCGCAGCATCGGGATAACGCCGCGTACGACGTCGTTGACCGACACGCGCTCGAGCAGCACCGGCAACGCGTCACGATCGGCGTCCGCGACAAGCATCAACCGACGTAGAGCAGCGTCCATGGCATCCGCTGCAGCGCGCGCGGTGACCAGTAACTCTTCCTGATTCTCGTTCAGATCACCGAACGGTGCGTCGATCAAGATGTGCAACGGCAACCGCACCTCGTCGAGTCGCGCTAGTGCGTCACGCACCGACGCACCCAGCATCAACGACTGTTCGTCTAATCGGGCGGCACCGCTCGCCATCGCGGCGCGGCGTTGCTCTTCACTCTCGGAGAGCGCGGCCCCCAGCCGATCAACGACTTGCTCGATGCGACCCAGTTCGTCGTCGTCTGACTGTACGTCGTTTCCGCGCGCCGAACCCATGCCGCCGGCAAGTCGCTTGATGCGATGCGCGAGATAGCGCGTGTTGGACCACGTTGCGACGAGCGACGCGATGGCGAGTGTGGCGGCACCCGCGACGACGAACTCGGGGGCCTGCCGGCCGATTTCGCCGTAGTACGCGAGTCCCAGCACCAGCACCACCGCGAGGAGTGCCGGTGCGAGTCCGAGCAGCAGGCGCTGGCCGATGGACAGACCGCGAATACGAGCTGCAGTGGCCGCGCTCACGATGGACTCGGGTTGGTGTCGTCGGTGTGCCGATCAGCGACGCTTGCTGCCGACGATACGACGAGGACATCAAGCCCGCGCCGCATGTCGAGCAGCCGCTCCACGACTGAGCCGCGACGAAATCGATACCAGCGCGACCGTCGCGTCTGCCCCAGCACCGCGAGCGTCACCGCACGTTCGGCAGCAAAGGCTGCGAGCGCAACGGCCACGTCGTCTCCAGTCAGTTTGACGACTTCTGCACCAAGCGACTGCGCGAGTTGAATATTCTCGACCAGCTTCCGCTGCACCGTGGCGTCGATACGATCGGCGCGCTCGGCGCTGGTTTGCACGTACACGCAATACCAATCCGTGTTGAGGCGACCGGCGATACGACTGGCCTTGCGCAGCAACACGCGCGAGAGCGGCGGATCGCTGGAGAGACAGACCATGAGTCGATCCACGGTGCGCGCTGCGATCGTCGGTGTCTCTACGCGACGCACGGCACCCTCGCGCGCCCGATCAACAGAGCTTGCGACTTCGCGCAGCGCCAACTCGCGCAGCGAGGACAGATTCTCGTCAGTAAAGAAATTCGCGAGCGCCGATTCCACCTTCTCCGGGCGATACACTTTGCCGTCACGCAGTCGTTGTCGCAGGTCTTCGGCGGAGAGGTCGACGTTGACGACTTGATCGGCCTGCGCGACGAGCCAATCGGGCACGGTTTCGCGCACCGTCACGGCCAGCTCACGCTCGACGACATCATTGAGCGATTCGAGATGTTGCACGTTCACTGCGGAGATGACGTTGATTCCTTCTTCGAGCAGATCACGGACATCTTCCCATCGTTTCGCGTGCCGCGCACCGGGCACGTTGCTGTGCGCCAATTCATCAACGATCGCGACCTGCGGTCGCCGTTCGATGATCGCCTCGACGTCCATATCCTCGAGCACGACCGCGCGATATTCGATCTGCCGACGCGGTACGATCTCCAGGTCTTTCACCTGCTCGACAGTCTCGGCTCGGCCATGCGTTTCCACAAAACCGACGACCACATCGATGCCACGGCGACGCAGTTCGTGCGCCTCCTGCAGCATGCGATACGTCTTCCCGACGCCGGCCGCCGAGCCGATATAGAGCTTGAGCTTTCCACGCTCGCGTTGCTTGACGAGCGCAAGAAAGCTGGACGTCTCCGCCTGCCGTGCACCGTTGGTCACGTCGTCGTTGGGTTCACGGTCGTCTCTCGTAAACGACGCACGCTCAGAAGATGAGCGAAAGTGATGTCACTGCGACCGTGCTACTCTTCGATGGGGTTTTGCTCGTACCGTCGGGAAAGACCGCGCTCCTGTTGAGCCAGCCGCGCACCTCACTGCGCCACGCGATGCGGGCGTACGGTGTCACATCGATGCCGACGGAGCCCCCAATGGCGCGAAAGGCCGGGTTAGGCATCGCGTTCAGGCCAGCAACTGAGCCAGTTGCAATAATGACCTGATCCTTGTCTTCGTAGCCTTCCGCGCGCACGACGAATGCAACGGTTGGCGTGCTCTGCACTTTGGCGACGGCAGTCCAGCCGTACCACGTGGCGGTGCCATTCGCGCCAGCGCTTTGCGCTTGTGTTCCGACGTCCACTTGACCAAGGAGCGTCAGCTTGCCGCTGGTCTGCTTGACGCCAACGCCATTGAAGGTTCGAAGCTTTGAACCAGCTTCGTCGGAGAAGAAATTGTAGTAGCTGATCGTACTATTGGCGTTGGCCGCGAAGTCGAGACGAATGCCGGCACCCTTGCTGCTGTTGTTTTCGGAGATGTTCTGCCAGCCGTTCACGACGTCGAGCTGCGCCGTGAGTTTGGCGGTCGGTGTCCATGTCGCTTTCACGCCGCTTTGGTAATACGGCGAGTATTCGGCGACGAGCGATCGCGTGTAGGTCGGATTGTCTTTCGACGCCCACGATTCCATGCCCATGTGTGAATAGAACACGCCACCGTCAATCCAGACATTGTCCGCGACCTTGACGCCCACGACTGCTTCCTGAATGAGGCGACTCAGCGACGATCCGCTCACGGTGCCGTTCGTGGGCTCACCGGAGTAGTTGGACTGCACCGACGTGCCAGTCTGCACAGCAAAGCGTCCACGGTAGTGCGGTGCATCGAGCTTCAGTTCGAGAAACGCGAGATTGATGTTGAATTCGTTGTGGCGCGCGGGCTGCGTCGTGAACGGTGCGCCGCCAGCGAAGGAGCGATCGAGCGATGCCGGCTTCCCGAAATCATAGGCGTAGTAGCCGTCAATGAAGCCACCAACCGAAATCTTGGGTGTAGTGTCGGTCGGTGCAGCTTGTGCGCGCAGTGAACTGAGCGCCGCGGCGGTGAGCAGCGCCATCGTGCCGCCGAGCAGCGCCCGTGATCGATGTGCGTTCATGGACGGGGTGCCGCAAGAAGCGGGTAGATGGAATCAATGGCAATATTGAGCAGGAGCACGTTCACGCGTGGTTCTCCGAAGATGCCGAACTGTCGGCCTTCGATGTGTGCGTCCACTACGGCGCGCAGCGCGAGCGAATCGATATGCCGAGCGTGGGCAACGCTTGCCACCTGCAATTGGGCGTTAGCCGGCGAGATGTGTGGGTCCAGGCCAGAGCCGCTCGACGTGACCAGATCGGACGGCACAGCGCCCTTCTTGGCACCGAGCTGTGCAACCGCGCTATCGACGGCGGCACCGACCAGCGTATCGGCGAGTTTGCGATCAGTCGGGCCCTTGTTCGTCCCACCCGACGACGTGCCATCATACCCCGTGCCCGCAGCCGACGGTCGCGAGTGAAAGTATTCGGGCTTGGTAAACGACTGTCCGATCAGCGCGCTGCCGACGACCGTGCCGTGAACCCTGACCAGCGAACCATTCGCCTGCGACGGGAAGATGGCCTGCGCGAGGCCGGTGACGACGCCTGGATACACAACGCCGGTCAGGATGCAGAGTACGAACGTGAGTAGCAGCGCTGGTCGAATATTACCGCGAAACATGTGTGGTCTCACTTGAGATACGCGACTCAGACGAGCCGCATGGTGACGAGCAGGAGATCGATGACCTTGATGCCGACGAACGGCACGATGAGACCACCGACGCCGTACACGAGTAGGTTGCGACGAAGGACCACCGCGGCCGGTGCCGGGCGATACTTCACGCCGCGAAGTGCCAGCGGGATGAGCGCGACGATGATGAGCGCGTTGAAGATGACGGCGCTCAAAATGGCGCTCGACGGCGTCGCGAGACGCATGATGTTGAGACCGCCAAGCGCGGGGTACGTCGTTGCGAACGCAGCGGGAATGATCGCAAAGTATTTCGCAATGTCGTTCGCGATGCTGAACGTCGTGAGAGCGCCCCGGGTCATGAGGAGTTGCTTGCCGATCTC
>JBBQDB010000163.1:0-8730 GCA_038319245.1 Gemmatimonadales bacterium
CGTATAACCGCCGACTTTCTCGAGCGCGCGCTGCTGTACGCGAGCAAGCGTTTCATTTGGCAACAGCGAATAGACCGAACCAATGAGTTGCAAATCGTACGTGGTGCCCGTTCCAAGGGCCGCGCCTTTCGCTGCATTCACGACGCGCGACCAGACATCGTTCACCACGCGCATGTCATCATGCCGCACGTAGTAGTACACCTCGGCTTCATCGGGCACGACGTTCGGCGCTTTGCCACCGTCGGTGATGATGTAGTGAATGCGCGTCCCGTCGGGGATGTGCTCGCGTAAAAAGTTCGTCATCACGTCCATGATCTCGACGGCATCGAGCGCCGAGCGACCACGTTCTGGTGCAGCGGCGGCGTGCGCACTGATACCGTGAAAGCGAAACTTGCCGGTGATGTTGGCCATCGATCGCGCACCATTCACCGCGTTGTCATCGCCTGGATGCCACGCGATCACGGCATCAACGTCCTTGAACACACCGTCGCGCACCATGTACACCTTGCCCGAGCCACCTTCTTCGGCGGGCGTGCCGATCATGCGGAGCGTGCCTTTCACCTTGTTCGCAATCATCCACTCTTTGAGTGCAATCGCCGCCGCTGTACTCGCGGTGCCAAAGAGATGATGCCCGCAGCCGTGTCCCGGTCCGCCAGCGATGAGCACTTTACGCTGTGGCGATGCGTCCTGTGACAAGCCAGGGAGCGCATCAAACTCACCAAGTATCGCCACCACTGGTTTGCCCTGACCGTATTCGGCGACGAACGCGGTTGGTTCGCCGGCAACGCCCGCCGTCACCGTGAAGCCCGCCGCCTTCAACTCACTTTGTAGGAGCGCCGAGCTCTTGGTCTCCATGTAGCCGACTTCCGCGAACCCCCAGATGCGCTTTGCCACATCGGCGTAATGCACCGCGCCGTTGTCGAGCGTTGTAAGCATCGCGGTTGTGTTCAGCGCCGGCTTGGCGAGCACATTCGCCGCAGCAGGTCGCGTTGCCTGAGCGTCCAGCGACGTAGCAATTACCGTGACGAACATCGCTGCGACCATAGATGTGAACATCCATGCGAAGGTCGTCGCGCCAGTCGCGGCGGTGACGCGGTGCGAAATGAAACCGGGCATAGCGGGCGGAGCGAAGAGTGAACGGACGGAAGGGCTTCGCGGGATAACCTACCAAGGTAGCCATGCGGACGACGAGCACAGCGGCCATGCAATCATGCCGCGCGCTCCCGTCCCGCACCAGCGCATGCCAGCCTGAAAACAGCGGCATCAACGTCTGTCGGCGTATCTCCGCGAACCCCCGCGAGCCTCCGCGAGCCTCCGCGACCATCTGCGTAGCTCAGCGCCCCGGCAACGATCCTTCGTCGAGTTCGTCGCGCCGATCCAACGTCGTCGCTGACTGCGCATCGAGCGATCCATCCGACAGTAGGCCGTGCGTACGCAGCTTGCGCCACAGCGTCGTGCGACCCATCCCGAGGAGTTCTGCGGTTCGTGCCAACGCGCCACCTGTTTCCACCAAGGCCGCTTCGACGGCACTCCGTTCGTCGTCGGCGGCGCTGAACGCACGGTAGCGCATTTCCGGTTGCATGACCACCGGCGCGCCGCGCGCGCGCTTGCCGGCTGCCGCGCGGATCTCGTCTGGTAGGTGCTGCGCTTCGATGCGACCGAAGTCCGCATGAATCGCCGCGGTTTCGAGGACCGCAAACAGCTGCCGGACGTTGCCCGGCCAGTCATACTCGCGAAGCAGTCGCACCGCAAATGGAGAACAGGCCAGCGCCTCGCGATCAAGACCACGCGAGCGCAGCGCACTGAGCGCGTGCGCGACAAAGAGCGGAATGTCGCCGCGCCGCTCGCGAAGCGGTGGCAAGTGCAGCGGAAATACCGCGAGGCGATAGAGCAAATCCTCACGAAAGCGCCCAGCGGCAACGTGCGCGTGCAATTCACGGTTAGTTGCAGCCACGATGCGTGCCGCCACGCGCACAGGCTTCGATGCGCCAACACGCGTGACCTCACGCTCCTGCAGCACGCGGAGCAATCGCTGTTGCAGCGTCGGACTGATCTCGCCTATCTCGTCGAGAAAAATCGTGCCGTTTCCTGCTGCCTCGAAGTGCCCGACACGATCTCGCAGCGCGCCTGTGAAGGCACCGCGCACATGCCCAAACAGCTCGCTTTCGAGCAAGCCCTCGGCCATCGCGGCGCAGTTGACCGCGATGAACGGCGCATTCCGTCGACTGGAGAGTTCATGAACGGCGCGCGCGGCGACTTCCTTGCCGCTGCCCGTCTCACCCGTAATGAGCACCGTCGTATCCGTCGCCGCGACTTTGCGCAGCGCCGTGAGCAGTGCCTGCATTGCCGGTGCACGTCCGAGGAGGCCAGCCGATGTCGTTGCGACCACGCCTGCCGTCGGCCGACGTTCGAGTAGTTCAGCGACGCGCGACGAAAGGACATCCGGTTCAACGGGCTTCGTCAAAAAATCGTCGGCACCCAGATGCATCGCGCGTACCGCCGCATCGACGGTGCCAAAGCCACTAATCATGAGAATTGGAATGCCGTCGCCCCAGACACGTAGGGCTTCGACCACACCGAGCCCATCAATCCCTGGCATACGCAGATCGAGCAACAGCAAGTCGTAGCGCGAGGCGCGCAGCGTGATCACGGCTTCTTGCCCGTCAGCCGCGACATCGACCGCATGACCATCGTTGCGCAACAACGCCGCGGTGGAGAGACGAAACGCGCGATCGTCGTCTACCACAAGAATACGGAACCCCGTGGTTGTCATACCGATTCCTCGGCGGTGCGCGACGCGAGGGACTCACCCAAAAGCGGCGGTTCGGACAAACCATCCGCCAGCGCACTGACCAAACGTGGCAGATCAATGCGAAACCACGCGCCACGGATCTCGCCATTCCCCGCACTCAGACGACCGCCAGCAGTTCGGACGAGCCCTTCGGCGACAAAGAGACCGAGTCCAACACCGTGCACCGCGTCTTTGGTCGTGAAAAAAGGATCGAAAATGCGTGGCAAAATGTTGGGCGCGATGCCTGGACCGTTGTCTTGAACTACGATCTGCACTTCATGCTCGCTGGCGTCGATCGTAATTGAAATGTGCGCGTCGCTCGGCGCTGCGTCCCCAAACGCATCGCGCGCATTCTGAACGAGGTTGAGCAGCACTTGCTTTAACGCATCAGGTGCAAGCGCCGCGTCGGCGTTGTCCGCGTCCCGTGTGAGTACGACGACCGGTACGGAAGCGCGGCCCAGAGTACTGAGTGTCGCGACTTCTCGTGCAACGTTGGCGGGGGAGCAGCGGAGTGCTCGTGGATCGCGTGGACGGTTCAGGTCGAGCATCTGCTCTGCGAGTTCGTGCATGCGCAGTAGTTCATCAATAGCGAGATCGGTGAATTCGCGCGCCTCCGCATCGTGATCAACACGGCGCCGTATGAGTTCGAGGCAATTGCGCAGGTTGGCGACGGGATTACGAATCTCGTGCGCAAGTTGCGTGACCAATCGACCAGTCGCCGTGAGCCGATCACGTTGCATCAGGTCGGCCTGCAGTGCGGTGAGCCGCGCATTACGGTCGCTCAGCGCATCGTTCGCCCCACGGAGCTCGGCCAGTCGCGCGGCCAGTGCCTGTCGCATCGTCTCGAATGTGTTGGCGACACGTTGTACCTCGCGAATGCGCGAGTTCGGCAGCGGCGCGCCAAACTCTCCGTTGGCAAGTGCCGCGGCCGCATCCGACAATTGTCGGACTGGACGCGCCACTCTCGTTGCCATGAAGGCGCCGAGTGCGAGCGCGAGCACCAGGGCCGCGAGTGCGGACACGAAGGCGACGCGACGGAGTTCGGGGAGCACCGCGAATTCGTCGTCGAGTGCACGCGTGAAGAGCACGATGCCTTCGTCGCCCAGCGGGGCGGCGATGATGAGTCGCGTACGACCGGCTGCCGTGATTTGACGCGCCGCCGCGGCGTGCAGCCACCCGCGTTCGGCCTCGACGATGTCGTGCGTCGTGAGTGAATCGAGCGTGGTCGCGGCCACCATGCCGTCGCCGGCATCGACGATGATCACGTCCGATCGTGTAAGCCCTGACAGCACACCGGCTGCATTCGCATCGACCGGCGCAACCAGCCCAACGGCGCCAACCCAGCGACCGTTCTGCAACACGGGCGCGAGCGCGACGTTCTGAATGGCATGCCCGTCACGACGTACGGTCACAGGCATCTTCCCGACGCGCGTTTCCGCGACGAGTGCGCTGTCAACGGGTGGACCGATCCAACTGCGGCCGTCGGGACCGATGATTAACGCTACATTGCCGAGCGATGCACGCGTCGCTTCGGCGATCGCGAGCGTGCCGTTGCGGTCGTTGCGCGAAAGGGCGTCGGCCAATCCTGGCACGTGCGAGAAGTCCTTGGCGTGCATCATCATCGCGTCGGCGTTGGCCAAGCGACGGTCAGCAAGGACGCGGGGTGCGAGTGCGAGATCTGCGCGCGACCGCTCATCGAGCGCGGCGGCAAGACGCCGGTCGAGCACAAAACCGGCCGGCACCATGCCGGCCAGGATAGCGATACTGACCGCGGCGAGCAGTGCGCGCTGCAGTGTGAACGTTCGAGCCAGCGGCTGCCTCACGGGACGGGATTCCTATAGAGGTATCCGCGAATCGGTGCATCAGTTCCATCAACGACGGTCGATGCGCTGCCAGCCGATGCCACCGGAGTCGGTGCCGCGGGCGACGCGCGATATCCCGGAACACGTGAGGTTGATGTCATGGCTGGTACCATATTGTCGGCCATGACATCAACCTCCAGGACCGCGACTTACTGCGCCAGGAGGCCGACCGCGCCGGTTGGCAGGCCGGTCGCGCCGCCGGCAAGTACCGTCAGCCCACCGTTGTTCTTCACGGCGAGCGCGCTGATCGTGCCATTTCCGCCGTTACGCACGTACAGGAAATGACTGTTGCTGCTCAGTGCTTCGTCCGCAGGTACCGTGCCGGCGCCAAGGCTCGCAGTGACGCCATTGTCGATCAGCGAGATGTTGCCGCTATTACCGATCGAATATCCGGAAATGGTGTTGCTGCCGGTGTTCGCGGCGTAGCCGTACTTCCCGTTTTTCGTGACGACAAACCAGCACGCTGCCGTCTGCGTGTCCTTGACCGTGCTGCTGATTACTGCGACCGAACCCACGCCGTTGGTGTTATAGCTCGACGCGCCCGAGAGACCCGGTGCCCCACCGAATGCTTCCGTGACGATGATCGTATTGCGACGGAACGCAAAGCCGAACGGTGTTGCGCCTGACGAAGGAGTGAAGTGCCCGGCGTCGGCCACACCGTTCGCGCCCACGTTGTATGCGTCGACGGTATTCGTGCCTTTCTCGGTGACAATGAGTCGATCGCCCGTTGGCGAGAACTCGATCTGGGCAGGCGCCGCGTTTGCGGAACTGAGCGCACGCGACGACCCGGCGATCGGCGACAGGGCGCCGGAGTTACTGTACCGGAGTCCGCTGATGTTGCCCGTGCCGCCGTCATTGAGTACGTACACCAGACCACGCGACGCGCTCAAGCTTATCGGATGCGTACCGCCCGACGACACGCGACTCACCAAGCGTAGTTTTCCGTCATCAATCCGGAACGACGACACGTCGTTGCTACCCGCGTTCACAACGAAGAGCAACTCACCCTCTCGGCTGAACGCGAGCGCGTTTTGCGAGCCCAATCCGGCGCCGGTACCCGTACCGCCGGTCGCGAATGACCCAGCGGGCGTGAGTGACCCGTTGGTACTACGACGGAACGCGAGCACCGCGTTCCCTGCGGCCTGATTGCTCGACGTGTAGACCATACCCCGTTCCTCATCGCCTTCGAACTCGTTCTCGTTGTTATCGCGCGACAGCGTGGCGGTGCGCGAATCGCTCATCAGTGGCGAGGTCGTGCGATCGGTGTTGCACGCCGCGAGGGCGATCAGGGCCAGCGTCAGTCGTCCGTACTTCATCGGAACTCCCGGTAGGGTGTGATGCCCGACGCGACAAGCGTTCAGGCGGGCAGTTCCGAGAAGGGCAAGAAGCACGGCGGCGAATCGTTGGCCGGTAGCGGCGCGCGCAAACGACATGATGACAACAACTTCCGCGACTCGATAGTCGATCAGCGCTGGCGCGACGGACGTTCCACGAAACGTTCGTGCGTCGCGATGAAACCGGCCCATGAAACGTTTCGTCGGCTCCGGTTCGCGGTTCGCGGTTCCCGGTCGGTTCGCGGTTTCCTCGTCGCGACGTCAAGCGACCGATACTGCTTGATCCCGCCTGCGCCGCTCATTCGTTGCGGAACGGGCCCTGCCTCCGCCATCATAGGGCATGCACAGTCTCCTGCTTCTTGGGCTCCTTCACGCGCTGACGCTCCCCGATTCGACGCCACCTCGCTGCGACGGGAAGACGGTGTCGACGGTCGTCATTCGACGTTCCGCACGCACTATGATGGACAAGGCGCGCGCGCCAGCGTGGAGTCGCGCCATTCTGCAGCCACTGCTGCTCGGCACACCGACGCGCGAAAGCGCTATTCGTCCCTTTCTTCAATTGAAAGATGGTGGACCGTGTACCGAACAACGACGCGCAGAATCCGAACGACTCCTGCGTCTCCAACCGTATCTCGCAGACGCCACCGTTCAGGTTATCGATGAAGCGGATGGTCAGGTGCGTATCGAGATCGAAACCATCGACGACCTGCGTCCGATTCTCGGGTTGGGGCTCAAGGGTGCGCGTCCGACAGACGCCGAGTTGGGGAACAACAACGTCGATGGCACGGGACAGTTGGTGTCGGCGAGCTGGCGCGATGGCCGAGCATTTCGCGATGGTTTTGGACTGCGCTATACCGACTATCACCTGTTCGGACGGCCGAACATCGCGAGCGTCGTGCTCAATCGTCTGCCGCTAGGTTCGTTCATCGCCGCGTCGCTCGCGCGTCCGTTTTACACCGATTTGCAGAATGGCGCCGGCTTCATGGGGTACCTGCGCGACGATGGATACGTCGGATTCGTGCGGCCATCCGGCGATCCGCTCTCCCTCGAAATCGTGCGCGAACGTGCCGACATTGGCCTCACGTTTCATGTACATACCAAAGGCTCGGCGCAGCTGTTGCTTGGGGCGCTCGCCAGCTTCGACAAGCGTACAATCGCGGCCAAGCCGGTCATCATCACGGACAGCGGTTTTGTTCAAACGCCGGACAAGAGTCTGGTTGATCGCTACATCACGACCGAGGCGACGCGCGTCGGCCTCGTCGCTGGCCTTCGGTACCTGCGCTATGCGAAGGCCGTTGGTTTTGACGCGCTCGAAGGCGTGCAGGACATCGGTCGCGGCGTGCAGTTGGCTACCGTCGTCGGCCGGACAGTCGGCGGCAGCTTCAAAGGCCCGTTCATCACCACCGATTTCTACGCGGGCGTTGGCGGCGCGTCGTCATTCCTTGGCTTGCGTTCCCAGGTGGAAGCACGCAAGGGCAACGACGGTTGGACCGGCATCGTTGGCAGCGGACGTCTCGCTTGGTATTCGAAGCCGAGCAAACGGCAAACGCGATTATGGTCGTTGGAGTATGTTGGCGCCTCCAAGTCCGACGTGCCGTTTCAACTCACCGTCGACGATCCGCAAACCGGTATTCGTGGCTACGTCGGATCACGACTCGTCGGCGCACAGCGTTTGATACTGCGCGCCGAACGCCGTTGGGTACTGCCCGGTATCTCGACGTATTTCGGCTGGGGCGTCGCTGGCTTTGCCGATGCGGCACAGATGTTCAAAGGCGACGTACCCTTTGGCGCGAACGGGACGCGTGGCACGGTCGGCGTGAGTGTGCTTGCGGCCGTGCCACGTGAATCGCGTTCGCTCGCGCGCCTCGACTTCGGTTTCCCGTTCATTCCGGACAAGAGCGCGAAAGACTTTGCGGTTCGGTTTACCTACAGCATCATCGGCCGCTCGTTCTGGCGCGAGCCGGCGGAGATTACGCGCGCGCGATTAGGCGCGGCGTCGACCGATATTTTCAGTTGGCCGTAACCACGGTCGCGCGCCAACCGCGCACGGTGCAATGTAGCGTTAGCGACATCGCGCAAATGGGAAGCGCGATCGACGACACGCGGATCAACCGCGTCCGGATTTAGTTCCCGATCGACAGTTGTACCGACAGCACTGAATTCTTCGGGCTGATGTTGCTGTTGCTCTGCGTTGAGATGTTCGACAGTCCCTGCGAGTAGCGCACTGTAAGCGCGTAGCTCCGGCCCAGCGCGCTGAGCGACAGCCCTGCGCCGCCAACCGCGGTGACATCGTATTTCTTGATCGGGTCCGGGCTCGTCGATGTCGTATTCTCGCTGCACTGCTGCGAAAAGGTGGAGCTGCCGGACGTCGCAGCCGTGCTGCACGACATACGAAATGCACCACATGCCGAAACTCGGTTACGTCGCTGCGCTGCCACTGAATTGGGCGCGGACGAGACTGGGGGCGAGCATCGCACTACTGGCAACGACGCAGAGCACGGCGGAAACAAGGGCGGGGCGCGGACGCACGCAGACCGCGGCGAAGGAGGAGGCGGTCAGAGCTCCGTCGATGCCAACGCGTCCGGGCCGGCTTGGTGCAACTCGGGACGAGTCGGACGACGCGGCACACCTGGCCTACGGCGTTCGCACCCTCATCGCACGGCGATCCAGGTCAATCAGATCGCCCGGAACGCCCGTGAGTGGCCATCCATCTCGTCATCCGGCTCGGCGCGCGTGACGGCAT
>JBBQDB010000164.1:0-8702 GCA_038319245.1 Gemmatimonadales bacterium
ATTTCGCGAATGATGCGAATTGACTCCAACGTGGAGACGGCGACGAAACGAGAAGCAAACGTCGACTCTTGGAGCCAACCAAGAAAATCGGTACTCACCTCAGGCGTCGATGCCCGTCAATGCTCGGTGCCAATTCGCGTCATTCGCGTAATTCGCGGCTGGCAGTTCGCTGTTTTCTCCGACAAACCGCCAGACCGCTCCACCTCAATCCGCGAAATCCGCGGCTGGCAGCTCGCTGTTCAGCGCCGCTCAAGCTCCTGCTGCGCGAGCGCTGCCGGTGCCGCCGATCGTGCGCTCGCACCAGCCAACACCAGCAGCGTCAGCACATACGGCACGGCCAAAAACAGCTGATACGGGACGTTCTGCCATCCCATTGCCTGAAAGAGCGTCTGCAGCGAATTCGCGGCGCCAAAGAGCAGCGCCGCCGCCGCGACGCCGAGCGGCTTCCAGCGCCCGAGCACGACAATCGCGATGGCGATGAAGCCGCGTCCCGCCGACATCCCCTCCACGAACGTGCCCGCCTGTGCCAAGACCAGCGTCGCACCGGCCAACCCTGCCATGCCACCCGCAAAGAGAACGGCCGCAAGCTGAATGCGGATTGGACGCACGCCGGCGGCGATGGCAGCGTCTGGTTGCTCGCCGACGGCACGGAGCGCGAGACCGGCCTGCGTCCGCGACAGCCACCACGCGCACAGCGGAAAGAGCAGGAAGAGCAGGTACGTGATGAGCGGCTGCGCAAACAATGCGTGCCCGATCAACGGAATCGCCGACAGCCCGGGAATCGCAACGGGCGCAACCGTCGGCGTGGAGAGTGCGACACCGCCAGCGCCATACACCGTCCGATAAAGCGTTCCGGTTATCCCCAGTGCGAAGATCGTGATGGCGGTACCGGTGATGATCTGATCGGCGCGCATCCACACCGTGAACAGCGCGAACAGCGCGGCAATCATGACACCGGCCAGCGCGCCCGCAACAAATCCGGCACCGGCGCCTGCAACACCTGCCGCAACCGTCGCGCCTAATGCGCCGCAGATAATCGCGCCCTCGAGGCCGATGTTGATCACGCCGGCCCGCTCGCTGATGCACTCGCCAAGCGCCGCCAACGCCAGCGGTGTCGCGGTGCGCACGCTCGCCTCAAGAAAGCCTGCCGCACTCTCCAGTCCACTCGCACTGGAAATGCTCGCGCTCAGACTCACGGCATCACCTCGCTCGCGATCATGTGCCGGCCTCGCTGCGCGCCGCCGACCGTGACTGCCACCGGTCGGCCGCGACCACCAGCAGAATCAGCGTCGCCTCAACCACCGATACGACGACATTCGGCACCCCGGCATCGCGCTGCATCGCGTTCGCACCGGCCTCGAGCGCGCCGAACATCAGCGCCGTCGCCAGGACGCCCAGCGGATGCAAGCGCGCCAGGAGCGCCACAGCGATTGCGGTAAACCCATAACCGGGCGAAAAGTTGTCGTACAACGCGAACGTCACGCCGCTGAATTCCACCGACCCGGCAAGACCAGCCAGCGCGCCGCTCAGCACGAAGGCCCCAACCACTGTGCGCCCGACCCGAATCTGACCAGCGCTCGCCGCCGCGGTCGCATTCGCGCCAACCGCGCGCAACCGAAAGCCGCTGGCTGTCGCGCGCAGCCACCACCACGCGAGTATCGCCAGCGCAAGCGCCAACACGAAGCCCCAATGCAGGCGCGTGCCGCTCAGCAACAGCGGCAAATGAAGCGCCTCCGGCAATGCCGCCGACTGCGGGTTCACGCGCGTCGGCTCTTGCAACGGGCCGCGCACCAACCAGCCCACGAGATACTGCGCGAGAAAGTTGAGCATGATGGTGCTGATCACTTCGAGCACACCAAATCGCTGCCGCAACAGCGCCGCAATCGCAGCCCACGCGCCGCCGGCAATCGCGCCCATCACCAACACCAGTAGAATCGCCACGCCCGCTGGTAGTCCAGACATCCCGCCGACCACCGCCGCCGTCGCCGCACCCGTCGCCGCACCCATCAACAGTTGACCCTCGGCGCCCACATTCAAAATGCCGGCGCGAAACGCGAGCGCGACTGCCAAGCCAGCCAGCGCTAACGGCACCGCGCGAACAAGTGTTGATGACGTGATGGCGTACCACGAGCCAAACGACCCTTGGACCAACGCCGTCAACGCGCGCGCCGCGTCGTGCCCAGTCAGCAGGAGCAACACAATCAGCACGACCAGCGCGACGACGGCCAAGACCGCTGAACGCACGACAGCCGACCACACGCCCATGCGCATCACGCGGAGCCCAACATCGCTCGGCCCACCTGCTCGCGCTCACGCCCCGTCTCGATCAGCGCGCCCTGGTGCATGGCGTAGACGCGATCGGCCAGCTCGAGCACTTCATCGAGATCACTCGAGTAGACGAGCACCGCAGCCCCGGCATCGCGCGCCGCACGCAACGCATCGCGCACTGCGGCCGTCGCAAGAAAGTCGAGACCACGCGATGGGTTCTCGACCACGAGTGCCGACGGCGCACCATCGAGCTCACGCCCGAGCACCAACTTTTGCTGGTTGCCGCCGGAGAGCGTGCGCGCTGCGCTATCGATGGAATTCGTGCGCACATCAAACCGTTGCACCAACGAGATGGTTGATGCACGCAGCGACGGCCACGCCAACAACCCACGGCGCGCGCCGGCGCCGCGCAACGCGACGTTCTCCACCAACGACTGCTCGAGCAGCAGCGCGTCGCGATGTCGGTCTTCCGGCACGAATCCCACCACAGCCGGCCGCGTCACGGTTCCTCGGCTCGCGTTCATCCGGCCCGCGAACACACGCAGCAATTCCGATTGTCCAGAACCTTCGACGGCAGCGATACCGACGATCTCACCCGCCGCAACAGACATCGTCGCATCGCGCACGCGTTCAATGCCCTGTGCATCACGCACGGAAACATCGTGCATCGCGAGTACGACATGACGCTCGGCGGTGACGGTTCCCGCACGCGCGTGCGCTTGAGACTCAGTGATGCGAGGCGTTCCGAAATCGCGTCGTCTCGCATTTTGATCTTGATCATGCTCCTGATCACGTTCGTGATCATGCTCACGCGCGTCTGTACGAGTCGCGGCAGAACGCGCAGTTACGAAATGCGTTGTGTCATTCTCCGCGTCATTCGCAGCGCTATGCACGCTGTATGTCGCCGGTAATTTCTCGTCGACGTGCGCACCGAGCATGGCACTGGCCAACGCAGATTCATTCGTCGCCGATGCGGCTGTCGTCAACACCGTGCGCCCGCGGTGCAACACGGTGATATCGTCAGCGATCGCGAGCGCGTCGCGCAACTTATGAGTGATCAACACCACCGCGTGACCAGCATCCGCAAAGCGACGCATCCACTGCAACAGCTCCGTCGATTCCGCCGGTGCGAGTACCGCCGTCGGTTCATCAAGAATGAGCAGTTGCACATCACGCGCGAGCGCTTTCACGATCTCGCACCGCTGCTGCGCACCAACCGAAAGCGATGACACGAGCGCATCGGGATCGAGCACCAACCCTGCGTGCGTCGCGACATTACGCACGCGCGCCGCGGCGGCTCTCGGCTCAAAACGGCCACGACCACCGAGCGCCACATTCTCGGCAACGGTCATTGCCGGCACGAGCGTAAAATGTTGATGCACCATGCCGATGCCCAGCGCGAGTGCGTCGGACGGCGAGGCAATCCGTTGCACGCTCCCGCGAAAACGCACAGTGCCCGCGTCTGCGCGCAGCAATCCGAACGCGACGCGCATCAGCGTCGACTTACCCGCGCCATTCTCGCCAAGCATCGCGTGCACCGTGCCAGATCGCACACGCAACGACGCGTCATCGAGCGCGAGCACCGAGCCAAAACGACGCGTGATCCCTTCAAGTGAAAGGATCGCGTCACCGGCGGGCCGCAATGTCACGAACCAGTCGGAAGGTGCAGGAATGACCACGGCACGCCGAAGCGCTGTTCGAGCAGAGCGCCGAGCGACTGCACGCCCAGTGTTTCGGTGGCGTAGTGGCCCGCGTAGATCACGCAGAGCCCCTGCTCGATGGCATCGACCGTCGTGTGATGGGGACCTTCACCCACGATCAGCGTATCGATGTTGCGTTCGCGGGCTTCGCGCAACGTGTCGGACGACGCGCCTCCGCCCGTGCACATCGCCCAGCGTCGTGTCGTGCGTCCGTCGGTTGGAAGACTGGTACGCACCGTGCCGCCGTATGTCGCCGAAAAGGCGCGCACGCGATCGAACAGCTGCGTCGTTGGTTCGTCCGCTTCGCCCGCGAGTCCGATCTGTGTGCCTTTGAAGGACGCGAAGCCGCTGTTCGACACGAGGCCAAGCGCAGACGCGAGTCGCGCGTTGTTGCCAAGCGTTGGATGCAGATCGAGCGGAAGGTGCGACGCATAGACCGCGCAATTGGCGTTCAACAGCAGCCGGTACTTCTCGAACGTCACGTCGACCAATGGCTGCGCGCCCGCCCAGAAAAGTCCGTGATGGACGATGAGCAGGTCTGCGCCGACTGCGACAGCGCCACGCACCGTCGCGAGCGACGCGTCGACGGCAACAGCGACGCGAGAGACACGACCGTCATTCGCTACCTGCAACCCGTTCACGGCGCCCGGATAATCGGCGATCGTCGCGGTACGCAGCTCGGTATCGAGCGCGGTCACGATGTCGCGGAGCATTGGTTCCACTATGGCTTGGCGGGTGCGGCGGGCTGCGCGCTGTCCGACTTCACCGTGATGTCATCGAGCGCGTGGAAGTTGCCCGCCTTGAGGAGAGCACCAACCGAATCGCTGCTCGCGCGCGCAGCGGCAGGAACGCGCGCCGCCATCGCCGCCGCAGGGTTGAGCACGAGCCGCACGACGTCTTCCTTCACCCCGAGATTGATGACGTGGCCGACGAAGTTGCCGCCCATGACCTCGCGTCCGATGAGCAGGAACGCCTTGGGCAGATCGATGACGACGCTGCCGACGACAACGTCAGGTGCTACGCCGTTCTGGTCGGAATTGGTGCCAAAGGCGAGCACTTTCTTGTCACGCGCTGCCTGAAAAACGCCAAGCCCTGCCGCGTCCGCATTCTGGAAGAGGACATCCGCGCCGCGCGCGATCTGCGCCAGCGCCTGTTCTTTACCGGCGCTGACGTCGTCCCAGTTACCGATGTATGAAATGAGCACCTGCACCTTCGGGTTCATCGCTTTCGCACCACGTTCAAACGCGGTGAAGCTGGCCTTGACCGGCGGCAGCTCGGTGCCCGCGATCAGACCGAGCACATTCGTTTTGGTCATCGCACCGGCGATCATGCCAGCCTGAAACGACGCCTCTTCAAACAGAAAGCTGACACCCGCAAGATTCGGTGCCGTCACTCGGCCCGAGGTGACGATGTAGTTGGTCTTGGGGTAGGCCGGCGCGACGCGAACCGCAGCGTCCTGAAACTCGAAGCCGTGTCCGACCACCATGTCGTACCCCTGCGCGCCATACTGCCGAAAGTTCTCTTCGAATTCGGCCGGCGTCTTGGTCTGAATGTGCGAGATGTCCGCGTGCAAGGAGTCACGAATGGCAACGAGGCCGTCGTATGCGCCGCCGTTCCAGGACTTGTCGGAGATCGGACCTGGCGTGAGCAGGGCCACCCGAAACTTCTTCGCGGAGTCGGTTGCAGCAGCTGATTTGCCGGCTGCGCCGTCCGCCCCTTTACCACAGGCAGCGATCAGCGCCACCATGAGCGTGAGCACAAGCGGTCGCAAACCCGCTGATGATGATACGGACGCTTTATGGTGATTCATTGGTGTCTCGTTGCTGGCGGTAAATATCTAATCTTCGAGAGAAACGCCAAGTACGCTGAGCACGCGCTCGAGGTCGTCGTTAGAGAAGAACGCAATTCGCACCTCTCCGCGATCCCGAGCCGTGAGATGAATTGAGACACCGGTCTGCAGCTTGCGGCGCAGCATCTCTTCGATGCGGCGTACTACCGCTGGCGACGCACCGTCTGGCGTCGTGGCGGGTGCCGATTTCTTGGCGTTCTTGGGCGCGGTGGTCCGCGCCGCCTGCACTCGGCGTTCGACTTCGCGCACCGACAAACCGTTCGCGACGATTTCACGTCCGAGGTCGGTGATGGCGCGTTCGGCGCCAAGTGCGAGTAGGGCGCGGGCATGACCGGCCGTGAGCTGCTTTTCCTGGAGGAGGCGCCGGACCGCGGCGGGGAGCTGCAGGAGTCGCAGGGCGTTGGCGACAGTCGAGCGATCCTTGCCGACGACGTCGGCGACTTCCTGTTGCGAGAGTGTGAACTCGTCGATCAGGCGTTGGTAGCCATCCGCTTCTTCGATCGGATCGAGGTCGGAGCGTTGCAGGTTTTCGACCATCGCCAATGTCAGCGCAGCGCGGTCATCCGTCGGGCGCACGACCGCGGCGATCTCGGTCCACCCCAACCGCGTCGCTGCGCGAAAGCGACGTTCACCGGCGATGAGTTCGAATCCTTGTCCGTTGGGCGCCGGTCGAACCGTGACTGGCTGCAACAACCCATTCACCCGTAAACTCGCTTCCAGATCCGCCAGTTCTTCTGCGCGAAACTCTCGGCGCGGCTGATACGGGTTTGGCCGAATCTGCGCGATCGGGATCGACTGGAGTGCGCTCCGCGGGACTTCGGCGTCGACCGTCTCTGGTTGGGCACGCGTGGGTTCGCGTCGAGCGAGAAGCGCGTCGAGTCCTCGACCGAGTCGGCGAGGGGTTTCCGGAGGAGCCATGGTCAGCGCGGAAGCAAGGAGTTGCGGGAGCGCGAGTCCGGCTCATGCCGGTGCGCAGGTACGTCGTCGAGCCAAGGTGACTCAGTGCGCGTTTCACACCGCGACTGAGCGCACATCTCAGAACGCGTCGAGCGGAGGAACCACGACGGCATGCGTGGCTGACGCGCCTGTCGCTGCCCCGGTATCAGGAGCGGTATCAGGAGCGGTATCAGGAGCGGCATCAGGAGCGGCATCAGGAGCGGTCGCAGAAGCGGTCGCAGCCGCGACTCGTGCGTGATCGCGTTCCATGAGTTCGCGAGCGACCGCCATATACGCTTGGGCGCCGACGGATGCGATGTCGTACACCACGATCGGCTTCCCGAAGCTGGGCGCTTCGGCGAGTCGGATGTTGCGGGGAATCATCGTCGGAAAGACGCGGTCGCCGAAGTGTTCGCGGGCGTCCGCCACCACTTGGCGCGATAGGTTGAGTCTCGCGTCGAACATCGTGAGGATGACGCCGTCGACGACCAACTTGGGATTGAGCGTGTCCTGAACCCGTTGCACCGTGGTCATGAGCTGCGAGAGTCCCTCGAGCGCGTAGTACTCGCATTGGAGCGGAATCAGCAGCGCATCAGCCGCGACGAGCATGTTGAGCGTGATGAGACCGAGCGACGGCGGACAATCAATAAGGATGTAGTCGTAGCGATCGCGTACTGTGTCGAGCGCGAGTCGCATGCGGGTGCCTCGCTCCGGGTCATCAACGAGTTCAACTTCGGCGCCGGCCAGATCAGGCGTCGCTGGCAACACGTCGAGGTGTCGGAACTGTACGTGCCGTACGATCGCGTCATCGATGGCGGCATCGCCGAGCAGGACGTCGTAGGTTGTCGCGACAAAATCCATGCGCGCGAGTCCGCAGCCTGAGGAGGCGTTACCTTGCGGGTCCGCGTCGACGAGGAGGATGTGTTGTTCAGCGACCGCGAGTGAGGCGGCGAGATTGACGGCGGTCGTGGTCTTACCGACGCCGCCTTTCTGATTGGCAATAGCGAGTATGCGTCCCACGGGCCGGATCGGAGGGTGGACTGGGAGGCGAAGTATAGGGTCGGAGGGTCGTGGTGACCATGCCGAATTCGCGCAGCGGGCGTGAAAAGCACGCTTGAGTCGCTGATTTCCTCCGCAATGCTTCACCAGCAGCGCGTTGGAAGAGCCTCCGATCTATCGTTCCACGTGAAACTGCCTGGTCAAATCACCAGAGCGGGAGCATCACGCCGTTTCACGTGGAACAGTTCCCCACAGCTACCGGCTTCGCTCGAAGCGCCAACGTGTGGAGACTGAGACGGCCACGGTGGTCGTACCCTCGCTCAGCGGGGTCGGCGATGCGTCAGCCGAAGACATCTTGGCCATCGCCATCACGGCGCGCGGCATGGGTCGCTCGAATTCGTTGACCGATATCTCGAGTAGTTCGGCGATTTGTCCACCAGCCGCCTTCGCGACGACGTCTGCCTGTCGACGAGCCGACTCGACAGCTTGCGCGAGCGCGATGTCACGAGCTTTCGCGACGTCCTTCACATAGAACTCTAGGCCCGCCACCCGATTGGCGCCGTTCGAGAGCCCAGCATCGATGATTGGCCCGGCCTGCTCGAGCTTGTCGGTCTCGACCTGCACGATATTGCTGACGCGATACCCGTCGAGCACGGTCCGCTTGAGCTTGTCGTCATACCGCTGCTCCGGCGAGACAGAATAGTTGAGCGTGGTGATGGCCGCTGCAGGAACGCCAAGCGCGCGGATCGACGCAAGTATCGCGGTTTGCTTGCGATTGTTCTCGGCGGCGGCGGCAGCGGCGGTCTTGGCTTGTGTCTCGATCCCGATCTGAGCGCGGGCGTGATCAGGAGCGACTTGCACTTCACCGCGCGCTTGCACGGATACCTGTGGCGGAAGCGTCACGGCGGATTGCGACTGCGCCGGCGAGGCGACCATCATCGCGCCTGCGC
>JBBQDB010000165.1:0-8571 GCA_038319245.1 Gemmatimonadales bacterium
TAGCTGCAACGATGCGAGTGCATCATCGCGGATACGATCACCGAGTCCCGCGACGGCGACCAAGGTGCCATCAATCGCGACGTGTACCGGCGTCAGCGTGGAGTCCATTGACGCGATGGCGTCACGCAGCTCGGCGGCGTACGCATCACGCGAGACTTCGTGTGTGGTGAGACCGCTGGCTACGAAGCCCGGTGACCCGACGCGAACGACCTGACCGTGCACAGTGCCAAACATGCCGCCACCTACCACATGCGATGCATCGACAACATCAAACGTGGGCATACCGTCCCATGCGCGACGGAAACCGTCGGCAAGAGGATGCGATGACCCCTGTTCGATGGAGAGCACCAGCGGCTTCACCCACTCCGGTCCGATCCATGTTACAAGCGCAGTATTCCCTTCGGTGATCGTCCCCGTTTTGTCGAGCACGAGCGTACCGGGTGTCGCCAACAGTTCGAGCGCATCACCGCCTTTGATGAGCATGCCGCGACCGGCCGCGCGACCAACAGCGACCGTAATCGCCAGCGGTGTGGCCAACGCGAGGGCGCACGGGCAGGTGACGATCAGGAGCGCGATCGCGTTGTCGAGTGCGCGCTCGGGCGCGACGCGGTACGTGACAACGAAGGTGATGATCGCCGCAAGCAGCACCACGCCGACAAAGATGCCAGCCATACGATTGGCCAGCTGCACCACGGGCGCACGGCGCCGTGCGCTCTCTTCGACTTGTCGGAGTAGCTTGGCGATGCGACTTGATTCGCCAGCTTCTTCGACGCGCACGAGCAGCGGTGCGTTGACGTTCAACGTGCCGGCAAAGACGCGCGTACCGACATCCACCGAAGTGGGCCGGGATTCACCGGTGAGCAGTGCGGCATTCACCGTTGACCGCCCGTCGAGAATCACACCATCGGCCGCGAAGCTCTCGCCCGCGCGCACGTCAAGCACCATCCCCGAAACGAGTGCTTCGGCTGGTAGTTCGCGACGTACGCCGCCTTCAACGATGCGCGCAGCTGATGGCGCGACCGCGTGCAGTAACTCCGCCGCATCGGCCGCCATACGTTGCCCGCGTTGCTGCAAAAAGCGTCCAACCAGCAACGCGAAGATGAGGATCGCGAGGCCATCGAAGTAGATGGGCCCACGATCGGTGTACGTATTGATCGCGCCGCGAATGAAGCCAGCAGCCAGCGCAATCGCGATGGGCAAATCCATGTGCAACGCGCGTGTCCGTAACGCCGCGAATGCACCGGAAAAGAACACGCGCCCTGGCCAGATGAACGCCGGTACGATGACCGCGAGACTCACCCAACGAAAGAAGCGCTCGAACTGCGGGTCCATGCCGTTGAGCGCACCGCTGTACAGCGCGAGTGCGGCCAGCATCACGTTGATCGCAATGGCGCCCGCTACGCCGATGCGAACCAGCATTGCGCGGTCTTCCTTACGACGCATCGCATCACGTGCAACGCCGCGAAACGGATGCGGCGGATACCCGAGTGTATCCAACGATCGCGCAATCTCGGAAAGCGAAACGGCGGCGAGGTCCCACTCAATGACGGCAAGCGAACGCCGCACGTCCAGTTCCGCGCGCGCTACCCCAGGCACGAGCAACGGCATGCGCTCCACCAACCACACGCATGATGCGCAGTGCACTCCTTCGAGATACAGTTCGGTGCGAGACAAGCCACCGTCCGTTGTCGTCACATACAATTGCGCGAACGACGGATGATCGAACTCTTCGTACAACCGACCCGAGGACTGCACCGCAGATTCGCGACGCTCGGCAAACTGGTAGTACTGATCGAGTCCGTGCGCGTGCAGCATGCCGTACGCCGTGTGACAGCCGGTGCAGCAGAACTGCGTCGATGCAGTCGCGTCGACAAGGCCATCGGGTACGGCGAGGCCGCAGTGTGTGCACTGCACGTCTGATGCAACGGTCGACGGTGTAACCAGACGCAGTGCCTCAGCGCTCATGCGACATCGTCCCGTGCATGGTTGTTGGCGCTGCGATCGAACTCGCATTCGGCATAGGGTGCATCATGTGCTCATCACGCATCGACAGATGCCCGCTGATCGCGAGTACGCCCATCACCAACACGGCGAACGCGCTCAACGACGGAAGCCGCTTGCGGAGCGGACCAAAGACCGACTGCGCACCAACACCAACGGCGAGCATCGCGGGCACGGTCCCCACCCAGAAGATCAGCATGACGGTAAGTCCGCCGCGCACGGTGCCCGTACCACCAGCCATCGCAACGAAGACGTACAACCAGCCGCAGGGAAGTAACGTGGTGAGCAGCCCGGTGAGCGCAGCACGCGTCGCCATCGGCTGCGTGCGAATCGATTGCAGCAATCGTCCGAGTGCACGCTGCCATGCTTCGGGAGCATGCAGTGTGCCGATGGACACGCCACGTTGCGCGGCAATCGTACTCACGGCCCACCCAATCATCAGCGCGCCGGTGATGATGGTCGCGGCGTGCGCGACACCGGCCATCTGACCAACGCTGGCGAGTCCTGCGCCGAGTGCGCCGGCGAGCGCGCCGAGTAGGAGGTAGGACGCGAGGCGCCCGACGTTGTACATCGCGTGCGAACGTAATGCCGCCGCACTGGAGCCACCATCGCCGCTCCCCGCATAAAAGCAGACGAATCCGCCACACATCGCTGCGCAGTGCACGCTGCCAATCAGACTGGCAACCAAAATGCCGAGCGCAGCCGGAATCACGGCGTGGTGATTGGGGCCGCGGCGTGCACGGCTATCACACGTGCCGTGGTCTTGAAGTGCTCGTTCCCTCGCGTTGCATCTACGCGCACTTCCCATTCACCGGGATAGCGAATGTTGAGTGGTGCGCTGTAACTGCTGTCCAAATCACGCTGCAACGTGCCCGATTGTAGATCGTTGGCTCGCGCGTTGAACAGCGCGGTGACCTGCACCGCCGCATCAGTGACGCTCATGCCAGACGCATCACGCAGGCGTACGTGAACTCGTGTGGGCCGTCCGTCCACGATGGAATCGATCGTGCTGATGGCGGTCCAGCCAAGTGCATTACTACGTCGTTCCTGCGCCATCGTTGAATCGAAATCGACTGCCTTTTTGTAGTAGTCGGGTTCGATCGCCATCGACGGATCATCGTTGGCCACGCGCATCATGATCAGGTTTCCAACTACCGTACTCCCAAGCACCAGCACGATACCGATCGGCCACCCCATGCCGGGCTTCATTTGCCACTCCTGTCGTCAGGGCCGAGCAGCCGATAGGGAATCTGCTGTGTTGAGCTATGCCCATCGGTAATCGTGAAGAGGATATCGCGCTCGCCATGCGAAAACGCACGACGCGGAATGAGAATGAACAGACTCGTGCTACGCGTCGTCTCACCCGAAATGAGCACTGGGTTTTCTGGCGCGATCACGGTCACTTCGCTGTTCTGCAATCCGGCTTTCTCCAGTCCCGCGACCGTGATCTGGTACTGCGCGTCGTGATGGCCGCGATTGGCGATCTTGACGCGCACCATATTCGAAATACGTCCATCCGCTTCTTTGGTGAACGGTGCATCCGGTCCGCGAAGCAAGGTGATATCCGCCGTATCTTTTGTGACCAGCGAGTAGACCAATCCTCCGAGTAGTCCAGCCAGCACCACCGGATAGAGTACGGTCCGCACACGAATCAGCTTGCGCGGCTTGCCGGCCATCGCATCCTGCGATGAATATCGAATGAGACCCTTGGGCTTACCGATGCGCGTCATCACATCGTCGCAGGCATCGATACACTGCGTGCAGTGCACGCACTCCATCTGCAGGCCGTTCCGAATATCGATACCGGTCGGACATGTCTGCACACACGCACCGCACGAGATGCAGTCGCCCGCATCGCTCGGCCGGTCCGGGCCAGTGCCCAGCGCACGTGGCTCACCGCGCGTGACGTCGTATGCGACAATCACTGACTGTCGATCGATCAGTGCCGCCTGCCAGCGACCGTACGGGCAGACGATGAGACACGTCTGCTCACGAAAGTAGGTGAAATTGAACCACACCAATCCCGTGAATAGCGTCACCAGGAAAAATGCGGTCGGATGATCGGCGGGTGGGTTGAGCACCCAGTGATACAGGTTTTCCGTGCCGACGAAGAACGCGAGCAGTGTATGCGACACGAACAGGGATAACAGAAAGAACGTGATGTACTTCGCAACGCGCCGTGGAACGAAGAACAGTCCTTTCTTATCGAGATTGCGCGAGCCGGTGTATCCGCCGTCGAACCAACGCCCGATCGGTCGAAAAAGAAATTCAAGGTAGACCGTTTGTGGACAGGCCCAGCCGCACCACGCGCGCCCGAAGAACGCGGTGGTGAGGAAGATGCCAATGACCAAGCTGCCCATCGCAAACATGAAAAGCAGCGTATCGGTGGGTAAAAACGTGTAGCCCATCAAAATGAACTGCCGCTTCGGCAAGTCCATCAGAAACACGGGTAGCCCACCGAGGCGTAAATGCGGAATGGCAAAGAACAGGAGCATCAGCCCATAGGCCACGATGCGCCGCCGCTCCCACCATGCACCATGCGACGGCTTCGGGCGAATCCAGCGACGTGTTCCATCTTCGTTGAGCGTTGGCAGTACGCGACCGCCGTGGCTCGGAGGTGCAGCGGTAATCACGGAGTTGCCTGCACTCCTTGCGGAGCCTTCGGGTTTGCCGGCGTCGTGCCCTGTAACGTGGAGACATACGCGACGACGTCGCGCACCTGCTCCGGCTTGAGCGTTTTGCCCCACGGCGGCATTCCCTTCTCGAGCACGCCTTCTGCCACCGTTTTGTAGATGTCGGTGAGCGTGCCACCGTGCAGCCAGTACGCATCCGTCAGATTTGGCCCGATGATGCCACCACCATCGGCGCCATGACATGCGACGCAGTTCGCCTTAAACGTCTCTCGGCCATGCTCGAGCGCTTCGTGATCTTTCGCCACGGCCTGCAATTCGGCGAGCGTCACGGTGGCATGCGGCGTCGGATGCGCTGCGGCGAACGCCTTCATGTCGTCTTCGTAGTCGGCAATGCGTCCCTTACCGTTGCCGACGGGACCGACGTTGAACACGTAGATGACCGCGAAGATGACAGTGCCGGCGAACGTCAGCAGCCACCAGCGTGGCATCGGATTGTCGTACTCCTGAATGCCGTCGTACTCGTGCTCGAGGATCTTGTCGGTCGGTTTGTTCGGATTGGGAGCGGTCATGATTCAACGCTCCTGTGCGTTGTGCGCGACGGTCACACCATCATCGAGCGGCAAGAGCGCGGCCTCATCGAGCATGCGACGATTCGATGGCGCATACGTATGGATGATGATCGCGATAAACACACCAAGAAAGAGGACCAGCGCCACCTGTGCATACATCGACAGGCCGGAATTGGACATGATGTCGGAGAGCTTCATGGACGGGGCGCCTCGCCAGTGGTAGTCGCGACCTTGGCCACCTTGATGTCGTGACCCAGTCGTTGGATGTACGCGATGATCGCTACCATCTGCTTGTCTTCAAGCCCAGTCGGACCACCCTGTTCGACGATGGCCGCTGCGATCGATTTCGCCTGACTGCGCGCCATCGGCTCGGCGTTGTTCAACGCGTCGCCGTACGGAACGCCGAGCATCGCCATCACATCGACACGTTTCTGAATGCCGCCGAAATCGAGCGGTGTCGTGAGGAATTGCGAGTACGCCGGCATGATCGACTTGGCAGAAATCGCGCGCGGATTTTCGAAATGCCGCACATGCCACAGATCCGGATACTTGCCACCCTCACGCGCCAGATCGGGCCCGATACGACGCGATCCCCACAGGAACGGATGGTCGTAGACCGACTCACCCGGCTTCGAGTACTCGCCGAAACGTTCGGTCTCGTAGCGGAATGGACGAATCATCTGCGAATGACAGTTGAAGCAACCTTCGGCGATGTAGACATCTCGTCCCGCCAGCTCGAGCGGTGTGTATGGCTTGACCGACGCGATCGTCGGCACGTTCGACTTGATCAGGAACGTCGGCAAAATTTCGAACAACGACGCAACGACCACCGCAAGCAAGGTCAGCGCCGTGAAGAGCATCGGTGCGCGCTCCCAACGACGATGCCACGCCACGCCCCTAAAGCGGCCCCACGCTGTGGCCGGTCCGCCGATAACGGGCGTTGGCACATAACTCGGCGTCAACGCGGCCGCTTCGATGACGGGCACATCGTAGCGCGCCGGACGGTTGCGCCAGGTCATGATGATGTTCCAGCCGAAAATCAGCGTACCGGTGAAATACATCAAGCCGCCGACCACACGCATCCAGTACATCGGCATCAACTTCGCAACGGTTTCGATGAAGTCGGGATACGCCAGGCGCCCCGTTGCATCGAATGCGCGCCACATCAACCCTTGCGTCACGCCAGCGCTGTAGATCGCGACGACGTACAGCACGATGCCGACACTGGCGATCCAGAAGTGCAGCTCCATGGCCTTTTTGCTGTAAATCTCCGTCTGAAAGAGACGCGGCAGCAACCAGTAGACCATACCGAACGTCATGAAGCCGTTCCAGCCGAGCGCGCCGGTGTGTACGTGCGCGATAATCCAGTCCGTGTAGTGCGCGAGTGCGTTGACGCTCTTGATGCTGAGCATCGGTCCTTCAAACGTGCTCATGCCGTATGCGGTGATCGCGACGACGAAGAACTTGAGGATCGGATCGGTCGCGACTTTATGCCACGCGCCGCGCAACGTCAGCAGCCCGTTGATCATGCCGCCCCAGCTCGGTGCCCACAACATCACGGAAAAGAGCATACCCACCGTTGATGCCCACTCGGGCAGTGCGGTGTAATGCAGATGATGTGGCCCCGCCCAGATGTACATGAACACGAGCGACCAGAAGTGCAGAATCGACAGCTTGTAGCTGAAGACTGGTCCTTCGGCGGCTTTCGGCATGAAGTAATACATCAGGCCGAGGAACGGCGTCGTTAAGAAGAACGCGACCGCGTTGTGCCCGTACCACCACTGCATGAACGCATCCTGGACGCCCGCGTAGATGCTGTAGCTCTTCAGCGGACCGGCCGGGATCGAGAGGTTGTTGAAGATGTGGAGGATCGCGACGGTGACGATGCTGGCGATGTAGAACCAGAGTGCCACGTAGAGATGCCGCTCACGTCGCTTGATCAGCGTCCCGAAAAAATTGACCGCGAAAACAACCCAGACGACCGCGATCGCAATATCAATCGGCCACTCGAGTTCGGCGTATTCTTTCGCTTGCGTATATCCGAACGGCAGCGTCAGTGCTGCACTGACGATGATCGCCTGCCAGCCCCAAAAATGAAAACGGCTCAAGCCGTCGGAAAACATCCGCGCCTTAAGCAGTCGTTGTGTCGAGTAGTAGCAGCCGCAAAAGAACGCGTTGCCGGCAAAGGCGAAGATCACCGCGTTTGTATGCAGTGGTCGCAGACGGCCGAACGAGAGCCACGGCGTGTTGAAGTTGAAGAACGGATTGGCGAGCTGCAGCGCAATGAGCAAGCCAACGAGCATCCCTACAACGCCCCACACGAGCGTGGCGAAGAGAAACTTGCGGACGATGTCGTCGTCGTACGAAAACCGTTCCAGCAACCCTGCTGACGGTGTACGCGTTGGTTGTGCCACCGACGCGCTGGGGGCGAGGGTCATGCCGTGCCTCGTGAAATCGTGAATTGCTGAGCGTAGTTGGGAGTATGCGCAGCAAGACACGATCCCCGAGTCAGGTCATCAACCCGATCGCGTCGGGGAATCCCCGATCTTTCGGTCCGGAATTGGCAATGGGCGACAATCAGCTCCGACAATCGTCGTCGACAAACGCCGAACGGTTCGCTTCGACATGAGAGGCTGTCGAAGCGAACCGTTCTGTACTGCTGCACGACGCCTATCTCGCGTCGCGCTCTCCAATCAGGCGGCGACGAACTCGTGTGCGTTGCTTCGCTGACGGCCCTCGCGCGTGTTCGATGCGTTCGGAGACGGTGCCCGACCGCGCGCGGGTGGAGTGGCTTCCAGCTGAAAGCGCTCGGTCTGCGTGCGTTGTGCGCGCGCCTGCGCGGATAGTTCCTGCGCCGCGGCAGCGGACTCTTCAGCATTCGCGGCGGCATTTTGCACTGCCCCGTTGAGCGAATCTACCGCGAGCCGGATCTCCTCGATCGACTGTTGCTGCGAGACGGTTGAATCGCCGATACGCTCCATTGCACCGTTCACGGTGGTGATGCGCTCGGACACATCCCGCAACTGCACGTCCACTTCGCGGGAAATCGACACACCACCTTCGACTCGCGTGACCGTATCGTCGATGAGCGCGGAGGTCGTGCGCGCCGCTTCGGCGCACCGAAGCGCCAAGGCGCGAACTTCATCGGCCACCACGGCAAAGCCTCGTCCTGCATCACCGGCCCGCGCCGCTTCTACTGACGCATTCAGTGCAAGCAGGTTGGTCTGGAAGGCAATCTCATCGATGGTTTTCACAATCTTCGCCGTTTCGCGTGCTGAGTTGCGCGTCTCGTCCATCGAGTCAATCAGCCGTCGAACTTTCGTCACGCCCGTAGTTGCCGCTGAAGTCGCAGACTCCGTAGCGACCCG
>JBBQDB010000166.1:0-8551 GCA_038319245.1 Gemmatimonadales bacterium
TCCCGTTTCCGAAAAGCTCTCCGACTGCGCCCGAGCTGCTCGCACGCGTTCCTGAATCGTTTGAGGCGGAGCGGGCGCAATGCAAGGCGTACATCGCGCGATTCGGGGCAAGCAACGGCACGCTGCGATTCGCGCCGCATCCGTTATTCGGACCGCTCACCGACGGGCAGATGGGTACGCTGGTGTACAAGCACATTGACCATCATCTGCGACAATTCCGCGTGTGACGCCGCGACGCGTTTCTATCTGTTCCAATACAGTTCGCGCCGCCGGCGCCGAGTGACTACGGCTTGGGCGTTTCGCCCGCGAGCAACAGCGTGACGTGTTCCTGTGCCTGCTGCAACCCACCTTCTTTATCCTGCCAGCCGATCTTACCATCGCCATTGGCATCGGCGCCGGCGGTGAGTTGTGTCGTCAGCGACACGAGCTGGTTCACCAATGCTGCCGCATCACTCGCACTCGTCGCGTTCTGAATCTGCTTGGCCAACGCGATCACCTGATCGCAGCGCACGACCGTGTTCTGCGCCGACGTGGCGACATGCATGGCGTGCATCACGACATTCGGTGACGCGCCCTGCGCCTTGGCGGCAAGATCGATGTGCATCGCCACGCCCATCGCCGCTTTCTTAAGACCGTAGCCAAGTCCCGGTCCGGCCGTGACGATCGTCGGATCGATCGCGTTGATGACGTGACCCGCGTGCAGCTTCATCGCGTCGAGATTGGTCGGCGTACGCGCGGCAAAGCCTGCATGCTGCGCGGCCGTCTTCGCCTCGGCCAGCGCCACAGGGAGTAAGCCTTGGTTGTTGGGCGTATCGCCGAAGGCGTTGACCACGTGCCCGATGTGCGCGCCTACGGCACCCGCCGGCACTTTGATCGCGGGCGTCGCGGCAACCGCTGCTGGCGCCGCAATCACTTGGCCGGGCGTTGGCACGCCGGTCTGCTGCGCGATCATCGCGTCGAACAGTTTGCGTGCCTCGGGATTGGTCGCAACCAGATACGTCTTGCGCTGATACTCCGCCTCGGTGGTACTGGCGCGCTGGATCAGACCGGCAATCTCTGTAGCCAACTTGTCGCGCAGCTGCTGTTGTAGGCCGGGCGTTTTGTTGCGCGCGAGCGCGAGTTGGAATTGCGCTGAGTCGCGCGCGACGGAGATCGCGATTTCGAGTTTAGCGAACGCGACGAGCTCGTCGCGCGTCATCCCCGCGGCGCCGGCCGTCGGCGGTTGGCTGGCCGACGCGGACGCGGCAGACGATGCCGACGTGCCCGACGCCTGTGCCCGGATCGACGTACTCATCGCGCACAGGGCGAACGCGGACGAGACACACAAACGAGCCAACGCGCGCACACGCACGCCGGTCGGGGCGCGAAGGGCGGCAGCGAATATCGAGACGCGGAACACGATGGACTCCGATGGTGGGTTATCTACTCTACGACGAACGGCCCCCGACCGTTCACCGATCGAGACAACAGTCGAGGGCCACAACGGCTACTTGTTCGCGTCGAGCGTCGCCTGCATCCGTTTGCGGAAGCGCTCCGCCGTGGCCCGACCGGTCTCGGTGTTGGTCGCCACCCACTCGGCGTTGCGGAATGCAACGGGACTGACCTGTGCACGGTACTCGGTGAGCCACGGCTCGATGCGCGAGAACAGCAACAGCCCTTCGCCGCAGCTTTCCATCATGAATTCGCCGTGAATCGCACCATGACGCGCCATCGAGTATGTCATCTCCCAGAACGTCGAGACCTGACGAAAGGCCGCGTTGATCGGGTGATCGCCCTTGGTGATCGCCAGGACGTCGTCAAACGACTTCGGGTGGAATTGTGTAATGACCTGCGCGCGTGACTCGCGCATGACGGTCTCACGTCGTAATTCGTACAACTTGAGCACCAGTTCGGCGTCATGATGGTCCGGCATGTCTTTGAGCGTCATTGGCGGGGTAGGGCGGAGTGGTCGCGACGGCGCGAGGCGCTGCAAGATGGCGCGCCAAGGCTGAGCCGGTGCGGGTAGGTACAACGCACGGAAGTATCGGAATGCCCGCAAACGCACGCAAGGCAACGCTGACGGTCGGTGCGGCGTACTTTGTCGATGCGGCCGCTCGTTCGCGCACACGTCCGTCGTTCGGCGCGCCAGCGCGAGCGTCTGCTTCCCTCCTGTTCCCCGCCACCACCGATGGAGTGCCGTATGGTTCATCCGCGCTCACTGGACGCTCATTCACGCACTCGCCGTGCGACTGCCGGACGGTTCCTCGGCGGCGCACTCGGCGTCGCGCTGGCGTTCGCGCCCGCGACCGTCGCATCCGCGCAAGGCCGTTGCGGCGGCGATCGTGCGGGGTCGTCAGCGTGTGACACCACACCGGCCAAGGCACCCTTTGCGTCAACGGGTTGGAAGACGGTCGCGCTCGATCACTTCTCCGTCCAGGCGACGGACTACAAAAAAGAAGCGGCGTACTACTCGACGTTGATGAACTGGACGTTGCGCAGCGATGACGGCACGACAGCGGTCCTCGATGTCGGCGACATCGGCGCAGTCGAAATTCGCGGTGGATTTCAGGCGCCGCCACCACCGCCGCCGCCATCGGCTGCTGATAGCGCGGCCGGTCGCGCGGGTCGTGGTGGTGGCGCCCGTGCACCGCGCAAAGTGGCGTGGGATTCGTTCTGTTGGGTGATCGCGCCGTGGAATGCGAAGACCGTCGAGGCAGAGCTCAAGAAGCGTGGGCTCAATCCCGTTGCGGATAATGACGGCAAGGGTTTCGAGAGTTTTCACGTCGAGGATCCAGATGGCTTCGACGTGCAGCTGAGCAACGACGCGCATGTGAAATCGCGCAAGGCGAGTGCAGCAGCGGCTAAGTCGACTGTCGCCGCACCATTTGAGGGCACTGACTGGAAGACTGTGTGGCTCGATCACATCTCGTTCGAGGTGTCGAACTACAAGGAGAGCACCGCGTTCTATCAGGCGCTGCTGGGTTGGAAGCCGACAGGCGACGAGGGCAGTCAGAACGAAGCGCAGATTGGCGAAGTCGGCAACATCATCATTCGTGGTGGCAATCCCGCATCTGTCCCGGCCGGTGCGCCGCCCGCGCCGCGTCGGGCCGCGATGGGTCACGTGTCATTCGGCATCGCGCCGTTCGATGCGGACAAGACGAAGGGCTCGCTCACCGCGCGTGGACTCAACGCACGTGAAGACACCGGTGGTAAGGGTGACATTCACGACGAAAAGGCCAAGTACAAGAGCTATCACACGACGACGCCTGAAGGCTTCGATCTCCAGATCAGCAATGCGACTAAGGCGAGTCGTACGGTTCGCTGACCTGCGCGGCATTCGCGTTTTGCTTTTTTAAGGTTTGCGAGCGAATAGACGCTGGCCGAGCATGACGACGCCGAGTGTGCCACCACCCGCCACAATGCCGATTACCGCTTCGATGGTTATGCCGACGACGGTCGATAGCATGGTATTGGTTGCATCGAGCTGGACCCGAAGCTCGTGCAGCGGATGTTCGATTGGTGGTACGCCGTGCGCGAGGATGCTGCCACCCACAGTGAACATGGCGACCGTGCCGAGTACCGAGAGCGCCTTCATCATCATCGGTGCGGCGCGAAGAATAAAAGTACCGATGTCATGCTGGAGGCGTGCGCCATTACCTGAGCGCTTGGTGAGTGCGAGTCCCAAGTCGTCGAGCTTGACGATGCCGGCGACCAAGCCGTACACAAACACGGTTGCGCCGACCGCCACGAGACTGAGCGCGACGATCTGACGCGACAGCGGCGCGGTGGCCATCGTACCGAGCGTGATCACGATGATCTCTGCGGAGAGTACGAAGTCCGTACGCACCGCGCCTTTGACCTTGTCGTTCTCAAAGGTGACGAGATTGATCGGCGCGTCAGTCGCGCTTGCGTCGCGAGACGTTGTCGTCAGTCTTGGCGCGTCCGCGCGATGCAGCAGCTTGTGCGCGACCTTTTCAAAACCCTCGTAGCAGAGAAACAGGCCGCCGACCATCAGCAGCGGCGTGATCGCCGAAGGCACAAAGGCGCTGATCGCGAGTGCCGCGGGCACGAGGATCACTTTGTTGAGCAGCGAACCCTTCGCCACTGCCCACACAACGGGCAATTCGCGGTCGACGGACACGCCAGCCACCTGCTCGGCATTGAGCGCAAGGTCGTCGCCCATCACGCCGGTCGTTTTCGCGGCGGCGACTTTGGTCAGCAGCGCGACGTCGTCGAGCAACGTTGTGATATCGTCAATCAGCGCAAGCAGGCTTGAAGCGGCCATGGCATTCGGACATGGAGGAATCGCGGGACCAAACGCGCGGGAGCGCTTGCCCGGTTCAACCTACCGAGTGGCTCACGGTCGCGGGACTTCCGGCGGCGGCATCCGAGTGCGTTGATGTTCGCTGGGGCTGGACGCCGCCGTTCGGTTGCGCGCTGGCCGTTCGGACGCGACCATAAAGGGTCTCCCCCTGAGTACCGTTCGCCCTTCCGCCGAGGTTGCTATGCGCGCCGTGACTATGCTCCGCCGCGTTCCTATGGCCGTCTGCGCTGCTGCGTGGATGATCGCTACGCCTGTCGTTCACGCGCAGTCCGCGCCGCCGCAAAAAGACCGACTCACGCTCGCTGACTACTTCGACTGGGAGGATGTCGCCGCGCCAGCGCTGTCGCCCGATGGCAAGCAGATTCTCTACACGCGGACCTGGATCGACAAACTGAACGACAAGCGCGAGTCGTCGGTGTGGATCATGAATGCCGACGGGTCCCGCAATCGAGCGTTAGTGAAGGGCTCCGATGCCAAGTGGTCGCCGGATGGATCGCGCATTTCGTTTGTCGCACCGGGTGAGCCGGGCGGCGCACAGGTTTGGGTGCGCTACATGGACGCCGAGGGCAATACGACACAGATCACGCGCCTGACGGAAACGCCGAGTGATGTGGAGTGGTCACCCGATGGTAAGACGTTGGCGTTTGGCATGCTGGTGCGCGGCGTCGATAACTGGCGCATCGCGATGCCGCCCGCGCCCAAGGGCGCTAAGTGGACCGAGCCACCACGTGTCGTCACCAAGGTGAAGTATCGCTCCGATCGTCAGGGTTTCCTTGAAGACGGGCTGCGTCAACTGTTCACCGTGCCGGCCGACGGCGGTACGCCGCATCAGGTGACCAATGGCGAATGGGCATCGAACGGCACCACGTGGATGCCCGATGGCAAGAGCTTCGTGTTCACCGGACTGCGCACGAAGGACGCAGAATATGCGTGGCGCGAATCGGAGATTTATCGCGCGGACGTGACGACCGGCGCGATCACGCAACTCACGCATCGCAAAGGACCGGACAACAATCCCGTCCCGTCTCCCGATGGCCGCATGATCGCCTACACGGGCTACGACAGCACCGATGCGACGTGGAAGGATGCGACGATGTACGTGATGAATGCCGACGGCACGAATCCGCACATGCTCACCGAAAAGCTCGATCGCACACCGGCCGGTATGATGTGGGCGCCCGATAATTCCGGCGTGTACTTCAACGTCGAAAACGAAGGCTCGAAGAACCTGTATTTTGTGTCGCTTAAGGGTGAAGTGAAAGTCGTCACCAAGGGCGCACATGTGCTGACGGTGAGCGATGTCGGCAAGAACTTCATGGCCGTCGGTGTCGCGTCGAGTGCGATGAAGCCGAACGATATCGTGACGTTCGATGTGCGGACGCCGATGCTCAAGCAGCTCACCGATGTGAACGGTGATGTGCTTGCCGGAAAGAAGCTCGCGACGACGGAAGAAGTGTGGTACACGAGCGTCGATGGCTACAAGATTCAAGGCTGGATTGTGAAGCCGGCGGACTTCGACGCGACGAAGAAGTATCCGTTGATGCTCGAGATTCACGGTGGCCCGCATTCGATGTACAACGTCGCGTTCAACTTCTCGCGACAGGATCACGCGTCGAACGGCTACGTGATGTTGTACCTCAACCCGCGTGGCTCGACGGGCTACGGTTCGTCATTCGGCAACGCGATCAAGAATGCGTATCCGGGCAAGGATTACAACGATCTGATGGCTGGCGTCGATACTGTTATCAATCGCGGCTACATCGACACCAATCGCCTGTATGTATTCGGCTGCTCAGGTGGCGGCGTGCTGACCGCGTGGACTGTCGGGCACACGAATCGCTTTGCCGCTGCGGCATCGCAGTGTCCCGTCATCGATTGGGTGAGCTTCGTCGGTATCACCGACGGTTCGAGCTGGTACTACAACTTTGCCAAGTTCCCGTGGGATGATCCGAGCGAACATCTGAAGCGTTCGCCGCTCATGTACGTCGGCAAAGTCAAGACGCCGACGATGCTGATGACCGGTGTGAACGACCTGCGCACGCCGATCAGTCAGACGGAAGAGTTTTACGAGGCGCTCAAGATTCTCAAGGTGCCGACGGCGATGATTCGCTTCAATAACGAGTGGCACGGCACGAGCAGCACGCCGAGTAATTTCATGCGTACGCAGCTCTATCTGCGGAGTTGGTTCGATAAGTACACCGCGCCGCCGAGCAATGGGCGGGTGACACAGGACCAGCAGTAGCCGCACGCTGCGTTCGCGACGAGGAACGGCAACCGCGGAACGCGGATAACTGCAAAGCGCGCGAATTCGCTTGGAGCGGATTCGCGCGTTTTCGCCAAGTGGAGCGTCCTGAAGTATTTTTCAGCAGGAATATGCTCGGCTCACTGATCGATCGAGGAAGTGGACGTATGAGAAAGAATGATCCGGGATCGCGCGGCGTACTGCGGCGTGCAGGGCGAACGGGTGTCGTGCAGGTCGGGGTGATCCTCGCGGTCTCCGTGCTCGGCGTTGCCGTTGCGCGACCTCGTGCAACGTTGGTTGCGCAGGATGCTGCGCCGACGTACGCCAAAGACGTGGCGCCGATCCTCAACCGAAACTGCACGGGCTGTCATCGTCCCGAGGGACTCGGGCCGTTTTCGTTGATGGACTACGACAGCGCGAAGAAGAACGTGAAGGAGATGAAGGAAGCGGTCGCGACGGGATATATGCCGCCGTGGCACGCCGACGGACCGCACGGCACGTTCCGCAACGATCGGCGCTTGTCGGACATCGAGAAGCAGACGCTGATTCGCTGGATCGATGGCGGCGCGAAGGCGGGTGACCTCAGGCAGGCACCACCCAAGCCGGTGTATACGGCCAAGTGGGAGATGGGCACGCCGGATGCGGTGGTCACGATGCCGGAAGAGTTCACGGTGCCGGCATCGGGCACCGTCGAATATCAGTACTTCCGCATCCCGACCAACTTCACGGAAGAGAAGTGGATTCAGGCGCTCGAGATCATGCCGGGCGCGCGAGAAGTCGTCCATCACGTTCTCGTGTATGCGTACGTACCACCCGCGCCTCCAACCGCGTCCGCGTCAACAGCTAGTGGCGGCGCGCCGGCTGCGCGTCCCGCACCGCCGCGTCCGCTCTTCGTGCGCAAGCCGCAGTTCGACAACCCGCCTGACCCGCCGCGTCTGGATACGCTGCACGGACCACCGCGTCAGATCGGTGCGCTGGTCGGCAGCACGGCGCCTGGCACCAACGTCGTCTACTTTCCGGAAGGCACGGCATTACGCATGCGCGCGGGTACGATCCTCACGTTCCAGATGCACTACACCGTGCATGGACACGAGATGAAGGACCGTACCAGCGTCGGGCTGCGTTTTGCCAAGGGGATGCCCGACGAAGAGGTTCGCGCGTCGGCGTTCATCAACGGCAACTTCACACTGCCGGCCGGGCAAAAAGACATCGCGGTCACGTCGGAGCTGGAGCCAACGGAGACCGTCAAGATCTGGGGGCTGTTGCCGCACACCCATCTGCGCGGCATGCGTTGGAAGTACGAACTACAAATGCCCGACGGGACGAAGCAGGTAGTGCTCGACGTACCGCGCTACGATTTCAACTGGCAGACATACTACATGTTTACGACGCCACTCGAAATTCCCGCAGGCGCAAAGCTGATCTCGACGGCCTGGTACGACAACTCTGCCGACAAGAAGACCAATCCCGATCCTACGAAGGACGTACACTGGGGCGACCAGACGTGGGAAGAGATGCAATACACGGGCTACCTGTTCAGCGTGCCGAGTCGTCGGCTCAAGCCGGCGGATAAATAGTCCAACGCACACGACCGACAGCGAACGGCGGAACGCGAATTACGCGGAAACGCGCGCATTGGCACGGAGCCTATGCGCGCGTTTTTGCGTAGATTCGCGGCTGGTAGTTGGAGTGAGCCGTTGAGAGAAGTGGTCAGAGGAAAATCATCGAAAATTCGAACGATCTTCGACTTCATGTTGTCCAAAGGTTGTACAATTTCGCGCGACCTTCAATCGCTGCTCTCCACTCGTAACTCACGTCGATGAAAGTACTTCACCTGCTGGGCGTCATGACGACCGTTCTGCTGGCGCGCGTCGCATCCGCGCAAGGCTCGGCGCCACCTGCTGGCCCGCTCGTCCTCTTGCTGCCAACCAGTACGCGTGCGACGGCACTCGGTAACGCGTGGGTGGCCGGTCGCGATGAGTATTCGGTGTTCTACAATCCGGCGC
>JBBQDB010000167.1:0-8526 GCA_038319245.1 Gemmatimonadales bacterium
TATGCGTCGACCGGCAAGATGACAGAGAAGTATGATGTAACCGATCCGAATCGCGCCGCGGGCGGTGGAGAGTATCCGACGCAGGACGGTTTCGGGTGGAGCAACGGCGTCGCGCTCGCGCTCTCCGCACAGCCGAAAGGCACGCTCAAGTGATGTTGTCAATCCTGACGTTCCGGAGGGTTGCATGAAAAAGCTGTTCACTATCGGTGTGCTCGGCCTCGTACTGCTCGAGATCGCGAACGTCTATTTCATCATGCCGATGCCCGGCAGCCAGCGGATGCGCAGCATCGATTTTGCATATCGCATTTACGAATGGCGATGGCCGTTGCGTGCGCTGTTTGGCGCGATGCTGCTCGCCGGTGTGATTCCGATGTGGCGTGCAGCCGGCGCAACACGTTGGCTCGCGCCCGTAGGCGTCGCGCTTGTTGCGGGCATCGTGTACGCGTTCAACTTCCGCATGGCTGCCGATCACATGTTTCTGCAGCCGACGGTCGTACAGATGGCGACGCGCGGCGAGAACAAGGTTGCCGAAGATCGACTCGTCGTCGGCATCGCGATCAACGGTGAGGCGCGTGCCTATCCGCTGCAGTTCATCGGCTATCACCATCAGGTGCGCGACACCGTTGGCGGGCAGCCCGTGCTCGTGAGCTACTGCACGGTGTGCCGGACTGGTCGCATCTTCACGCCGGCGGTGAATGGGCAACCTGAGACGTTTCGTCTGGTTGGTATGGATCACTTCAATGCGATGTTCGAAGACACGCGCACGGGGAGTTGGTGGCGTCAGGCGAATGGCGAGGCGATTACCGGCCCGCTCAAAGGCACCATGTTGCCCGAGCTGCCCACGCGGCAGGTCACGCTCAAGCAGTGGCTGGCGTTGTATCCCGACAGCCGCGTGATGCAGGCCGACCCGCGCTTCATCAGCGAGTACGCCAAGGACTACGCGTACGAGCGTGGCACGAGCACGAGCACGCTGACCGGGACGGACTCCTCGTCGTGGAAAGACAAGTCGTGGGTGATTGGGCTCTCCGTGCATGACAACGCGAAGGCGTACGATTGGAATCGACTGCGTCGCGAGCGCATTGTGCATGACGATGTCGGTGGCACGCCGATCGTGCTTGTGCTGAGCCCCGACAGTGCGAGCTTCTTTGCGTTCGTGCGTCCCTCCGACGATACGCGGTTCACGCTGCGCGGTGATTCGCTGGTTGCGTCATCGGCGTCGTACGCGCTCACCGGCCACGGCAGCGCAGGCACGCTCACGCCGCTCAACGCGAGCCAGGAATTCTGGCACAGTTGGCGCACCTTCCATCCGCAAACCGCGCGATACTGAGTTAGATGCCTGCGTCCTCCGCACCGCTCGACGACATACTCAGCGCAACTGCGAAGTTTGAAACGTGGATGACGGGTCGCATGCGCATCGTGCCGCCCGACCTCGCGCACAAGCATGAGAAGATGTCTCGTGGTGCGTTTCCATTTTTACGCGCGACGGCCTATCGCTTTTTCCAGCAATGGCCGTTGCACTGTCCCGAGCTCGCCAGTACGCCGCGCGTGCTCGCCGTCGGCGATCTGCATCTCGAGAATTTTGGCGCGTGGCGAGACCAGGAAGGACGGTTGGTGTGGGGCATTAACGATTTCGACGAAGCCGCGACGCTGCCGTTCACGCTCGATCTCGTGCGCTTGGCGACGAGCCTGGTGCTGTACGCTGAAGCCGAGTCGCTCGAGCTGTCCACGCGGTCCGCGTGCGAGGCGCTGCTCGAGGGGTATCGCGAAGGACTCGAACAACGCGGTCGTCCCGTGGTACTCGACGATCATCACGGGTCGCTGCGTGCACTCGCCGAAGGCGCGCGACGCTCGCCGATCGAGTTCTGGGGCAAGATGGAAGCGCTTCCCGACTACGAGGGTCGTCCGCCCAGCGCAGCGTTGACCCTGTTGCGAGACAGTCTCCCCGATCGCTCGCTGAAGTTGCAGATCAAGACGCGAACGGCCGGATTGGGCAGCCTTGGACATCCGCGCGTTGTTGCGCTTACCGATTGGCTCGGTGGTCGGCTGGCGCGCGAAGCGAAACGTCTGCTGCCATCGAGCGCGTTCTGGGCTATCGGTGCGCCACCTGGCCCGATCGTCGTCGGTACGCTGCTTGCTCGCGCGGTGCGCTCCCCCGATCCGGCGATGCGCGTGGAAGGGCGCTGGCTCGTGCGGCGTCTCAAGCCCGAAAACGTGAAAATCGAGCTTGGCGATTCGCTCCGCGAGCAGGTCGAGCAGCGCCTCTTGTACGCGATGGGCTGGGAAACGGCCAACATTCACCTCGGTACACCCAAAACCCGCAAGACGGTGCTCGCATCGCTGGTGTCGCTGCCACCCACCTGGCTCCGCGACGCAGCCGAACGGATGGCGGCCAGCGTCCGCGCCGATTTTGCCATTTGGCGCGCGCGATAGGCATCGGTCACACGCACGACTGGTCGGCTGTGACGGACGCGAGACCGAACTGAGCAAAAACTTGCCCGGTTTGTGACCGAATGTGACTTTTCGGCTGTTGTCTCCGTGCTAAGCGTTCTTAGCGATGGTTACTACATCTCCCCCTCTTCGGAGAACGTCCATGCCTCAGTTCTGGCGCCACTGTTTGGCGCTGGTCGGGTTGCTGACCCTCGCCGCCCCGCAGATTCGGGCCCAGCAGGGATCCACTGGCAGCCTCGCCGTCACCGTCACGGATGCTGCTTCGAAACGCCCGGTGGAAGCCGCGCGCGTCTTCTTGGTTGGCACTGCAATTGGGGCGCCGACCGGCCCCGATGGAAAAGTTACGCTGCGCCTCTTACCCGCAGGCGAGCACACTGTTCGCGTCCTGCGCGTCGGTTATGCCGAGCAGACCAAGAAGGTGACGATCGTCGCCGGTCAAACTGCGACGCTTGAGTTTGCCATCGCCACGGCGGCCGTCAACCTGCAACCCGTCGTCACCACGGCCACCGGTGAGCAGCGCCGCGTGGAGCTTGGGAACGCGACCGCCAACATCGACGCGGCCAAGGTGCTCGAAGTCGCACCGGTCGGCAGCCTGAGCGACCTGCTCAACTCCCGCGCGCCTGGCGTCACGGTAACCACTGGCACGCAGACGGGCACGGGCTCGCGCATTCGTGTGCGCGGCATGAACTCGGTCAGCTTGTCCAACGAGCCGATCTGGATCATCGACGGCATTCGTATGACCAGCACGCAGGCTGACTTCAACACCGTTACGGGTAGCGGCGGCACGACGGGCGGCAACAACGCCAGCCGAACGGGAGACATCAGCCCCGACGACATCGAGAACATCGAAATCGTGAAGGGCCCGTCGGCGGCGACGCTCTACGGCACCGATGCGGCCAACGGCGTCATACTCGTGACAACCAAGAAAGGGCGCGCCGGTGCCGCCCGTTGGTCGGTGACGGGTGAGGGCGGCAGCATTCAGGACCGCAACTATTACCCGTACGCTTACTCGATTTTCGGCAAGCGGCCGGGCGAGACGGTATCGTCGCGTGGCTTCTGCAACTTGCAGCGCGTTGGCACCGGTGAGTGCCTCGCTGACTCGACGTCCTCGCTCAATATCTTCAAGAATTCGAACCTCACGCCGCTCGACGTCGGCAATCGTCAGAAGCTTGGCGTACAGGTCTCTGGCGGCTCCGAAGCGTTGCGCTATTTCCTTGGCGTCGAAGACGAAAAGGAAGTCGGCGTGTTGTCGCTACCGCAGTTTGAACGTCGTCGGGTAGACTCGCTCGGGCTCCCGCTTCGTCCGTGGACCAGCCGTCCGAACGCGCTCGATCGCAAGACGCTTCGCATGAACCTCAATGCAGCGATCAACCCGAAGCTCGACGTCGCGCTGACCACGAACTTCATCAACCTCGCCCAGCGGTACTCGCTCGAGTCCAACGCCACGGCCGGTCTGGGTTCACAGGTCTTTGGCGGCCCGGGTACGACGGACAACGGAACCATCAGCACCGTCGGTACTCCGCTCAACGGCTATCGCGCCTGGACGCCGTACTACACCTGGTCGGAAAAGACGGGCCAGACCATCAATCGCTTTATCTGGTCATCGCAGGCCAACTGGCGTCCGACCACATGGCTCTCGACGCATGCGACCGTCGGCAACGACTGGACCGGACGCGTTGACGATAACCTGCTCTACCGCGGCGAAGGACCGCCGCTGACAGCGACCACGCGTCTCGGTTCACGCGGTATCAACAGCGTGAATATCAACAACCTCTCGGTGGACGTCGGTGGAACGGCGCAGTACAACCTGTTCACCAAGTTCAGCCTGAAGACGACAGTTGGTGCGCAGTACATCGGCTTTCGCAACCAGGGGGCGCAGACCGGGTCGACGCAGTTGGCGCCGGGCTCGCAGAACGTCGGCTCGGGCACCGCGCTCGTAGTGGCTGAAGGAACGACGATTCAGAAGACGCTCGGCTTCTTCGTCGAACAAGCCGTCGCCTTCCGCGATCGCTTGTTCCTCACCGCCGCAGTCCGCAGCGACCAGAACTCGGCGTTCGGTACGAACTTCCAGAGCGTCCTGTACCCCAAGGCGTCGGTCTCGTACCTGATCTCGGAAGAAGATTGGTGGAAGGCGCCGCGCTTCATCAACTCGGTGCGCTTTCGCTACTCGTACGGACAGTCTGGCGTGCAGCCGGGTCCGAATGACGCACTGCGTTTCTATAACGCGAGCACCACCAGTGTCGCCGGCACCGATCAGCCCACCGTCATTCAGGCGGCGCTCGGAAATGCTGACCTCAAGCCGGAGCGCTCGGCGGAGCATGAGACGGGCTTCGAAGTCACGATGTTCAGCGGCCGCGTGAACGTCGACGCCACGTATTACAGCAAGATCACGCAGGACGCACTGATCAGCGCGGTGCTGCCGCCGTCCTACGGTGCCGTCACGTCGCAGCTGCGCAACCTCGGTGCTGTGAAGAACGCAGGTGCGGAGTTGGCGATCAACACGCAGCTCGCCGATGGCAAGCAGTTCGGCTGGAATATCAACGTGTCCGGCTCGATGAACGCGAACAAGGTCGTCTCGCTCGGCAACAACCCGCCGCAGATCGGTACGACGTCGCGCACGGTGGCCGGCTATCCGATTGCCGGACTGTGGGCGCAGCCGATCAACGGCTGGCAGGACAAGAACAAGGACGGCTTGCTCACGTACTTTGCGGATCCCAACAAGAACGAAGTGTTCATTGGCGATTCGATCATCTTCCGTGGCTATGCCACTCCGCCGTACTCGGCCACGCTGACCAACGGTCTCGAGTTCTTCGGGCGCAAGTTGCGCTTCAGCACCATGTTCGACTATCGCGGTGGCAACAAGTGGTACAACAACACAGAGCGGATCCGCTGCACGCGTCCAAACTGCAGTGGCCGGAACAACCTGACGGCGCAGTTTGTCGATCAGGCGACGAACATTGCCGCCAACGAAGCGCCAGCACGTACGCTCGACGGCTACTTCCAGCCCGGCGCGTTCGTCCGTCTGCGTGAAACCTCCGTGCAATACACGTTCTCGCCGACGTTGGCGTCGAAGCTCGTGAAAGCGCGCTCGTTGTCGGTGGTCTTGTCGGCGCGGAACCTGAAGCTGTGGACCAAGTATCGCGGTACCGATCCGGAGTCGGGTTTCAACACCACCGGCACTGGCGATGCACCGCAGGAGTTCCAGACGGTTGGACCGCCGAGCTATTTCGTGTTCCGCGTCAACCTCGGCTACTAAGGAGATCCTACCCATGACGAACAAACACACTACGGGGCGGCTCCTCTCGCCGAAGCGCATTGGCGCCGCTGTTGTTTTCTCACTGACGCTCTCCAGCGTCGCATGCCAATCGGCTAACGATCGTCTGCTGCAGGTGACCGACCCGGACATCATCAATCCGTCCGACGTATTGTCTTCCGACGCTGCCAACGCACTCGCGTTTGGTGCGATCAGTACGTTCAAGACAATCACGGGCGGTGGCGAAAGCACGTGGATGTTCGGTGGTCTGCTGGCCGACGAATGGAGCACCAGCTCGACGTTCATTCAGAACGACGAGACGGATCAGCGACTCATTCAGGAGAACAACGCCACGGTGACGGGAGAGTTGCGCAACCTGTACCGCACCCGGCAACGTGCCAACGAATCGATCGTTGCACTCAACAAGGTGAACCCGAACTCCCGCGCACTTATCGCCGAGATGTATCTGGCGCGAGGATTTGCCGAGCTACAGTTGGCGTCGGACTTCTGCAACGGTATTCCGATCAGCAACGTGTACAGCGCTGATCCTACGTACACTTCCCCGCAGACGACCGCGGTAGTGTTCGGGTATGCCGCGGCGTCGCTTGATACGGCGATCAACTACGCAAACGGTACCGATGCGCAGAGTGTGCTCATCAACCGGGCAGCGCGCGTCTCACGTGGACGAGTAGCGCTGGCGTTGGGCGATTTTGCCAACGCCGCGTCGTTTGTCGCCGCGGTGCCGACGAGCTTCGCCTACCAGCACACCTTTTCGCTGGCCACCACGACCAACACGTTGTGGGGTCAGGGGCTCAGCTCGCGCCGGTACAGCGTGGGTGACAGCCTAGAAGGGAACAAGCGTGACATCCTCGTGGCCAACGTGATTCCGTTCGCGTCGGCCAAAGATCCGCGGTTGCCGGTCACGATTCCCACGACTGGTGCAATCAACGGTCAGGATGGTCTGACTTACACGCGCACGACAACGATGTGGGGGCAGGTGACGTCGGTGGACGTGGCGAACGGCGTCGATGCGCGCATGATCGAAGCCGAAGTCGCGCTCAAGGCCGGCAACACGGCGTCATGGTTGTCGATTCACAACACGTTGCGCGCCACGCCGCCGAAGCTCGGCGATATTCAGCCGACCGGGCTTGCGCCGTTGGTTGATCCGGGTACTCCGGAAGCGCGTACCTCGCTGCAGTTCCGTGAGAAAGCGTTTTGGACGTTTAGCCGCGGTGAGCGGTTGGGCGACATGCGCCGCCTCATCAAGCAGTACGGCCGCACGGAGCTCAATACGTTCCCGCAGGGCGTGCACTACAAGGGTGGCAGCTACGGAAAGGATGTAAACCTCCCGGTCTCCTTCGACGAGCGGAATAATCCGAACTTCAAGGGCTGCATCGATCGCGCACCGTGATGCGACGGTGATAAACCCGTCGCGTTGACTGTTTACGCGACGCATCATCACCGCATCAACACCGCACCCGCACCTTCACATCGCCCTCGGCTCCGCAAGGAACCGGGGGCGTTGTGTTTTTGCGCGATGTCTTCGGCATAACTTCGGCGGCAGTTTCGCGCTATCGGTTGACACCCCGAACGTTTCTTCATACGCTTCGGCCGCGGGAGTACAGCACGCGCTCCCGTCCCGCAAGTATTCATAGCTGCATATCGATGGCATCCCGCGCTCTGCACGAGCTCGGCGCGTTGCATCGAAAGTGACGCCCCCGCCTCCTCGTTCTTCGGATGCGGGGGCGTTTGCGTGTTTGGTGCCTGCGGTTTCGGAGGTCGTATCGGACGAACGATGCGCGCGAATGTTTGGACCGGTGTATATCGGTGAACACCACAGCGAATTGGGAGGACGCATGCGAAAGCACTACTTGCTGGTGAGCGACTTCGATCAGACACTCAGCTTCAACGATTCCGGGCATGTCATGAGTGACATGTTGGGGATTGGCGGCTTTGGCGCGAAGGTCGCGTCGTTGTCCGGACTGAATCTTGTCCAGGAAGGCGCCGAGCTTTCATACCTGCTGCGACACGATCCGGAGTATCGCCGTGTGCGCCGCGAGCATCTCGTCGAGGTTGGCCGTCAGATTCGCCTCAAGCGCAACATTGCGCTGCTCACGCAGTGCTTGTCCGACGGCATCGACGAGGCATCATTCGATTTTTACGTCGTGTCGGCGGCCCCCGAAGAAGTGGTGCATTCGGCGCTCGAGGGGCTCGTGCCGCGCGAACACATCATCGGCACGCAGTTCGGCTACAACGAACACAATGGCGAGATCGACGCGATCAAGCGCGTCCCGGCCGGCTATGGCAAGGTCGCGGCCGTCGATCAGCTGCGCTCGCAGTTGGGCGTGCCTGCTGAGCGCGTGATCTATGTCGGCGATGGCTCGAGCGACCTCCATGTGATGCTCCATGTCAACCGCGGCGACGGGCTGACTATCGCCGCGTCGGAAGCGAAGCACATCGCGCAGATCGCCCGCCGCACGATCATCAGCGACGACGCGTTGAGCGTGCTGGTGCCAGTACTCGAAGAGCTGCTGGAGTACGGGCCCGTCCAAATCCGGCGCCTGTTCGAGCGCTACGGCGTCATTATCCAGGAATGGGATCGTGCGCGCACCGACTGGCTGACCATCGGCCCCGGCGTTCGCGCGGTCCGCGCCACGCCCACAACGGGATCCACCGTAACGGACAGCACCGTGGAGTCGGCGGCCTAGTGAGGCGCCCGTCGGTGTGACCCACCGATGCGGGGGAGATTGGTATGGACGGAGGCGCATGCGTAGCTTTCGCTGCATGCGCCTTTTGCTTGCTGAAGATGACCGCCCGCTCCGCAC
>JBBQDB010000168.1:0-8479 GCA_038319245.1 Gemmatimonadales bacterium
GATTCCGACGCGCGACACATCGAACGCTGGACGACCGGCGACGAGCGACCAGAGCTGATCACCGACCAGATCGAGTGGCGCGCGCCGGGCTTCGATCATCCGCTCGCAGTATCGATCCCAGAACTGTTCCTCAACGCACTCGGCGAGCCATAAACTCCCACCCCAAGCGCTCCAGCCGCCCCTGACCACACAGTCGGCCGTTTTGCCGGTCATGAAACCGCCGCGCTTATGCGCGCGTCGAGCCACACTCGCAAGGCACGCGCAGGCGCTCCAACCCGTTTTCGCTGCAGCTGCCCGACGGACAGACCCACAACTTCGGCGTCGTCGCAAGCAACGTGAACGCACAGAGCGTGACGTACTTCAGCAGCCACTTTTGCCTAGCCTCACGCAAAACGGCATCACGATCAACGGCGGCAGCACCAACGTCGGACCGAACGCCAACCCGGTCGATTTGCATGTCGGCGGCGGCGCAACGAGCTCGCTGGAAATTCGCGGCCCACTCGTTGTCGCACCGGAGCCCAGCACCATCGCGCTATTCGGCGCTGGTTAACTGACGCTCACGCACGCCGTACCACGCCGTACCACGCCGTACCACGCCGTACCACGCCGTACCATGCCGCACTTGGTTGCTCAACGCTGGCCAGGTTGGAATGGACCGTCTCGCGCCCGTCGAAGCTGGCGGGTGCGTCGTCACATGACGCAGCGATGAACGCAATTGCGTCACGCTGTCGAGCGAACACGCAGTAATTTCCCTGCATGACTCCGCGCAATCGCCTCGCCCTGCTGCTCTCGCTCGTCTCGCTCGCGTTGCTCTGGCCCGGTCTCATACAGCCGGTGCTGACCATCAAGGTGACAATGCAATTCTTCGGCACCGCGCGCGAGCTCTCCAACGAAACGCGCAGCGTCATCGGCGCGATCAAGAGTCTGCACGCCTCGCAGAACGATTTCGTCGCCGGGCTGATTTTGGTGTTCAGCGTGCTCATTCCGCTCACCAAAGCCGCGCTGCTCGCACGCATTGTCACCATGCGCAACGCCGTGCAGCGCTACCGCCTCTTCACGTTCGTGCAAGCGATCAGTAAGTGGAGCATGGCCGATGTCTTCGCCGTCGGCATGCTCATCGCGCTGCTGGCGGCAAAGGGCACGGCGAATCTCGCTGCGACCGCGGGCATCGGCTTCTATTGCTTTGCCGCCTACTGCCTCGTGTCGAACTTGGGCTTTCAGCTACTGCGCGTCGAGCCACCTGCGGCGGCGTAGCAACGCCGCGCGACTACTTCGCTGGCTTCGCCGCTGGCTTGGGGCTAATGCGAAAGGTAGCCAACGGCTGCTTGTTCATTTGCACCATCCCTTCGATGGCGCCATCAGGGCCAAAGGTGCCGTCATGCTCGAGTAGCCGCCCTTCCGGCGCGGTCACCCGGAACTGCACACGGTTGCCAGTGCGCACCACGTTCGAAATCGGCCCGGACCCCTGCCCCGGCACCATCGCGGTCCCGCCCATGACACCCGCAGTCTCGGTGAAGGTGTAGAACACGGGCACGACGATCGCGCTATCGGGCAGCGGCACCGTGGCTTTGCCACTCCAGCTCCCAAGCACCGACGGCGCAACAGTGGCCGCGTTCGCCGAGGACTTGGAGGATGATTTGGAGGATGCTTTTGACGATGTCGCGGACGATTTCGCGTTGGTCTGCGCGGCCAGCGGGGTCACGCCCGCCAGGGCTCCTGAGAGCGCGCCAAAAAACAGGGCTGCCGCAGCGCGAGCGAACCGACGACGGAGATGAACAGGCATGGGCTGACGGGCGTACGGTGGAAGTCGACAAACTTCGCTGAATACTGTATCCGTACCGCGCGCGCCGCACTTTGGTCCGTCTGCGACGATAGTTCACTGCGCACCATTCGTGTCGGTAGCTCCGTCAGTGCGCCTCGCACTGCGTGCGTTGGCAGCGCCGTCAGTAGTCCGCGCGCGCCCATCTCCTGATGAAGCCGCACCCGTCGTCGCACGCGGCATCGCGGCGGGATCGCGGACAATCGCCGACGTTGGCACCCAACGAGCTCCAACCGCCAGAATCAGCGAAGCAACGATCAGCGTCGCCATGGCGATGGTCAGCGTGGTCGCGTGCGCGATGCCGCCAATGATCGGCGGTCCGGCCATGAAGCCCAGATAGCCGATGGACGAGACCGAGGCGATCGCAGCCGCTCGACTCACACCAGGCACGCGCGTGGCGGCGTTGTAGAGAATCGGGACGATCGTCGCAAGGCCCGCACCCACCAGCGCGAAGCCAGCAATCGCCACCCACGGACGCGCCACAAGCAAAACCCCGCCCATCGCGGACGCGGCGAGCAGCGGTCCAGCCAGCAGGATCACCCGCTCCGAGAAACGCACCCGGATGGCGTCGCCACCGAAGCGCGCGATCGCCGTCGCGCCGGCAAAAGCGATATAGGCCAGCGCCGCGCGATCCTGCGGCGTACCGAGTTCCTGCTTCACGTACAGCACACTCCAGTTGTACATCACCCCTTCGGCCAACATCCCGGCGAAGATCAGCAGCCCGATCACCAGCAGGGCGCCATGCGGCCACGCAAAGTGCGCGTCCTTTTTGGGCAGCTTGGAATCGCTGACGCGCGGAGCGGGCAGCATGCCGCGCGAGGCGATGGCGATGCCCACGGCAACCGCGACCGCCACGCCAACCAACTGGACCCGGTCCGGTACGTCGGCTCGGAGCATCAGTGCCGCCAACCCTGCGCCCAGCATCGCGCCCACGCTGAACATGCCATGAAACCCGCTCATCACGGCGCGACCGCTCAACACCTCGAGCGACGTTCCTTCCGCATTGATGGCGACATCGAACACACTTTCACCGGCGCCAAGCAGCAGCATCGCGCTTAGCAGTCCGACGTAGTTAGGCATCAGCAGCGTCAACGCAAGCGCGGCGCAGAACACAGTGCCGGCCAGCGCGGACGCGTTCCGTGTCCCGAGCAAGCCGACAAATCGCCCGGCCATGAGCAGGGTCGACAACGATCCAATGCTGGATGCGAAGAGCGTCAATGCGAGCAGTCGCTCGTCGAGCGCAAAGTGCGCTTTGACGGACGGAACGTGAACGCCCCATGTGCCAATGACGAAGCCCAGGAGCAGGAATTGGGAACGCGTGGCCCAACGAGCGCGCGACAAACGCTCCGGCGCGATCGCTGCTTCCACCCCAGCCCTAGCTCGCCAACGCAGACTTGAGCGCGGCGGCAAACCGCGGCGCGTCCGACACCTTGAGCCCACACACGCCCACCCGCAGCCCCTCAGGGATCGGCACGACGAACACCCCCAGCGCCTGCAATCGCTCGCACACCGCCATCGAATTTGGCACCTCGATGGTAATGAAGAAGCCACCCTGCCACGGTGCACCCGGAAGCCCTTCGGCCTTGAGCGCCGCATCCAAGGCATCGGTCCGCTCGGTCAAAACGGTACTCCAATGCGCATGCTCGGCCGCCAGCGCACTCCGTGCCGACGCCTGCTTGGTCATCCGCAACAAGACACTCATCGGTGCCCGCGCACAGTTCGAGAAGGTTCCTCGGCAGCTTGTAGCCAACGCTCCTGCAAGCGCTTTATTAGAGCACCACGGAAACACTAATGCGCCAGCACGCGCACCGTAGATGGTAAACGCCTTGCTTAGACTTAAACACGCGCCCACCAATACCGACCCCTCAGCGCCAAAGGCGCGGTAGTCGCGAAGGGCCGACGTGATGGCGTCCGGCTCGCGCGTATAGTCGAGATAGGCGAGGTCGAGCAGCAGCGTGACCGGCCCCAGCGCCGACACCTCACGTAACACTTGAAGGAGCGCGTGACGATCGGCAGCGCTCAAACTGCGACCAGTCGGGTTGTGGCAGGGGTCGTTGAGCCAGATCAGCAGCCGACCCTGCGTGTGCAGGATGTCCTCCGCCTTCTCGCGCCACGCTCCCACATCGAGCGCCGCTCCCGCGGCAGGCCAGGGCGCTGTCTCGAGCACCACGCCGTTTTCGATTGCCAAGGTGGAGTACGGTCCCCAAAAAGGTGCTGCTGTCAGCAGCCGTTGCCCAGGTTCGAGCAGATTGCGCAACGACAGCGCCAGCGCACCGGTGCCGCCGGGCGTGGCGACGCCGACGCCATAGCCGCTGAGTTCAGGCCACGTCCGCTGCGTGATCGCCAGCAGGTACGCCGGGTCGCCCATGATTGGCGCGTATGGCGCGATTTCGGCCGGGGTCAGCTCCTTGTAGAGCGACATCACGCTGTCCAGGACCACCAACTTTCCCTGATCGTCCAGCAGCGCGCCGACGGTCGCATTGATGACCGAGTCGCCCGCCGCGGCGCGCGCTTGGGCCGCCGAGTTGAGCGTGAAGATGATGTCGGAACCGTCGAAGTTCGCGCGGGCGGGGAGGAGCTGGGACAGCATAGCGGAGTGGTTAGGGGGGCAGTGATGCGAATGGAAGGTCGTCGGCCGCGACAGGCCGGACAACCGCACGGCAGCGTTCCGTACATCACTCCAGACTGAAACTTAGAACCGCGGGTTGTGCGCTATCGGATACGCAGCACTCAAAACCGGACCCTAGCCACCCCCAGCCCCACGATGTCGACGGGTTGGGCACGGGATCACCAGTCGTGTTCGGAGTGCGCGTTTTAGTTGTGGAATTCACATTCCGTTCTTTTCGGCGATGGAAGCAATGAACGGCTACACCGACGCCCCGCCCATGCCGAGGCTGATCACCGCTATTCTCGCGCCAACGCCAGGCACGTCGACCACGTTTTCCTGCAGTACGCCTCCCCAGAGCACTCGTCCGACTCTATCGTTCGCTGATGCATCGCCCCGTCTGGTTTCGCGTCCTGATCACCCTCTGGGGGATTTGGTTCACGACCGCGCTCACCGAGCCGGCCGGGCTGTTCGCGTGCGCGATGCATTCCGGCATGGTGTCGCCATCGGCGGTGGGTGGCATGGCGATGCCGATGGGGATGAGCATGCCCATGTCGGCGAGTGCGCATCACGAAATGCGTGGCGGTGCGCAACTTGGTTCGCATACCGAGGCGGTCACCGGCGCCGCGATGTCGGGAAGCGACGCCGTCATGCTCCACCATCACGACGCGATGCTCGCGCAGGAGTCGACGAGCGCCACGCCTGACCAAGCGCCGACGCACGATTGCTGCACCTGCATCGGGCAGTGCGGTGTCGCCGTTGTTGTCGCTGCGCCTGTCCACGCCATCGAGTTGACGGTGGCGACGCTCGACGCGGTGTCCGTGCCCGCGTTCACGCATCATGCGCATATACCGCTGGCTCGCGCGCACGCGCTGCCCTTCGCGAACGGCCCGCCGCTGCGCGCACTGCTCTAACCAGCGAGCGAGTTGAGACGCGCACCTACCGCGCGCTCCTCACTCACGGCGTGAGTACTGCCCGTGCACTCCACGTGCTCTCCACGTGCACTTCGCTGCGTTGTCACGTAGCGCGGTGTCCTGCACATCATCCGTCGGTTGACGGAGCCGATCTACGTTGAGCCACTTCGCGCCGCATCGCCTGCGCGCATGAAGTGCCTTCGTACGGTCGTCTCCTCGTCAATCCATTCTGTTTCGTCATGCACGTCGTTCCGGCACATCGCGGATCGCCTGCGTGCGCTCGTACAAGTCGCGCGTCATTGGTTGCGTTGCGTGGTCGGTCGGCGATTATGTTCGCCCAATCCGACGCGTGCACCGATGATCGCCGCACTTGGGACTGATGCGCCGAGGAATCGTGGCGATGCTCGTCGAAGATGGCATGACGGTCTACGTTTTCAGGGAAGATCCGGTCATGAAGCGGTTTGTATCCAGCAACTCTCTCGTCGCAGCGCTCGTACTCATTGCCCATACTGCACACGCGCATACTGCACACGCGCATACTGCGCACGCGCAGACGCCTCCCACGTCGCCCGCCAAGTCGGCGACCGACACGACCAAGCGCGGTGTCGCCAAGCGCAACGCCGCCACGCGCGACTCCAGCAGTCGCGATTCTGCCGCCACACTCGGCGGCATGAAGATCACCGCCGATCGCGATACCAAGGCGGCCATCACCAAGCTCACGTTGCCGGCGTCGGTGAGTGTGACCGCCGAGCAGGTGCGAGAGACGGTGAATCTGGTGGACACCGAAGACGCGGTGAAATACATGCCGAGTGTGTTTTTGCGAAAGCGCAACAACGGCGACACACAGGCGGTGATGGCGACGCGCACATGGGGGGTTAGTTCGAGTGCGCGGAGTCTGGTGTTCGCCGATGGTGTACCGCTGACGGCCTTGATCGCGAACAACAACAACATTGGCGCGCCGCGGTGGGGACTCGTGGCGCCCGAAGAGATCGATCGCATCGACATGATGTACGGCCCGTTCTCCGCCGCGTATGCCGGGAACTCGATGGGTGCCGTCATGGAAATCACGACCCGCTTGCCGGAGAAGCTCGAGGCGTCGTTGACGCAGACGCAGGTCATGCAGCCGTTCAATCTGTACGACACGAAGAAGACACTCCCCACGTCGCAAACATCAGTCCGTGTGGCCGACCGTTTTGGTAAGTTCTCGGTGTCGTTGAGCGGAAATTTTCAGGACAGTCAGAGCCAGCCGCTCACGTACGCGACCAGCGCAACGATACCGACCGGCACATCGGGCGCAATTTCGGCGACCAACAAGCTGAACGCGGCGGCGAATGTGCTCGGCGCGACCGGTTTGCTGCACACGGGTATGACCAACGCGAAGATCAAGCTGGCGTACGACATCACGCCGACGTTACGCGCTGCATACACGTACGGCTACTGGCGCAACGATGCGACGGCGAACGTCGACTCGTATCTGCAGAAGAGTGGTGCCGAGTCGTATGCCGGGCAGGCGGGGTTTGCGAGCGGTTATTACGGTCTGTTGCAGCAGCACGCGTCGCAAAGCCTGTCAGTGCGCACCGATAATCCGCGTGGCGATTGGGATTTCGAAACAGTCGTGACGAAGTACGACATCACGACGGACAAGCAGCGTTCACCGACGACGGCGTCGAGCACCGATCTGTCGTTTGGTGCAGCCGGTCGCGTCGCGGTGTTAAGCGGTACGGGTTGGCAAACCGCCGACGTGAAGGGCGCATGGCACGCGGGCGGCGTAACCGCGACGCACACGGTGAGCTTTGGTGCGCACTACGATCAGTACACGCTGTTCAACCCGACCTACAACACCCCCGACTGGAAGACGGGCGCGACGTATTCGAGTGTTGCCACAGAAGGCGATGGTAAGACGCGCACCATGGCGCTCTGGGCGCAGGATAGCTGGCGCATCACCGACGCGCTCAAGCTGACGGTCGGCGGTCGCTACGAGCAGTGGAAGGGCTTCGATGGCTACAATGTGAACGGCGCAACAAAGGTGACGCAGCCAACGGTGAACGCGAACACGTTTTCTCCGAAAGCGATACTCGCGTGGACTGCGTCGCCGGATTGGACATTCACTGCATCGGCCGGGCAGGCGTATCGCTTTGCGACGGCCGCGGAGCTGTACCAGCTGGTGTCGACGGGCGCGACGTTCACCTCGCCCGATCCGAATCTCAAGCCGGACAACGACCTCTCCACCGAGCTGCGCGCCGAGCGTCGATTCTCGCGCGGCCGTGTGCAGCTGTCGCTGTTCAACGACGACGTACACGATGCAATCATCTCGCAGTTTAAGCCGCTCTTGACGGGCTCGAACACGTTGTATTCATACGTCTCCAACGTTGACCACGTGCGCTCGCGCGGCGCCGAGTTGGTGGTGTCGGAGAATGGTGTACTTATCCCGAAGCTCGAGCTGACGGCGAGCGGCACGTATCTCGATGCGCGCACGTTGGCGCTGTCGGGGCGCGCGAGTGCCACGGCCGGCGCGGATGCAGCGGTTGGCAAATTTCTGCCAAACATCCCCAAGTGGCGCGCGAATTTCATCGCAACCTATCGGCCAGTACAGCGCGTCGCCGTTTCGCTCGGCGGCCGCTACAGCGACGCGCTCTGGACGACGCTCGACAACGCGGACGTGAACCCGAATGTCTATCAGGGCTTCAGCGCGTTTTTCGTCGCGGATGCCAAAGTAAGCGTCACATTCAACAAGCATCTTGCGGCATCGATCGGCGCGGACAACCTGCTGAATCGCAAGTACTTCCTATTCCATCCGTTTCCGCAGCGCAACTATTCGACGAGTATCAAGATCGGCTTGTAGCGCTGCAGGCTACGGATTTGACGAACTGCACAACCACTACCAACTGCGAGCCGCGAGATCCGCGGCCCGCAGTTGGTCAATTACTTCCCGCGCTTTGCCGCGGCCCGCAGCTCGGCGACCGCCGCACCATCCTTTCGGGGATCAGACGCGCCGTTGTTCACGCCCGTCTTGAAATCGCGCAGCACCGCCTGTCCTGATCCCATGCGCGTGCTCGAGAAATCACCGCGCATGACGATCTCGTGACCCATTGTGGCAAGCTCCTTCCGCGTGGCTTCTGAAATACGCGACTCGAAGTTCAC
>JBBQDB010000169.1:0-8196 GCA_038319245.1 Gemmatimonadales bacterium
TGGATGCTTACGAACGTGCCGAAAAACAACGGACGCGTCGGCATGCTCGGCGTATCGTATGACGGATGGACCGCGGCGATGGGGATGCTCGACCCACATCCGGCGCTCAAGGCAGTGAGCCCGCAAGCGTCGCCAGCAGACATGTTCCTCGGCGACGACTTTCACCACAACGGTGCGTTTCGTTTGAGCTATGGCTTCGAGTACGCGTATTTGACCGAAGCGACGAAAGAGAATTCTGACTTCATCTTCGACAAGTACGATACGTACGATTGGTACTTGGGACTCGGGCCGTTGTCGACGGTGCAAACGAAGTATCTGAAAGGCAAAGTGTTGCCGACATGGAATGATTTCGCCGAACACCCGAATTACGATGCGTTCTGGCAGAAGCAGGCCATGCGGCCGTACCTCAAGCGTGTGACCATGCCGACGCTGAACGTCGCTGGCTGGTGGGATCAGGAAGACTTTTACGGCCCAGTCACCATCTATCGCGAGCTCGAAAAGCACGATACGCGCAACGAGAACTCGCTAGTGGTCGGTCCGTGGCGACACGGCGGCTGGGGCGCGGGACCGGGACAGAAGCTGGGCGCCATCGACTTCAAGTCGGCCACCGGCGAGTACTATCGGCAGAAGATTCAGGCACCGTTTTTTGCGCATTACCTGAAAGACCAAGGCACCTTCACGCCGGCCGAAGCGACCGTCTTTGAATCGGGCAGCAATACGTGGCGCACCTTCACGGCGTGGCCGCCGAAAGAAGCCGTGACCAAGTCACTGTACTTTCACGCCGACGGTCGCCTGTCGTTCGACGCGCCGACGGCAGCCGACGCAAAGGGCGTCGATCGATACGTCAGTGATCCGGCGAAGCCGGTACCATATCGCAAGCGTCCCATCGAACCGACGTACTTCCCGAAGGGCTCAGGGTGGTCCACGTGGTTGCTCGAAGACCAGCGCTTCGTGCAGAATCGCCCTGATGTGTTGAGCTGGCAGACGGACGTGTTGACGCAAGACGTGGTCGTTGCCGGCGATATCACGGCGAAACTGTTTGCGAGTACGACCGGCGCAGACGCGGACTGGGTCGTGAAGTTGATCGATGTGTATCCGGAAGACATGTCACCAGAGCACACGATGGGCGGCTTCGAGTTCATGATCGCCAACGATGTGTTTCGTGGACGTTTCCGAAAGTCGTTCGAGAAGCCAGAGCCGATCGTACCGAATACGGTGACCCCATTCACGATCGATTTGCACACGCAGAGCTATCGGTTTCTGAAGGGGCATAAGATCATGGTGCAGGTACAGAGCACGTGGTTTCCGTTGATCGATCGCAATCCGCAAACGTGGGTACCGAATATTTACCGCGCCAAGGCGACGGACTATGTCGCGCAGACTCATTCGATCTGGCGGACGCCGACGATGGCGTCTCGGATTGAGATACAAACCGTGACACCATAAACGGTAATTGCCCGTGTCACCGGATCGCATCGAGGGCGAAACGCCTCCTTCGTTTATCGCGCAAGCCGCGGGGCGCACGTGAACGTCGCGTTTGCGCTCGCGCTCGTTGCGTTCGTCCTGCAGTGCGTCACGGCCGTCGCGATGTTCGTCATCTCGCGTGCTCCGGGGTGGGAGCGTGCGCGGCTCTTCGGCCTGATTGCGGTGAGCGCAGCGTTGTATGCCGGCGTTGACATGTGGGCGGTTGCCATGCCGCTACCGAGCGATGCGCTCGGATGGGTCATTCGTCTGAATCTGACGAACGCCGGATTGCATGCATCCGCGTGGTTGCTCTACACGTTCGCCGACGAGCGCGCGCGCTTACGCGACCTCCCGCGATGGGTACGACTGGTGGCGATCGGCAACCTCGCGGTCATCTCGGTACTCGCTCTCTCGGGACTCGCCGTTGCGGACGGTCCAGCCGTTCGCATGCGAGTCGAATCACTCGGCATCGACTATACGCAGCCAAACTTGTCGTTGCTTGGCAACCTCGGCGCAGCGATCGGACTCACGACGCTTTGCGTGTCATGGGTGACGTGGATTCGTCGCGCGTGGGCTGGTGTACCGGGAGCGCTCGGACTGGCGATCGGCTTCACACTCTTCTCTGTCTGCGCGATCGAAGAGGCGCTGGTCACCGCCGGCGTGGTGCACTTCATCTTTTTGGCCGACCTCGGCTACATCTTCGTTGTCGTGCCGGTCACGCTGCAGCTGATGGGTCGATTCACCGACGACGCGCGACGTTGGTCGATCGCCTCGTCTGCCTTAGCCGTCGAGGTGAAGACGCGGACCGAGGAGCGCGATGCGGCGCGTGATGCGCTTATCGAGCAAGAGCGACTCGCGGCGCTCGGCCGATTGGCGGCAGGCGTCGGTCACGAGATCAGCAATCCGCTGCAGTATCTGTCGTTCAGTCTTGAAGAGTTGCGCGAGGACAGTCACGGTGCGCGATCGGCGGAGGCGGACGAAACGCTCGCGCGTGCCTTTGAGGGCGTTTCACGCATTCGTCGCGTGGTCGACGGGTTACGGTCATACGCCCGTCCTACCGGTGCGCAGTTCGTTTCGGCCGACGTGCATCATATCGTGCAGGCCGCGATGCGCGTCGCGTCCCCGCAATTACGTCGCGTCGCATCCATCGAACTTGACCTGCAACCCGTGCCGTGCGTGTTCGGTGACGAAGGTCAGCTGGTGCAGATGATCGTGAATCCGCTGGTGAATGCGGCGCAAGCACTCCGTGATGCGACGGAGCGTGCATCGCTCGACGAACCCTCGGGTCGCATTCGGGTTGTCACGCGGACAACCTCAGACGGCTACGTGGAAATCACGATTGCCGACAATGGCCCTGGCTTTCCGGCGGATGTGTTGCCGAGGCTTGGTGAGCCGTACGTGACAACAAAACTGACGGAAGGCGGCACCGGACTCGGCGTGTTTGTCACGCAGGGACTCGTGCAGGCGCACAAGGGAACGTTGTTCATGCAGAACGCATCCGAAGGCGGCGCGGTGGTGCGCATTACCCTGCCTTCGTGTGATTGCGTTGGTGCCGACATTACGTCACATCCAACGCGCGTGGACTCGATCGGTGTTGTTGCGCGTCGGCATGTGCTACTGGTCGATGACGAGCCATTGGTACTTGGTGCCATCGCGCGAGGTTTGGTGCGTGCAGGGTATCACGTAACACTCGCTGCCGATGGTGCGGAAGCGCTGCAGCTGCTGCGCACGCAGCCATTCGATGCCGTCGTGTCCGACCTGATGATGCCACGACTCACCGGCATGGAGCTGGCGGAGATTCTGGCGGCCGAGCACCCGCAGACGCGTCGACGATTCATCGCGATGACTGGTGGAGCCGTGTCTGCCGCCGCGGAAGCATTCGTCGCCGATCCGCGCGCGCCGGTGCTGTACAAGCCCATCGATTTGTCGCAGCTGATCGAGTCGATCGAAGCGGTGGTGGCGTGACCTGCCGTTAATCGGTCATGGTGTTGCTGTTGCGCGTCTCGGGCATGGTGATGTACACAGCGAGCGAGGCGACGATGCACGACGTCACGTACCAATAAAACCACGACTCGTGTCCCATGTTTTTGAACCACAGCGCGATGTACTCGGCGGTCCCACCAAAAATCGAAACCGCCACCGCGTACGGGAATGCGACGCCAAGTGCGCGGATGTTGGTTGGGAAGAGCTCTGCCTTCACGACGGCGTTGATCGCCGTGTATCCGCTGGTGACGAGCAGCGCGAGCGTGAGCAGTAGCAAGGCCGCGGCGACTGTTTTGGTTTGCGCGAGCGCTGTGAGCAGTGGCAGCGTACCCAGTGTCCCAACAATGCCGAACGTCGTCAATACGGGGCGACGTCCGATGCGATCTGAGATGGCGCCGACGATCGGTTGCACGCACATAAAGATCGCGAGCGACGCGGCGGAGATGAGCGTCGCGTCGTTTTTGGAGAAGCCCGCCGTGTTGACGAGGAATTTCTGCGCGTAGGTCGTGAACGTGTAGAACGCGACCGTGCCGCCAGCGGTCAGGCCGAAGACCGTCGCGACCGCGCGTGGATGTTGGAGCAGGCCGCGCATCGTTGATGCGGACACAGTCGCTGCGCGCGTCGTATCACCGCCGGCCGAGCTCTGCGTAAACGCAGCGGTCTCCTCGAGCCCACGACGAATGCGCATGGCTACCAGTGCGCAGGCCGCGCCAATGGCAAACGGCACGCGCCAGCCCCAGTTCTCGAGCTCTGCGGGTGTCAGAAAGCGCTGCAAGACAAGCAGAACACCGAGGGCGAGCAGCTGTCCCATGATCAACGTGACATACTGAAAGCTGGACCAGAAGCCACGATGCTTGTGGCCGGCCATCTCGCTCAGGTACGTCGCGCTCGCGCCATACTCACCGCCAACGCTGACGCCTTGCATCATGCGTGCAAAGACGAGCAGGGCAGGGGCGAGTACACCGATCGATGCGTACGATGGCGTAACCGCGATGAGTAGTGAGCCCGCGCACATGAGCAGCACGGACGCGGTGAGTGCGGTGCGTCGACCGTGGCGATCGGCGTATTTGCCCATGAGCCATCCACCGACAGGCCGCATGAGGAATCCTACGGCGAAGACGGCCGCGGCATTGAGTAGCTGTGCCGTTTGGTCGGCCGGCGGAAAGAACGCTTTGGCGAAGTAGAGCGAGAACGCCGAATAGACGTACCAGTCGTACCACTCGACCAGGTTGCCGACCGACCCGCCGAAAATGGACTTGAGACGGTGTGATGCAGTCGGATCGGTGATCGAAGCCATCGGGAGAGGTCGGGGGACGCAAGACGCGGGAGTTTCGAGACGCGCGCGCAACTCCCGTAGGGGTGGGGACAACGATAGCATTCACGGCGCGGCGCTGCTGCGTACGACTTCCCCTCCGGAGAGCATTCGCTGGTGCTTCGTCTTATCGCGGCGTTCAAGTTCAGTCAAGCATTGACGCTCATTGCGGTCGCCCTTGGCGCATTTCAGCTCTTGCGCCCTGAGATTGCCGAGATGGTGCAGGATTGGGTGGATAACCTGCCGATTGAAAGCGAGCAGAATGCGGTGCAGCACTTTGCCGGCTGGGTGGTCGATCTCGCGCCACATCAGGTGATGGGGCTTGGCGCGGGCGCGCTTCTCTACGCGTTGCTGTTTCTTGTAGAGGGCGTCGGACTTTGGCGCGGCAAGTCGTGGGCTGAGTGGCTGACGGTCGTCGCGACGGGGCTACCGATTCCGCTCGAGATCTACGAAGTCGCAAAGCACGTGACACTGCTGCGTATCGCGGCGCTCGTGCTGAACGTCGCGGTGGTCGCCTTGCTCCTGCGCAATTTGCGGCAAAAGCAGCAACTGCACGCGGCCAACCAGAAGATCGCGCCGATCGCGTAGTCCGTCGCGCAGCGCTAGGGTAAACGCGTCGCGCGACGCTAGCTTCGCGCTCGAGCGATCATTGCCTGTAGGCGCTGCACCGCCTCGTGCACGACCGACTCGGTAGGGCCGAAGGAGAAGCGCAAGTACTGCCGAAAACGCGACGTGTGATCGGCGCGACGTTTGCCAGGATTGATGTCGAAGAAGATGCCCGGCACCGTGATCACATGTTCCGCGAGTGCGGCCTCGAAAAACGCTTCGCCGTCATTGAGTGGCGCGGGGAGTGATCCCACGCTGGCCCAGACGTAAAAGCCGCCCTCCGGCTCTTGTTCAACCGTCAGCCCCGCGGCGCGCAAACCGTCGGACAGCATACGACGCTTTCGCTGAAAGGCTTCGTGGATCGAGACGACTTCGGCGCGCGCCCTTTCGGGTTCGAGCAGGGCCGATGCTGCCTCCTGCAACGGACGGTTACCCCCACCGTCCAGAAAGCTACCCGCGGAGGTCACGGCCTCGATCACCGATGCCGGTCCGACGATCCAGCTCAGTCGCCAGCCCGGGCAGCGCCATCCCTTGGTAAGACCATCCAAAATGACAACGGGATCGACGTTCACATCATCGACATGTGCGGCCGCCGACACCGTCACGTTGGACGGTAAATCCTGACGCCAGATATAGTGCGAATAGAATTCGTCGAGAATGAGCGTGCAGCGCAGATCGCGCGCTTCACGCACCCATCCGGCGAGGGCACTGCCTTCGAGCAGACGACCGGTCGGATTCGATGGATTGGAGAGCAGGAGCGCGCCGAGTCCTCGGCCGGTGACTTCGCGGCGCAACTCCGCCGTCGAGAGTGCGTAGCCGGACCCGGGTTCGAGCAAAATGGGAATCGCTGAGAACGTCCCGAAAATTTCGAGCAGTTCTTCGTACGCGGTGTAGTCGGGGAGTACGTGGCCGAGATTGATGTTGCCCAGCGATGCGACAACGCGTGTCAGCGAGCTGCGTCCGCCGCCGCAGATACAGACGTTTTCGGGACCATACTGCGACGCGCGTCCTTGGCGATATCGCGCGTTGTAGAGCGTTGCGACGGCGCGACGCAGAACGTCAATGCCACCGACCGGCGCATACTCGTAGTCATCCGCGTGAATGCTGACGCCGGTCGGCCGATCCGGTCCGTCAACCAGCGGCCCAGTCTCCGGCTGTCCCTGTCCGAGATTGCACCACTCAATGCCGTCGCTGCCATAGCCAAGCGCCTTGGCGCGATCCATGACGTAGATGACGCCAGTGCGCGGCACCGTGCGAAACGCAGGAACGATGGAACGATCGGCTTCGGCCATGACGTGAGAAAAAATTCGTAGAAAAAATGCGGAGAGCGCCGATGAGAACGTCGCGCGGGCGGTCGGCGTCAAATGCGCGCAACCGCTACGGAACGATAAGCGCCTTGACGACGTCGCGATTGGCCACGGCGGCAAGCGCCTCGTTGGCCTGATCGAGCGAGTATCGCGCACCAATGGCTTCCAGCCACGGCAATTCGGCGCCGCGGTGTGCCAACAGCTGCAACGCACGATGAAAGTGCGAGTAATCACAGCCCCAGCATCCGCGAATGTCGACGTGCTTGCGGTTGATTTGCAGATGCGGATTGATGGTCGTGTCACCGCCGTTGGTGTACTGGCCGGCGATCACAACGCATCCACCGTCGCGTACCAAGTCGAGCGCCTGCGGTACCGCGTCCGGCGCACCTGCGGCTTCGATGACTACATCCACGCCACGTCCACCATTGGCATCGCGTACGGCAGCGGCGCGTTCGTCCGGCGACAGCGCGAGTGGCACCACATGCGTGGCACCCATGCGCGTCGCAAACGCAAGCCGACTGTCAGGCGCGCCAACGGCAATGATGGGATATGCACCTGACAGCGCCGCGAGTGCGATGGCGGCTTGGCCGACCGGGCCGACGCCGAGCACCGCGACCGACGAGCCGAGCCGAATGTTGCCGCGCTCGATGGCATGCGTCGCGGTGACGAGTCCGCATCCGCCTGCGATAAATCGTGCCGGATCGACGCCGTCGGGAATGCGCAAGAGCCGCACGCCGGGCTTCATCCAAATATGATCGGCCCAACCACCGAGTGGCCCATCGTTCACGCCATACGTGATGCCGTACACTTTGCGATGCGGGCACCGCGTCGACTGTTTGGTGACCAGGCATTCGTAGCACGCGCCGCACGTCTCATGTACATCGAGGAACGTGACCAGATCGCCTTCGCGAAACGGAACGCCCTCGATGTCGCGCACCGTACCGTGAATCGCGGAGAGGTGGCCGACGGAGACGTGTCCCGGAATGATGGGGTAGGGCACGCCGGACAACTTGCCGTGATGCAGATGGACGTCGGTGCCGCACACCTCGGAGTAGAGCGTGCGCATCATCGCACTGCCCGACGTCATCGTGGGCCACGGCACGTCTCGAATCTCGATCGGTTGGTGCGGCGCAGTCATTACCGCCGCGCGAATCACCGCGCTCATGTGGCTCCGGGAACTTGCGTGACTTCGACGCTGCTGAGTACTGCGCGACCGGTGATGCGTACGATGCGTGCCGACGGCGCTGTCATTGCACTGCCGGCCATGCCGCCACTAAATCCGTCGCGCCGCTGCGCATTCGGTGCGTGACAGTCGAACGAGCCGAGCAATGCAGCGCCATCGTTCTCGACGACGACGCCGGGTGGCAGATAGAGCTCGACATTCCCGAAGGTGGACTTGATTGAAATCTCCGTCACGCCAATGGCGAAATTCGTTTGCGTGAGATCGAGTTCGACGTTGCCAAAGAGCACGCGAATATCGAGTCGACGCGGAATGTCGGTGAAGCCCGTGCGTTCGACGTTGCT
>JBBQDB010000170.1:0-8187 GCA_038319245.1 Gemmatimonadales bacterium
CGCGCAGCAGATCACATCGCGCAGTTCGCGAAAAAGAACGAGATTTGATCGATGCAACGTAGAGACTTCGTCGTCGCGACAACCTTAGGCGCCATCGGCGCACGCGTCGGCAAATTTCCAGTCGGTGGCGCACCCAGCGACGCCACGGCCCCGTCCGTTCATGTAGCCCAAGGAGTTTCCGCAGCCGTGACACGCAAGATTCTGATCGCTGGTGGCGGATACGGAACCGCCTACATTCGCTACATGGCGCAACTCTCGGGCAAGAAGCGCGCAAAAATTCTGTATCTGCCAACGGCAAGCGCGGACGATGCGGCTGGCTCGCTCTCGTTTTACAAGAGTTGTGCACCGCTCGATGTCGAACCGTCGGTGCAGAACAGCTTCATCGAAAGTCTGTCGCAGACGCGCAGCTGGGAGGAGGTGTTGCTCTCCGTCGATGGCATCGTGGTGTCGGGCGGTAACACGCTCAATCAACAGGCCATCTGGAAAGCGCAGGGGATTGACGTGGTGCTACGCAAAGCGTGGGACCAAGGGATCGTCCTCGGCGGTGCGAGTGCCGGATCACTTTGCTGGTTTGACGAAGGTACGACCGACTCACGTCCGAAAGCACTCTCGATCGTCAAGTGTCTTGGCTTCATTAAGGGCAGTCATTCGCCGCACTATGACAAGGAAGCAGGGCGCCGCCCGTTGTATCAGAAGCTGATTGGTTCCGGCGAGATGCAGCCCGGCTATGCGTGTGACAACGATGCCGGGCTCTACTTCGAAGACAACGAGATCAAGCGAGTAGTCTCGACCCGCGCCGAGGCCAAGTGCTATCACGTGACCAAGGTGGACGGGAAGGTGGTCGAGCAGGTGCTTGAACCGGAACACATCGCCTAAATCGGCAGGTTCGGGGTATTATTTTCTGCGTGCGCGTTAGTGCCTGCGCCAACGACCGGACGCGCCTATCACGCTCCCGTCGCAATTCTCCATCGCATTTCCCTCCGAGAGGACACAGCATGCGTCGCAATTTTGGGTTTGTGGCTACACTGGCAGCCATCGCGTTGCTTCCCCGTCTTTCCGCCGCTCAGGGCATGACGGAAGAGTCCCGCAAGGTAGCTGGCGGCGGTATTTCGATTCCTGGTTGGGAAGGAATGATCGACGCCCGTGAAGCGAAGGCTGGTCGTACGCTTGCCGATGCGAAGCTGGCCATGGATGGCAAGATGATGAAGGTGACGACTGGTCCGGCCGTGACGTACTGGAGTTCGAAAAACGCGGCTAAGGGTGACTACACGGTCAAGGCAACGTTCAACGAAGCGAAGTACATGGAGCTCAACGATCATCCGCATCCGTACGGCATCGTGATCGGTGGCAACGACCTTGGCACAGACAACCAGAGCTATCTGTACTGCGCAGCGTACGGCAACGGCAATTTCATTGTGCGCGGTATGGGTCCGGCGCCGTTCCAGCTGAACGGTCGTGCTGGCGAAACGAACGAAGCCGTGCATAAGGCCGCGGGCAAGGGTGCGCCGGTGACGCAGGAAATCGCGGTCACGGTGAAGGGTGACAAGGTGATGTGCGCGATCAATGGCACCGTGGTTGGCACGTACGAGAAGTCTGCGGTTGTCGGCGCGGGTAAGCTCAAGAGCACGGATGGCATGTACGGCATTCGCTTCGCGCACAACACGGAAGCAACGGTCAGTGGGTTGACGCTCACGAAGTAGTTCGCGCGTTTCAGCACGAACACGCAAAACCGCAGCCGCGAACGTCGCGGCTGCGGTTTTCGTTTGTTTGCGATGGACTGCCCAGCGGACTATTACGGCATTTCGAGTGTTGGCTGACCGGCGGCTTTGCGCTTGCTGTTGAACGCCGTCACCGCCGCCTTGACACTCGCCCACTCGGGCATCGCGGCAGAGAGCAACGTACGTGCGCTCGCGCACGCGGCGACTTGTACCGCTGTTGGGCCGACATCGGCACCCTGCATCCCCATCGCCGCCGCTTGCAGCGTATTGCTCACGGTTTCGAGCGACGGCGCGTTCGCAGCCGCACCACCAGGGCCACGACGACGTCCACCGCGTCCAACACGAGGCTGCGCGGGCGCGACGGTCTCGATCTTCGCCTTCAGCGCATCAACGTCAGCACCTGACAGCTTCGCCAACTGCGCGACCATCGTCCGTGCATCTGCGAAGGCGCGATGGGTGGCGACGGCGCCGTCATACATCTCGCGCGACAGCGATGCGAGCTGCGTCAATGCCAGCGGCGACGTCTTCACGCGCGGATCGAGCTTGAGCGTGAGTGGCTGCGTGTACACTTTTCCGTCCACAGAAAGCTTGACCGTATAGCTGCCCGGCGGTGCCCACGGCGTATTGAGGGCCTGCCCCGTACGATGCGGCACCGCTCCTGAGGCTTCATCGTCGCCCTGTGGCACCAGATCTTCCGGCGTGACCGGATCGAAGTGCAGATCCCACGTGAAGCGATGCGCGCCAGCCTTGTTCGAGATCACCATCATCGGCGCCGGCCAGTACAGCGGCAGTCCACAGAACGGTGCGTTAGGCGTCTTCTGGCAGACCTTGTTGTATGCAACCGGGTCGAGCGCCGGCTGCGGGTCGAGCGCCTTCTCATCACTCGAGTAGCTGCGCACTACTTTGCCCTTCGCATCAAGAATCTCGAGCTTGACCGGCGACGACGCGTTCGCGCCCAAGTAGTAATCGATGATACCACCAGCCGGCGGATTTTCACCGGCCGGCATCTCCGGCGGCCACGGCGTCGGCTCGTTCGTACCAAAGCGCACACGCACGGCCATCACTGGCTTTACGAGATACGCACTCTTTGCGCTTTCCGCCGCCTTGATCTCGGCGGCCTGACGCAGCGGCGTCACGTCATCCAGAATGTAGAAGCCGCGTCCGTGCGTACCGGCAACGAGATCGGCGCACATGCAACTGCTGTCGTCCTTCACCTGCAGATCACGCACCGAAATCGCGGGCATGTCGTTGCGCAGCGACTGCCAATGATCGCCATCGTCAAACGAAACCCACACCTGCGTGTCGGTGGCCGCGTAGAGCAATCCCTTCTTCTTGGGATCTTCGCGAATGGAATTGGCGACCGCGCCGCCGTCGATGCCGGTGTTGATTTCCGTCCACGTCTTGCCGCTATCGTGCGTGCGCCAGAAGTGCGGATTGAGATCATCGATGCGCAGCGTGTTGGCCGCCGCATACGCCGTCTGCGTATCGAAGTGACCGGCCTCGATGTTGAAGATGCGCGTCCACGGTTTGATCGCGGCCGGTGTGACGTTGTTCCACTTCGTGCCGCCGTCGGTCGTCATCTGGATGTTGCCGTCGTCCGTGCCGGTCCAAATCAGGCCAATACTTTTGGGCGACAGCGAGAGCGCGGTAATGCTTCCCATCGGTGATGGCGTGACGGTGCTGGCGTACTTACCAGCCGTTGCAGGCACGGCCCACGAGGGGCGCGCCAAATCACCGCTGATGCGCGTCCAGCTATGCGCACGATCGGTGCTCTTCCACACCACGTTCGACGCGTAAAACAGCGTGCTGCGATCGACCGGCGACCATTCGAGCGGCATCGTCCGCACGTTGCGATTCATCGCGCTGCCGTCGGGCAACTTCCCACTCGCATCCGGTCCGACCGCCGTCGTCTGCGCCGTCTTGCGATTGTAAAGCGAGACACCGCTGCGCTGACTGCCGAAGACCAAATTCGGATCTTTCGGATCGGACGCGGCGATGCCGTATTCCTGAATGTTGACGGGGTGCCAATCGTGGAAGGTGATGCGTCCGTCCATCGAGCGACTGTCCACGCACGCCGAACCTGAGTCCTGTTGTCCACCGCAGACACGATACGGGAAATCATTGTCGGTCGAGACGTGATACATCGCCGCCGTCGGCTGGTTGTACCAGTTGCTCCACGACAATCCACGGTTAGCCGACACCACGCCACCCTGATCGGACACCTGCAGAATGATGTCCGGGTTGAGCGGATTAATCCACGATTTCTGATAGTCATCACCACCTGGCGCGCCACGCACGGCGGTCCACGTAAGTCCACTATCTTCGGTACGCCAGAACACGGTGCTCGAACTGTAGACGACGTTCTCGTTCTTCGGATCGACGACGATCGTTGGCAAATCACCACCACCGATGCGCACCATCGGACGCGGATCCGGTGCATTCGGCTTGATCGCGCCCGGCGCGGCCGCATCGTTGTGCGCGAGATGCCAATGTGCTCCGGCGTCGGTGGACTTGTAGAAACCCACGGTGCCCGTGGTGCTGTTGCCGCCCCGACCGCCCGCTGCGGCGCCATCACGCGGCGTACCGGCCACGGCCGCATACAACACGTTCGGATTGCTCGGCGCGATCGCCAAGTTCACCTGAATCACATTCGGCAAGCCATCCGTCAGCGGCTTCCAGGTGTCACCGCCATCAGTGGACTTGAAGATGCCCTGACTCGTGCCGCCGAATGCGAGCCCTTCGATGAAGCTCTGTTGCTGCTGCCACATCGTGGCGTAGACGGTGTTCGGATTGCTCGGGTCGATGCGCACATCGTTGCCGCTCGTGTACTCGTCGGCGTAGAGCACCTTCGAGAACGACTTGCCACCATCGAGCGAACGGAAGATGCCGCGCTCAGAATTCGGGCCGTACGGATGGCCGAGTACCGCGACAAAGAGTCGATCCGGATTCTTGGGGTCGACGTCGATCATGGCGATCATCTGGCTTTCACGGAGTCCGAGATGCGTCCACGTCTTACCGGCATCGGTGCTCTTGTACATGCCATCGCCCACCGCGAGATCCGGGCGAATGATGCCCGCGCCGCTCCCGACATAGACGATGTTCGGATTGGATGGCGCAACGGCAATCGCACCAATCGAACCAGTGCTCTCCTTGTCAAACAACGGTTCCCAATTCGAGCCGTAGTCGGTGCTGCGCCACACGCCACCGTTGTCGAAACCGATATAGAAGACGTTGGGCTGCGTGGCAACGCCCGAGAGTGCGCGCGCACGGCCAGCGCGCACGGGACCGATCTGTCGCCAGTGCATGGCTGACGCGAGATCGGAGCCCTGAGCAAGCGCTGAACGCGGTGAGACGCCGAGTCCGACGAAAAGTCCGGCGGCGGCGGTGAGGAAGCGAGCAAGAGGCTGAGGCACGCCGATAGTCCGGTGGAGGTCGCAACAACGGGCGAGCGGCGTGGGACCAGTTCGGTCACGTATTACCCTCGCAGGATTTCTTCTGTGGAATGTCGCGCGACCATGAACCGTGCGCTACCAACCGACGGCACTTACCGTCATGATCGCTGGACCGTACCCTGATTTGTATCGCCAACACCAGCGTTCTATCTCTCGTATCTCGTCGTCGCTGATAAATCCATGCGAAAATACCTGTACGCCGCGATTCTCTTCTGCGCAGTCTACGCGAGGCCTTGCGCAGCGCAGATGTTTCCGTTCAGTCAGCGCGGCTCGGTACAGCAGACCGTCGCGTTCACGGATATTGCCATCGAGTACGGGCGTCCAACCGCACGGGGCCGCGCGCTGTTCGGCGCGCTGGTGCCGTGGGACAGTATCTGGCATCCCGGCGCCGACAATGCGACGAGCATTCGCTTCTCGCACGATGTGCTGCTCGACGGGCATGCGCTCACCGCCGGCACGTATTCGCTCTGGTTAATTCCCCGTCAGCGCAAAGCCTGGACGCTGATCGTCAACCGTTCGACCAATATTTCGCACACGCCATATCCCGGTGCAGAGACGGACGTGATGCGTCTCGAGATCACCCCAGACTCGAGCTCGTATCTGGAGACGGTGTCGTACTCGTTTCCGATCGTACAGCGCGACGAAGTCGTGCTACGACTACAATGGGGAAGCGTCGGGATCGCGACGCGAATCAAGGCACCGTATCGTCCAGAGACACCAGATACGGTCGCGACGATTTCCTCGACGATGACCGCCGCGTTACCGGCGCGCGCCAGCAGCAGCCCGACCGGCGGTGCGAGTGGCAGTGCTAGCCGTTTGGAACGCTTCACTGCGTGGACTCAGCCAACGTTTCCGGTCGCCGAGTATACAGCGCGTCGCGCACGCGCACGCACACTGCTGGGCCCGAACGATGTGCTCGTCGTGCCAAGCGCCGAGGGTACCAGTGGCGGCGAGACCTTTCGGCAACTCGATGACTTCGAATATCTCGTCGGTTTGGAGCTATCGCGCTCAACGCTGGTGATTGATGGCCAATCGGGACGATCGCTGTTGTTCATGCCGCGTACCGATCCGCGGTTTGAGAATACTGCGCGTCCGAACGACTTTCCTGGGAGACCGTTACTGAGTGATCCCGCTCTTCGCGCCCTCAGCGGTGTCGATTCCGTACGGTCGGCCGATGAGCTACCCGCATTCCTGACTGGTATGTCAGCGCGTCATGCACGAGTTCTCACCACGACCGATCGCGTCGGTGCCGCATACACGTTGATGGCCACACTGCGGATGACGAAGTCCGTTCGTGAAATTGCCGCGTTGCGTGAAGCAGCGCGCATCACGAGCGTTGCGATCGTACGTGGTGCATCGCATGTATCTCCTGGTGTAGACGAGCGCACACTCACCGGCGCGTTCATTGCCGACTGCATGGCGCACGGCGCGCAGCGCGCCGCATTCGCTCCAATCATCAAGTCCGGCCAGAACTCGCTGTGGCCGTGGCGTATACTCGGTGCGCATTACGACCGGCGCAATCGCGCAATGGAACGCGGCGAGATGGTGATTTTCGATGTGGGTTGTGAACGCGACCATTACGTCAGCGATGTTGGGCGCACGTTTCCGGTCGGTGAACACTTCTCCAAACGCCAGCGCGAGCTCGTGGAGACGGTACGCGCCGTATCCGACGCCGTCATTGCGGCGGCGCGGCCGGGAGCGACGTTGGCCGGGCTGCAGCGCGTCGCCACCGATGCAATACCAGCGAGCGCGAAACCGTACATGCAGGCGCCACTGTACTTCGGACATCACATCGGGCTCGACGCGGGAGATCCGGCACTACCCGACGCCGTGCTCGGACCCGGTATGGTCTTCACCATCGAACCATGGTATTACAATCACGACGAAGAAGTCGCGGCGTTCGTAGAAGACGAAATTCTCATTACCGCAACCGGAAGTGAGAATCTCACCGCCGCCTTGCCGAGGAGTGCAGAAGGTCTTGAGCGCATGCGCCAGGGTCGTGCCGCCGACGTCGCAGACGCGGCGGCGGGTCGCGTCGTGACGCGTGATGGTGTGCTCTCGTTCTCACTGGATCGAGGAGCTGCCGTGGTGCGCACTTACGATTTACTGAACGGCGTTGAGGCTGCGGTGACGTCAGTATGCAGCGACGCAACGACTGCTGCACTTTCGGCGGACGATGTTTCGTTTGTCGTGCACTGCGGCTCTGGTTCGCGTGTGCAATACGTGAATACAGCGTCCTACGCCGTTGTGGCACGATCGGCTCCGTTAACGAAGGCGATAGCGACGCGTGGCGTACGTACGAATGTCCGACGGAATGAAGTGTTGGTGTTAGGTACGATTCACGGTGAGCATCGAACGAGTACGAAATACAGCACAACGGTGCTGCGACAGCTGCTGCGTGCGATACGACCTGATTTCGTTCTCACCGAGATTGCGCCCAATCGCTTCGATGCGGCAATGAGTGAGTTCACACGCACAGGCAAGATTACCGAAGCGCGTGTCGTTCGTTTTCCCGAGTACGTCGACGTGCTCATTCCACTCACGAAGGAGTTGCGATTCACGATCGTTCCTACGGCCGGCTGGTCGCGTCCGATGGATGTGTATCGTACCGCCGCGCTCAAGCGCATAGAGGCAGACCCCTCGCGAGCGGACGAATGGCGCGCGTACCAGCAAGCTGACCGCCGAGCCGATTCGTTGGTTGCGCTGCACGGTGCAGACAATCCGTATTTCATCAATTCAACGTTGTACGACTCCATTCAAACGGACGCCCACGAACCGTACAATCGCCTGTTCAACAGCGAGCTTGGACCAGGCGGATGGGACAACATCAACAAGGCGCACTTTGCGAATATCGGACGCACGTTGGATCAGCACCGCGGCGAGGGCCGTCGTTTTGTCATCACCTACGGTGCTGGTCACAAGGAATGGTTCATGCGCGAGCTTAAAAAGCGCGACGACATCGTGATACGTGAGGTTGCGCCGTTTCTCGAACGTATTGGCGCGAAGCACGATTGACC
>JBBQDB010000171.1:0-8119 GCA_038319245.1 Gemmatimonadales bacterium
CTCGTGACATACTGCATCGCAATTTCGAGTGCCGTCTCGCTCGCCTTTTCGCCGCCTGACAAACCGCCAACGCCGTCGGCGATCATCGCCAACACCGCCAGACGCTCGTCATTCGCATGCAATCGCGCTGGATCGCTGAGACTCGTTTGCAGTACGTCAATGCGACGATGAATCGTCGAGATGAGAAATTGATCCTGATTGTTCTTTCGCACGAGTCCTTGGTGCGTCAGACCAAACATATCGATCTCATCGTCGCGAGGACGTTGGTCGGCGGCGGGAGTTTGTGTCTCGTCCATTGGCAGATGCGTGCGGGACGTTCGAGGCGGGCCTCAGGCTGGCTTGAACAACTTACCGCAGATCTAAGGCTTGGGCTTTGGTGCGCTGCCTGAGCTCGCCGCATCATCACCCTTGGGCTGTGCGACCTGCGGCCGCACCGTCGGATAGGTGATGCCCAGCTGTTCGAGATACGTCTTGTACTTGGTCGGATCGTAGTAAAATGCCTTCATCTGCGGACGGAAACGCGCCATGATTTCGGCGTTGAGCTCCGTCGGTGGCATGTCGCCCGGGCGAATGAACGGCTGATACTTCACGTCCTTCGTCTGCACGTCCTTGAAGTACGTCCATGCGTCGGCAACAACCTTGGGCGTCATGAAAATGTCGAGCATCGTCAGCGCCTGCACCTTGGCACCCGCCAGCGCACCCTTATGCGCAATCGGTGTCGCCATCGAAATCGCGTTGGCCCAGTTGTGACCAGGCAAGCCCGGAATGTTGGACGGATAGCGCAACGTGACGGTCGGCACGTTCCACGACACATCGCCGATGTCATCCGAACCACCACCCATCCAATTCTGCGGGACTTCGGCGCCACGCAACTGCTTGTTGACCTGCATCTCGAGTCCGAAATCTGGCGAACCCAGTTCCTTCTGAATGCCCTTCGCCAACGTCTGATCCTTGTCATCCCACACCGGCATCCCGACGGTCTGAATATTCGCGTGCATCGCTTCAGCGATCGGCTTGCTGAAGTGGCCGCTCCATCCGCTGCCCAAAATGCGAATCGTATCGAGCTTCGTGTCGGTCATCATCGCCGCACCTTCGGCCATCCGCTTCCCGGTCTCGAAGAGCGCCATGGTGCGCGGATAGTCCTGCTCACGAAAGTAAAACCAGATGCTCGCTGTGCTCGGCACCACGTTCGGCTGATCGCCACCGTCCTTGATGACGTAATGCGAGCGCTGCTGCAGACGCAGATGTTCACGCTTGTATTCCCATCCGGTACCCATCAGCATTGCCGCATCAAGCGCGCTCTTGCCACGCCACGGCGCACCGGCTGCATGTGCGCTCTCGCCTTTGAACTTGAACTCGGCCGAGATCAGCGCGCTCGAACCGCTCGCGCCCCACGACACGCCGAGGTCGTTGCCGACGTGCGTGAAGAGCGTGACGTCGGTGGTCTTGAAGACGCCGGACCGCACGAGGAACGCCTTACCCGCCATCTGTTCTTCGGCGATGCCCGGCCAGAGCATGATCGTGCCGGGGATCTTGTCGCGCGTCATCAACTGCTTCACGACGAGCGCCGCAACAATGTTCACGGCCTGACCGGAGTTATGGCCTTCGCCATGTCCCGGCGCGCCACCGATCATCGGATCCTTGTACCCGACGCCTGGCTTCTGTCCCGCCTGCGGAATACCGTCGACATCGGAGCCGAGGGAAATTTCCGGCTTGCCGCTCCCCTGACTCCAGCGCGCCGTCCACGACGTCGGGATGCCAGCCACGCCACGCTCGACCTTGAAGCCTTCTTTCTCGAGCAGGTTGGTCAGGTACTTCTGCGACTCAAACTCCTGAAAGCCCAACTCCTGAAACGAGAAGAGCATATCCACGATTTCCTGCACCTGCTTGGCACGCGCTTCGACCATCTGCAACGCTTCAGTCTTGAGCTTGGCCAGCCGCGGGTCCACGGGCGCGGCAGGAGTGGCAGCGGGCGTGGCGGCCGTGGCTTGCGCCTGAAGCGGGGCGCGACCCGGTGCCAGCAGGAACACGGCGGAGGCGACGAGGGTCGTACGGACGGAGCGGCTCATCGGGCTTGTCGGTGGAGGTGACGTGAAACCGGCGACGGTGCGAGGGGATTCGCGAAGTTATCCTGTGGGTGCGCGCTGGCAACCGCCGAGTGCGTCGTTGTGCCCTCGCCTGAGGGAAACCGCTGCGGCGATCGTGCCGTACGGAGCAGTCGACTCGCGCGCTCTTCTCGCCATCTTCAGTCATCGCACTGTGACGTCTCCGTCCGCTCGCTTGTACGCTGTTGCTCTCGCGCTCCTGCCGCTGCTCGCGCCGGCTGCACTCTTGGCGCAAACCCCACCGGCGGGCCGAAAACCAGCACCGAAGGACACGCTGACCTCGGCGGAGCGCGAGCAGGTGCGTCGTTCCGGCCGCGAAGCGCGTAACCTGGTGCGCGGTCGGCAGACCGGCGACACGGCGACACGGCAGGCACGCGCCGATGCGGCGTCGGCCACCGCTTTTGGTAGCGACGAAGCACGCGCGATTCTGCTCAAGGCTCGAGAGGCGCGCATTCGGCAGGACAGCGCACTGCTCGCGTATCGCGCCACCACGACGCAGCGCATTTCGGTGGGACTCGGCGTCAAACGCGTCGGCCTTGAGAAGCTGCTGTTCCGCGGTGACAACGTGTCCAAGATCGCGTGGAAGCGTGGCGTTGGCGTGTGGGTCACGCCCGTCGGTTCGCGCATGACCATCCCGATGGCGAGCAAGGTGGATGGTGATATGGTCGATGCGGTATCAATCCCGTACTTCCCCGGCAAAGAAACGCTCTGGTTTCCGTCGTCGAACTTTGGCGTTGCCAAGACGGACATCGACGAGCGCGAAATGATTCATCCGATCGCGCGCGGCGCCGAGGCCTACTATCGGTACGAAACGGGCGACTCGGTGGACATCAAGCTCGATGGTGGTCGCGTCATTCGACTGCGTGAGCTCAAGATCACGGCGCGCCGGCCCGAGTGGCGCTTGTTCGTCGGCTCGTTCTGGTTTGATCGCGATGGTGGGCAGCTCGTGCGCGCCGCGTATCGCCTGGCCGTCGATATCGATATCTGGGGACTCGCCAACGAGGAAGTCGCGAAGTCTGCCGTTGAAGACAGGGAAATTGCGCGCGTGCGGGATTCGTTGGCGCGTGCGAACCTGCCGGCGGAAACGTATGTGAAGGACTCGACGCAGCGCGCGCGTAACGCGGCACGCAACGGCAGCAACAGCGATGATGCACCGCCGGGGTGGGTGACCGCGTCCTTTCGTCCGGCCAAGGCCAAACTCGATGCGATCAGCGTCGAGTATGGGCTGTATGCCGGCCGGTTCTGGTTGCCGCGACAGAACAGCGCAACCGCGTCGGCGCAGGTAGGGTTTCTGCGCACGCCGGTGCAGATCGACGAGAAGTTCACGTACGAGGAAGTGAACGGCGATTTCTCGCTGCCGGCGTTGCCGGCACCACGGTCGCAGGCAGCGCTCACCGACAGCGCGCGTCGCGATTCCGTCGATCGTGCGGCGCAGTCGCAGGTGACGGTGAGCATGGGCGGTGGCGGCAACAAGCGCGACTCGACAGCGCGGGCGGCGCGACGCGATTCGCTGCTTGACGCGCGCACCGGCAACACGCGCAAGACGCAGTGCGCGACAGATTCGACGTACACGCGCGTCTCGACACGGTACAACGGTTCGTTGCGCGTTGCCTACCAAATGCCATGTGACGAGACCAAGCTGACGCAATCGGCCGCGCTGCCACCAGCGTACAAGGCGGACGACGAATTGTTTGACACGAGGAGTCGCGACGAGCTGCTCGCCGCACTCGATCTCTCGTTGCAGCCGGCGTTTTCGCCGATGCCGATCAATGTGCGCTCGGGACTCGACCTGCTGCGCTACAATCGCATCGAAGGGCTCTCCGTGGGTGTGCAAGCAACGCAGACGCTTGGCGCCGGATACTCGTGGCGTGCGCTCGCCCGACTCGGCCTCGTAGATCTGAATCCGAACGCTGAGGTCGCGTTGTCGCGATCGAACGGGCCGCGCACGGTCACCGCGACAGTGTATCATCGCCTGGCTGCCACCAACCCCGAGTGGGCCGGTGCGCTGTCGCTTGGACCGTCGCTTCCCGCGTTGTTGTACGGGCGCGACGAAGGGTTTTACTATCGCACGCTGGGCGCCGAACTGTCGGAGGCGCGCGAGTTTCGCCATGGCTCGCTCGAGTATCTCGTGTTCATCGAGCGGCAGACGAATGCAGGCGACTCGAGCGTTGTGAACACCTTCTCGTTGGCGCGCGCTTTTGCCAATAGTCGCTTCCGCGAGAACATCATCTCCGAACCGGCAAGCATCACGGGCGTCGCGGCGAGTTGGTTGCGCGCGTTCGGCACCGATCCAAGAGGCTTTCGACTGACGACGGCCACGCGCGTGGAAGCGGGCACGGGGACGTTCGAATATGCCAAGGGATCGTTCGAAGGCACGGCGACGAAAGTCGTGGGCAAGGTCGCAGCCGCACTCACGGGTAGCCTCGGCAGCTCGGCCGGGCGACTGCCGGTGCAGCGACTCTGGTACATGGGCGGGCTGCGGACGGTGCGTGGTCAGATTCCCGGCACGCAGGCGGGTAACACGTTCTGGCTGACGCGCGCCGAGTTGGGTACGGCGGGTGGCGCGTTCCGTCCGGTCGCGTTTTTCGATGTCGGTTGGGCGGGAAGCCGGACCACGCTCGGCAAGACGCAACCGCAGCGCGGTGCGGGTATCGGGCTTGGTATTCTCGACGGATTGATTCGGTTGGATATCGCGCGCGGCATTTATCCGACGAAGAAGTGGCGGACGGATTTGTACTTCGAGTCGCCGATTTAGGAGAATCCCGTGCAAATCGGCATCGATAGCTTCGCCGCCTCCATTCCCGACCCGACCACCGGCCTCGCGCTCCGCCCGGTCGAACGCATGCAGCATTTGCTCGACGAGATCGAACTCGCAGATCAGGTCGGGCTCGATGTCTTCGGCATCGGCGAACATCATCGCCCCGAATTCCTCGATTCGGCGCCGCCGATCATTCTCGCCGCTGCAGCCGCGCGCACGAAGACCATCCGGCTGACAAGCGCGGTGACCGTGCTCAGTGCGGCCGATCCGGTGCGCGTGTTTCAGGAGTTCGCGACGCTAGACCTGATCTCGCAGGGGCGCGCCGAAATGGTCGTGGGACGCGGGTCGTTCACCGAGGCGTATCCGCTCTTCGGCTTGGCCTTCGAGGACTACGATGCGCTGTTCATCGAGAAGCTCGAACTGCTGCTCAAGATTCGTGACGAAACCACGGTGACCTGGTCGGGACGCTTTCGCGCTCCCCTGACCGCGCAGGCCATCTATCCGCGTCCGCTCCAGCCGCAGTTGCCGATCTGGGTTGGCGTCGGTGGGACGCCGGCATCATTCGCCCGCGCGGGCGCACTCGGACTTCCGCTCATGGTTGCCATCATCGGGGGGCAGCCCCATCGTTTTCGTCCGCTCGTTGACCTATACCGCGAAGCGGGGCGACGCGCCGGCCACGCGCCGGAAAAACTCGCTGTCGGTCTGCATGCGATCGGATTTCTCGGCGAGACGTCGCAGCAGGCGGCAGACGATTTCTATCCAGGCTACGCGCACACTTTTACCGATCTGGGTAAGGAGCGCGGCTGGTCGCCCACCACCCGCGCGCAGTTCGACGCTTTGCGTGAACCGACGGGAGCGCTGCTGGTTGGTGGTGCGAACGAACTCGTCGAGAAGTTGCTTTACGTGAATGACGCGCTGGGCGGCCTCAGTCGAGTGACGTTCCAAATGGGCGTTTCTACGCTCCCGCACGAGAAGATGCGTCGCGCGATTGAAATACTTGGCACGCGGGTCGCGCCACAAGTTCGCGCGGCGCTGGGCACAGGCCTCAAAACCACTGTCCCAAGCGAATAAACCACACGTCGCCTCGGGCCGAGTTGAAGCCTCGCGCAAACGTCACGTCGACCGGACCGGCGCGCATCTCGCCGCCTAGCCTGAAGCCGGTGAGGATCTGGCCGTGGTTCGTATCGGGCACGCGGCGCAAGAAGCCGGTTCCCGATCCGATCGCACCAATCATGACCTCGCCGATCGCACGGACGGGGCCAAACGCTTGCCGCTTGAGCGCGAGCCCGGCCATCGCTTCCTGCTCGCCACGACGCTCCGTGGTGCGAAGTCCCGCGAAGCCGTCGAATCCACCGAGGATGTACTGATCCTGGAGTGGCGCGAGGCGTGACCAGCTCACACGCGCACTTGGCACAACTTCCACGGTGCCCAACTGCCAACTCGGTCGCGTTTCGAAGTGTACGCGTTGAAAGCGTGTGTTCACGTCGGCTTCAAGTCGCGTGGACGCCGTGAGCAGCGGACCGCCGCGAGTCAGACGCAGCGTGATGCCTACCGCACCAACGTCGGCAAACCCCTTGCTGTGATACGCGCGAAAGCTCGGCGTGACACCCAACGCAAAGCCGGCGGGCAGTCGACCGCTGACGCCTGCGGCTACTTCCACTTCGCGCGTGGAGATTGGCGTCAGCTCGGAGCTGTCCGTGAAAATGCGCACGTCTTCGTTGACGAGATGCAGTGTTGCGATAAATGGCGCAGCGCGCTGAAAGACGGGAATTCGACGCAGGAGTCCAGCGCGAAACTCCTGCCGATACTTGCCGATGTCGAACATCGTCGCTGCTTCGACGGACGCGCGAAACAGATCGCGCCACGCCACTGCACCCCACATTCGACCACCGAGATCGTTGTCGTAGGCAAAGCCCACGACGATGGCCTGTCTGGCGCCGTACACCGGCGTCACGTTGAACGTGACGGACGTGTCTTTCCCCGTTGGCGTGAGCCAGATCGCGCGATAGTCGTCGGCGGTGCCAAGCTGCAATAGTCGATTACGCAAACTGTCTTCGCGAAAGCGACGGCCGTCACGTACGCCGAGCGCGTTCCGTAACGTTTGCGTTTCGAGCCGCCGCGGGCTGTTGACCTGCAATGCAGCGACGGTCGTCGGCAGGACGATGGGCGACATGTTGCCCTGCTCGGCCGCACCGCGCATCGTCTGTATGCACCCGGCTTTGGCAAAGGTCTTCCGCGCCTCGCGCATTCCGCTCTGAATCAGCGAGTCGGTCGTCGCCGTCGAGAAGTCGAGTGCATTGACGTCGGCGGTGCGATTGCGGATGACGAGATCTTGCGGCTGAAATCCCGTCGTGTCGTTGAGAAAGAGATAGTCGGTCAGCTGCAGGGCGACCTTGAGCGGATCGCCCAGTAGGTCGTCCTTCACCGAGCTACTTGGCAGTGTCGAAATGATCAGGCGTTCAGCGCCCATAGCGCGTGCGGTCGCGACGGGGATGTTGTCGGCCACACCGCCGTCCATCAACACGTCGGTGCCGATCGCTTCGGGCGAGAAGATGAGTGGGATCGCGAACGACGCGCGCACCGCCTGCGCGAGATCGCCTTTGGAGAGGACGACGGCCTGTCGCGTGGAGAGGCGCGTGCCAATCACTCGTAGGGGAATCGGCAGCCGATCAAAATCGCCGCGCGCAAGCAGGTTGCCGCGCAACATCAGCGCCGACATCAGCGCATTCACTTCGCCTTCGCGCACGGCTCCCGTCTGCACCGTGAAGCCGTTGCCGTTGTTCTCCCAGACGGCGAACGCGGGCAAATTACCGATGACACCAGGCGCGACGGGGCTGTAGGAACGAATGACGTTGGCGATGGGGAGTGCGCGCGTGAGCGAATCAATCTGCTCACCGGTGTAGCCGCTGGCGTACAGCGCGCCGGCAATCGCACCGATCGACGAACCGACAATGAAGTCGGGGCGAATGTGCAGCGAATCGAGAATCTTGAAGAGCCCGATGTGCGCAAAGCCCTTCGCGCCGCCACCCGACAAGACCAATCCCGTGCGAAGGGGCGCGCAACTCTGCGCGAGAATCGGCGCGGCCATTCCGATCGTACCGACAACGCCAATCGCGAACGACAATGCAACACGTCGCATCGTGCGTAGCTCCCTCGTCATACACCGCCCTCCCAATGTGATAGAACCTCACCGCGCGAAGACTAACGTCGAGAGCGCTGGTGCAGCGATGCAGTTGGCCCCGTCGCGTCGCGCTTG
>JBBQDB010000172.1:0-8045 GCA_038319245.1 Gemmatimonadales bacterium
CTTGTGTCTCGATCCCGATCTGAGCGCGGGCGTGATCAGGAGCGACTTGCACTTCACCGCGCGCTTGCACGGATACCTGTGGCGGAAGCGTCACGGCGGATTGCGACTGCGCCGGCGAGGCGACCATCATCGCGCCTGCGCCACTGAACAGAACGGTCAGGCCCACGCGCTTGGCGGTGACAAAAGGTCTGCTCAAAAAGCGGCTGGCAGAAACGCGTGTCGTAGACATCAGTGGTTCTCCGGAGAACGTATAGACGGCACTATCCATACCGACTCGTGACCCCATCGCGCGGACAAAGTTCAAATGTTCCGCGCGTTCGCCCATCAAGCACCGTCGAAATACAGAGGGACGAACCGGTTACGCAGTCAGTCACAAATATGCTATCATAAAAACACTTACAGATCACAACAGCGACACTTGGTCATAAATTTAGCGTACTTGCGGAACGCGCCTCCGACGTTCCAGTTCCCAGAGCAGATTCTGGAGGTCGGCTGGACTGACGCCGGGAATGCTCCCGGCTTGCGCTAGCGTCGCTGGTTGAATGGATGCGAGTTTTTGCCGAGCTTCCATAGAAAGGGTGATCATGGCGTCGTAGGGCAGGGTGGACGGGAGCGGGACGTTGCCCATAGCGGCCAAGCGGTTCGCTCGCGAACGTTCCTTGGCGAAATACCCTTCGTACTTGATCTCGAGTTCAGCGCCAACAACGGCGTCGCGCGGGAGCGATTGTCCAACGCCGGCGGCGTCAAAGAGGGATCGGAGGCTGATGCCTTGGCGACGCACGAGTTCTACGGCCCGCACCGCGTGCGCGAGCGGAGCTGAGTCTGCATCGGCGAGGATGGGTGCTGCCGTCTCGGGTGAGATGCTGGTGTCGGCGGCGAGTCGGTGTGCCTGCTGCATTGCAGCAAGCCGCCCCGCGACGACCTCGCGTTCGTCGTTGGTATAGAGCTCCGCTGCGTTCGCGATTTCGGCGAGTCGAGTGAGCGCGTTGTCTTGTCTCACGGTCAGTCGGAATTCGCTGCGTGAGGTAAACAATCGATACGGTTCATCGACGCCACGCGTGACCAGATCATCCACTAACACGCCGATGTAGCTCGTTTCACGTCCGAGCACGATCGCGTCGCGTTCCTGCACGTGGCGCGCAGCGTTGAGTCCTGCCACGACGCCTTGTGCGGCGGCTTCTTCATAGCCAGTCGTGCCATTCACTTGACCGGCAAACCACAACCCGCTGACCGCGCGCAATTGCAGCGTCGCGTCGAGCTGCGTCGGTGGATAGTAGTCGTACTCAATTGCGTAGCCCGCGCGCGTCATGCGCACATCGGCAAGTCCGCGGACGGTGCGCATAACCTCCAATTGCACGTGGGCGGGCAGCGATGTGGAGAGGCCGTTTACGTACAGCTCACTCGTGTCGTGCCCTTCCGGCTCGAGATAAAGTTGGTGACGTACTGCGTCGGGAAACTTCACCACCTTGTCTTCGACGCTCGGGCAATAGCGCGGGCCGCGCGACGCGATCGCACCGCCGTACATCGCTGACTCGTTGATGTGTTTCGCGATCAGCTGCTTGCCCGTCTCTTCCAGCCACGTGATCCAGCAGGGCATTTGTGCGGGATGTCGCGTGAGGTCGCCAACGCGACGCGGTGTGGTCCAGAAGTGCGACCACTCGTAGTCGAACGCATCGATCTCGCTGTGTTGCGCATCGAGTACATCGCGCGCGACGCTGCGTCCGTCGATGCGTGGCGGTGTGCCTGTCTTGAATCGATTCGTGGTGAGTCCAATCGCGTCGAGCTGTTCGCCGAGGTGGATCGATGCTGCTTCGCCGGCGCGACCACCGCTGATGTTGGTGGTGGTGCCGATGTGCAGTTTACCGCGACCGAACGTACCGGTTGTTAGTACGACCGCGCGCGCGCCGAATCGACGTCCTTCAAGCGTTTCGAGGCCGACAATGCGTTGGCCATCGGGCGTAAAGAGTAAGCGCGCCACCATCCCTTGGATCGTGACGAGATTGGGCTGGGCTTCGAGCAACGTGCGCACCGCGCGTCGATAGAGGCCACGATCGCATTGGGCGCGCGGAGCCCAGACGGCTGGTCCTTTGCCGCGATTGAGCATGCGGAATTGCACCGACGCCAGGTCGGTGGCGCGCGCGATGATGCCGCCGAGTGCATCGACCTCACGAACGACTGTGCCTTTGGCGATGCCGCCGATGGCGGGATTGCACGACAATTGACCGATCTGCTCGAGCGCCCCGGTCACGAGCGCGACAGTCGCGCCTGAGCGGGCTGCGGCGACGGCGGCTTCGGTGCCGGCGTGGCCGCCGCCTACTACGATGACATCGAACGTCGCCTCGAGCGACGCGAGTGTTGGCCCTGCGATGCGATCAGACATGGCTTCGAAGCTATCTACTATGTTTCCCTGACGCGCCGTCTCGCGCTTCCCACTCGCTCATTCCTTGCCATGCCGACTTCGCTTTCGAATAGTGCGCCGACGTTGTTCATCAAAAAATCCGCCTTCGAGCGCGTTGAGCTTACGCGCCAGACCTTTGATGAAACGCTCGGCCTGACGCCGGACGAGTTTCAGGTCGATGGCGCGCTCGTTGTGATCGGCCCACTTGTTGGCGAGTCGGCGTTGACTGAGTTGATCGATGCGCTTGAGCGATCGGGGCTCGTCTATTTCGAAGATTTTTTCGAGATGAGCGGCAACTGGCCCGACTGGTTACGCCTGATCGCCATGGGCCGCGAGGGCGGCGCGTAGGGCTCGCTGGACCGGTGCCGCGACTGGGCTGCGACGGAGTACGCCTTCCCAACCGCACGCGAGGCACCAGCTGCGGCGAAAGCGTGGACCCAAGACGCGCCACCAGCCGCTGCGTTCAATCGGCAGCGTGACGCTATCGCACAGTGGGCAGCAGTCGCCGTCGGGGATGATCGCGATGAAGAGCTTCGTGGCCATCCATATAGTAATGATCCGAATGACGACGAAGACGCCGATGAAGGTGGCAGCGTCCTCCCAAGTCCAGGAGCCAGCGATCGTCGAGGCGACGGCGCTCGTCGCTTGTGCTGACATGGTGGGCTCGTCTCGCAGTGAGCGTGATACTGGCGTATTACAGGCGCGTTACAGACGCGCTTCGACATGCGCCCACGACTCGACAAACGCGACCCCATGCTCGACCCGATCGATCACGACGTCTGCGCCCGATGTGAGCGCGGAGCCGTCGATGGATCGCGCGGGCAGCTGGTAGGAGCTGCCATCGAGCGCGTACGCGATCTCGCCGATGCTGGCGGCGGGGAGGTCGCGCGTGGTGCGGGCGATCGTGCCCTGGAGCAGGAACCGCTCGTCGACATGTTCGGCGCGTGCGCTCGGGATGGCCCAGCGCGCAATGAGGATGGTTTGGAGCCCCATCGCTGTGGCACCGGCGACTCCTGCCAGTACCACTTGGCCGGCCGTTGGCAGTGACGAGTAGCGGGTCACGAGATACGCCGTCAGCCCGAATCCGAAGGCAAAGGCGGCGATAGACGCGAGGTTGAAGACTGGTGACGGTTCTGCCGCGCGGTTGTGGTCGCTGATGCGTTCGTGCGGCGCGAGCGCCGGTTGAACGCGCCGTTCGGTGCCGAACAGCATGGCGAAAACGCCGAGTACGAGGCCGGAGAGCAGGCAGAAGAGGGAGACGGAGATCACGGGCGTTGGGACTGCGGGTTTATCGGATCACGGTGTCAAAGCGGCGAGGTGCCGGAACATCAAAGGAGAAATGCCACCACTCTTGATCGTAGTTCTTGAATCCCGCGCGAGCCATGGCCTCGACTAAGCGGGCGCGGTTGATGGCGGCGAGCCCCGTGGCGTTCGCGGTATGCGCGTCCGACGAAAAGGTGTCGAACGACGTGCCCATCTGGAGGGCACGGTTGGAGGCGAGTTCGATCAGGGTGAGGTCGATGGCGACCCCCAGATTGTGTCGACTACGATCTGAGATATAGCCATCGCGTACGAGAGATTCGCGGTGTACGCGTTGCGTCCACGCGACCATGGCCTCGGTCGCGCGAACTGGTCGATAGGCGTCATACACGAGCAAGCCGAGTCCGTCGCTTCGAAGGGCGCGTTGCACGGTCGCGAGCGCGCGAGCGGCGTCTCGGTGAAGGAAGGCGTGGTTGGCTTCGTATCCGGGTAGTTTCGCGCCCGTGAAATTGTTTGCGCCGCGGTAGCGTAGATCGACAGAGATGGTCGGGTCGAGCGATTGCAACTCGACGAGTAACGAATCCGCGTCCGTCGCGGTGCCCATGGGTATCTCGTTCGCGGCTCGGACGCTTTGGTCACGGGTTACGGGTGCGGCAACGGGTGCGGCAACGCGTGCAGCCTGACGACAGGCGGCGAGGTTTGTGAGCGCCGAGTATGCGAGGGCGGTGACGAGTGCGCGTTGGGCGGCCAGTTTATTCATGGTTCTCCAGGCTCATCAAAACAGCCGGCAAGAAATTCGGCGGCGCGCCATTCCCCGTAGTACCACGGGTTCCACGGCCAGCGTCCCGATGTGAATCCGACGTGCCCGCCCCGTGCGACGAACTCGAGTTGAAGTGCAGCGTTGTCGCGCGCGATAACACGGACCTCGTCGAGCACTACCGGTGGGAGGAAGGGGTCATCCTCCGCGCTGAGGAGCAGTGTTGGCGTCTGGATGTGCTGCAGATAGCCGAGTGAGCTGGCGCGCGCGTAGTAGTCGGCAGCGGAGTCGAATCCGTGGAGTGGGGCTGTGAAGCGATCATCGAAGTCCCACAACGTTCGCGACTGGGTGACCGAAGCGAGAGGCGCGAGTTCCGAGTGCCTCGCTATCTTAGCCATCGCTTTCGGTATCAGTGAGCGCAGGAACGACTTTTCGTAGACAGTACCGAATCCTCGCCCAATGTGCCGGGAGGCGCGGGCGAGATCGAATGGTACGGACATGGCGACCGCGCCTACGAGCTGCTTGGGGAGACGAGCAGCGAACTCGCCGAGCAATTTGCAGAGGACGTTGCCGCCGAGTGAAACCCCGACGACGCCGAGCGGAGCGTTGGGAAATTCAGTGACGATGCGGTCAATGACGAACGCCGGATCGGTAGTTTCGCCGGAGTGATACGAGCGAGCAACCCGATTGGGTTCGGAGCCGCAGGTACGAAAGATGAGAAGATCGGCTCCCCATCCTCGTGTGCGTGCTTCGCGGAACATGGCGCGAACGTAATGGGACTCCACGCCGCCTTCGAGTCCGTGCAGCAGTAACACGCGCGGCGCGTCCGGATGCTGATTATCGGATGGTCGAAGGCGCGCGATCTGTAAAAAATCGTTGTCCGGCGTCTCCCATCGGAGCATTTCGATTTCCGGCGCCGGTTCTCGGCGGCCGATTCGTCCCCAGAGGGTTGCTGAATGCGGGTCTGGGAGCCACCAGGCCGGGCGATAGGGGCGAAGCCGAGTTGTCGGGCTGATGGCGGATCGCATAGTTACTGAAGAATAGGCGCGAGTGCGCGCTACTTGGATGCCGGTCGGATTTAGGCTGGCCGTTCGTTGCACACGAGGCGATCATCCCGGTCGATCATTCCCGTCGTTCAGTTCGCCGTCGTCGCGTGCGCGATGCGTTTCCAAATAACCCCGCAATACAGACCATGCTGCAGCGTCTCGCCCGAAATCTTACGGTGCAGGTATTGGTTGCAGTGGCGTGCGGTGTGGCGCTTGGCGCCCTTAATCCCGGCTTCGCCAAGCAGCTGAAGCCCGTCGGCGACACGTTTGTCAATTTGGTGAAGATGGTCATTACGCCGATCATTTTCCTGACGATTGTGCACGGGATCGCGTCGATGGCCGATCTGCGCCGTCTGGGGCGTGTGGGCGGAAAGGCGCTGCTCTACTTCGAATTAGTATCTACGTTGGCGCTGGCGATCGGGTTGGTGATCGTGAATGTGACGAAGCCGGGTGCCGGATTAGATGCGAGCGCAATGTCGGGTGGGGATATTTCGGCTTATACGAAGGCTGGTGCGTCGCAGGGCACGCTGGAGTTTTTGCTCCACATCGTACCGAGTAATGTGGTGGCAGCGTTTGCAGCGGGTGATTTGCTGCCGGTGGTGTTTTTTTCGGTGTTGTTCGGCGTTGCGTTAACCGCTGTGGGCGAAGCGGGGCGCGACATCGCCGACCTGCTGTTGCGATTGCAGGCTGTGTTCTTCCGAATCGTAGCGATCGTGATGAAGGTGGCGCCGATCGGTGCCTTTGGCGCGATGGCATATACGATTGGCACGTTTGGGCTAAAGACGTTGCTGCCGTTGGGACGATTGATGCTCGACGTCTATCTGACCATGGCGGTATTCATCTTCGTCGTGCTGGGTACCATCTGTCGCCTGTACGGATTCCGCCTGCTGAAATTTCTGCGATACATTCGCGAAGAGATTCTACTCGTGCTTGGCACGTCGTCGTCGGAGTCCGCATTGCCGAGGATGATTGAGAAGCTCGAGCGATATGGATGCGCGAAGCCGGTCGTCGGATTGGTCATTCCGACTGGATATTCGTTCAATTTGGACGGCACGAGTATTTATCTGTCGATGGCGACGATCTTCATCGCGCAGGTATATCGGGTCGACTTGAGCTTGACGCAGCAGTTGACGCTGTTGGGCATTCTCATGCTCACGTCAAAGGGCGCCGCTGGGGTGACCGGCTCGGGATTCATCGTCCTGGCGAGCACGTTGGCGGCAACGCGAACTGTGCCAGTGGAAGGAGTTGCACTCCTGCTCGGCGTCGACCGATTCATGTCGGAGGCGCGTGCGATTACCAACGTGATCGGCAATGGCGTCGCAACCTTGGTCGTTTCGCGGAGTGAGGGCGCGTTCGATGATGCGAAGCGTGAGATAGCGGAGCGCTCACCGGATAGCGGACGGTCGTAGGATGTCAGCGATGGACGTCCAGGTGCAGATCTTCGGAACCAAGAAGAACGCGGACACGCGCAAGGCGCTGCGGTTTTTTGCCGAGCGACGAGTGAAAACGCATTTCGTAGATTTTGGAGAGCGCGCGGCGTCGTTGGGCGAGCTACGTCGGTTCTCGCAGAAGTTCGGGATCGAGTCGTTGCTGGATCGTGATTCTCGGCGGTTCTCCGAACTTGGTCTACGTCCAGCGTTATACGGCGAGGAAAAATGGTTATCGATCTTGGCTGAGGAGCCGTTGTTGCTCAAACAGCCACTGGTTCGAATGCAGCACAAAGTGACAATCGGGTTGAACGAGCCGATTTGGCGCGAGTGGCTCGGCTAGTTCAACGCCGACGGTTTCAATTGTCTGATCGCTCCGTTACCCTCGCGCTGTTTGGGTTGGAGGCGCATCAAATTGGTAGTGTGAATGCGTGTTGTGGACCGCATGCTCGTAGCATGAATACACCCACATTGCTTGAGGTTTTACGCGCTCGAGCCGCCGTACGACGCTACAGTCCTCGAACGGTCGGCGCATACGAACGGTGGGTTCGCGCGTACATACGATATAATGGCCGCCGGCATCCTCGTGAATTAGGGTCGGCGTCGGTGCGTGAGTATCTCACGTATTTAGCGCAGACGAAGAAGGTGGCGGCGTCCACACAGAACCAGGCGCGCGCCGCGCTTCAATTCCTGTATCGCGACGTGCTCGCCGAACCATTACAGCCCATCGAAGGGTTTGAGCCGGCAAAGGTTCCGCAGCACCTTCCCAACGTGCTCTCACGTCAAGATGTGGAGCGGGTTCTGGGTGCGATGCGCGGCGTGTCATGCTTGATGGCGATGCTGCTGTATGGATCCGGTCTTCGGCTGATGGAGTGTTGCCGCCTTCGCATCAAAGACCTCGATTTGGAGCGAGGCGAGATAAAAGTTCGGCGAGGAAAGGGCGCGCGCGATCGTGTCACGATGGTTCCCGCGCAGCTACTCGAGCGTTTGCAGGAGCAGATTCGCGCCGTTCGGACACTGCAGGGCATCAGAATCGCGCGTGGTGGCGGCTACGTCGAGCTGCCAGGCGCTTTCGGCGTTAAAAGTTCGGGTGCGTCCCGCAACTGGATATGGATGTGGCTGTTTCCGTCAGGCCGAGAGGTTTGGCATGTCGAGTC
>JBBQDB010000173.1:0-8012 GCA_038319245.1 Gemmatimonadales bacterium
CCGTTCGCCATGTCGGCGGTCGTCTGTCCCTTGCGGCTAATCGCCTTCACATCCGCGCCCTTGCTCACGAGGTACGCGATGAGCACCGTGTCCCCGCGCGCCGCCGCATGATGCACCGGCGTGTAGCCGTTGAAATCACGCGAGTTCACATCCATGTGCAGCTCTTCGACGAGATACTTCACCGCGGGCAGCCAGCCATCCGGCGCATGCCGGTGCGAGTTGGCGGCGAAGCCTTCACCGTAGCCAACGCCCGACGCCGCCTGAAGGGCAAACACACCAGGTCCGTTGGCTGGAATCGGCGGCAGCCCCGACGGATCCTTGTTCGGATCGGTCGCCGCGTCATCCGGTGACGCGTCGGCGTTGAGCTGACGACCCGCCGGCTTGAGCGTCGGCAACATCGGATCCGCACCGTACTTCATCAGCAGTTTCATCGCATCGACATCAGTGCCGTACGCGGCGCGCCAGAACGGCGTCGCACCGGTCGTGTTGACGCCGAGCAAGTCGAAGTTGAAGGACATGTACCAGAGGTGCTTGGTAAGGCGCGCGTTGACATCCGCGCCTGCCTTGAGCAGCGACTCCATCAGCTCGAGGTACGTGATCTTCTGCTGCAACTGCGCCGTGGGCTGTGGATAGAGCGACTTGGCCGCCCACTGCGCGTTGATCACCGTATACAGCGGCGTCGCGCCCGCGTCACTCGCGACCTTGGCGTTCGCGCCCTTGTCGAGCAACAGCTTGGCCAGATCGAAGCGACCGTTGATCGTCGCCATCAACAGGGGGCTCGTGTGATCGCCTTCGCTCACCTGATTGATATCCGCACCGGCCTTGAGCAGCGCCTGCACCGACTCAACGCTCCCCTGCCTCACCGCGAACAGCAGCGGCGTCAGACCGCCCTTGTTGCCAACCAGATCGCCGTAGCTACCGCCACTGTTGATCCGTCCACCACCGGTGGAGTCCGGGGCCGCGGTCGCTGCTCCACCGCGTCCGCCCCGACCAGCGGCCGTTTCCGCACCCGCCGGGGCTGCAGCAGAATTTCCGGCGGCGGTCACCGGCATTGCTGCCCCAGGCATCGCCGACGCACTCGCCGCTGCCGCTGCGCCGGTTGCAGGCGAAGCAGCCGTTGCGTTCGCACCAGGTGCACCATTCGCAGGCGCGGCAGTTGTCACACCCGCGGGCGGCGCGATGGCCACGGCACCGCCACGACCACCTCGGCCACCAGTTGCGTCTGTCGGGTTGCCCGGCGCGCCAGGCCCACGCGGCGGTGCATCGGCCGACTTCATCGCCGCAACGCGCCGCGCGCGCAAACCTAACGCGGTACGTTCGGCCTTTTCGCGCGCTGAAATATCTTCGATCTTGGACGCGACTTTGAAGTCGGCACCCTTCGCAATCAGTAGTTCGACCGCCGCGGCGCGGTTGGATGACGCGGCCCACATGAGCGGCGTCTGACCGAACGCGGTCTCCTTGGCGTTCACCTTCGCGCCACGCTCGATGAGCGCGGCGATGACTTCCGTATTTCCTTGATCTGCCGCGAAATGCAGCGGTGTCGCACCACCGGATGTCGTTGCGGCATTGGCATTCGCACCGGCCGCAAGCAGTGCCTTTACGGTCGATGCCCGACCGGATTTCGCCGCCAGATGCAGCGGTGTGTACGTCCCGTTGCGCGTGGCTGCTTCCAGTCGCGCGCCAGCAAAGATCAACATGTTCGCGAGCTTCGCGTCACCGCGTGCCGCCGCCCAATGCAACGCCGTCATCCCATCGGGCTGCGCGGCGTTGGCGTCGTTCCCCTGTTTGAGCAACAGGCGCACTGCGTTGCTGTCGCCACGCATCACGGCATCGGCAATCGGCGATTCGGTGCCACCGCTGACGCGACGTGAACCAGTTGCGTCAACCTTGGACAAGGCGTGATGTGCGATGTCATATCGCGCAGGTGTAGCCGCGGCGAGCACCGCGACTGCACCAAACGCGGCTGCACCGAACAGCGCGCGCGTATTGCGAGAATGATTGCGCCGACGATTACGCATCGGCACTGACGCTCGCACGCAGGCTCAACATCCCCGTGCTATCGCCCAAGCTCTTCTGATCTTCAAGGCCAAGGCTGTGCATGACGCTCAGCATCGCGTTAGCCATCGGCGTACCGTCCGGCGCCTTGATGTGCGTATTGCCTTCGATCTTACCTCCGGCGTGTCCAAGCAAGATGAGCGGGCAGCGACGATGGTTGTGCAGGTTGGAATCGCTCATCGGTGAGCCGTACATCACGAGTGTCTTGTCGAGCATCGTGCTGTCGCCTTCGGTGATCGCCTTGAGCTTATCGAGGAAATACGGGAGCATGGCCACGTGATACTTGTTGATCACGTTGAATTCCTTGACGCCCTTTTCGGTACCGCCATGATGTGACGCCGGATGGAACGGCTTGTCCGATCCGCTTTCGGGATAGACTCGGCTCGATCCATCGCGACCCATCTTGAACGAAAAGACGCGCGTGATGTCGGCAGCAAAGGCGAGCGCTTGCAGATCGAACATCAGCTCGACGTGCTCGCGGAAGGAATCGGGTACGCCGGCCGGCGCTTCCGGCATCTCGCGCACTTCACCGCTCTTGTTGCGCGCTTCGATGCGCTGAATGCGACGCTCGACTTCGCGAATGTCTTCGAGGTACTTGTCGAGGCGATTGCGGTCGTCCGAGGCCAGCGACGACTTGAGCGACTTCATCTCACCGGCAACGAAATCGAGAATGCTGCGACGCGTCAGGCGACGTTCGGCACGCTCGGTGCTCGACCCACCAACGCCGAACAGCTTTTCGAAGGCAACGCGCGGATCACGAATGACCGGCAACGGTTCGGTCGGCGACGACCAGCTGATCGAGTCGGTGTAGACGCAGGCGTAGCCATACGCGCAGCCACCCGCCTGATCGACGTTCTCAATGCACAGCTGCATCGACGGAATCGGCGTGTCCTGCCCGAAACGCTGCGCGTAGATCTGATCGAGCGACGTACCGACGCGCACGTCGGAACCCTCAGTCTGTCGCGCATGCGCCTGCGTCAGGTACGTCGCGCTCGAGCGAAAATGATCGCCGCCAATTTCCATCGGCGATGAGGGCTCGGCGGCGCGCACGTCGGTGTTGCTGATGATCGTCAGATGCTTACGATAGGCATCGAGCGAATGCATCGCGGTCGGACTCAAGTCGAAGTTGCGACCTTCGGCCGCCGGCGACCAGAGATTGAGCTTGGCGCCGAGTTCGTTGCAACCCGCCGCGCCGTGCACCATCTCGATCGCGACCAAGCGCGGTGCGTCGTTGACTTTGCGCCAGCCACCGCGCCCTGCCGGCATCATCGCTTCGAGATAGGGCAGCGCGATCGTCGCGCTCATCCCCTGAATAAAGCTGCGCCGCGGTAACGGTTTTCCACTCAGGTATTGCATGATCTCTGCGTCTCCGTGTGCGTTGAACGATCAGCGGCTGTTGGCCGCGTCCTGTGCGGCTGCGTCGGCATTGGTCACTGCGGCCTTCTTCATGCGGAAGGCATCGCTCTTCACGACACCCCAGATCAGGTCCTGCATGCGATAGCGGCCCGGCGCGGCATCGGCGACGATACGACGAATGGCTGGATTATCGTAATACTCCATACGACGTCCGACCGCGTAGGCCATCAGGTTTTGCGTGAACGTGCGGAGCATCGGCGTGGGGCGCTTCAGGAGCGCGCGCTGCAGATCGCCCAAGCTCTGCACTTTGGTGCCGTCGTAAAAATCGCCGCGCGTATCAACATCGGCGCCGTTCTCGTGCGTCCGCCACTGCCCCGTCACGTCGAAATTGTCGAGCGCCAGGCCGATCGGATCCATCATGCGATGGCACGAGCGGCACGACGGATTGTCGCGATGCATTTCCATGCGTTCGCGCGTCGTGAGCATGCGTCCTTCCTTCGCTTCGGCCGTCTTCTCAAGATCGGGGACGTTTGGCGGCGGCGGCGGCGGCGGTGAACCGATCAGCACTTCCATCACCCACTTACCGCGCAACACCGGCGAGGTCCGATTGGCGTGCGACGTGAGCGTGAGAATGCTCCCCTGCCCCATCAATCCGCTGCGCCGATCGTCGACGTACTTCACCTTTCTGAATTCCGGCCCCGTCACATTCGGGATGCCATAGTGTTCGGCGAGCCGTTCATTCACGAACGTGTAGTCGGCGTTGTACAGCTCGAGCGCGCTTTTGTTTTCACGCACGATGCTGTTGAAGAACAGCTCCGTCTCGCGGCGCATATCGTTCGCCAACTGCTCGTGGAAGTTCGGATACTGCAACGCATCCGGCGCGACCTTCTCGATGTCCTGTAACCGCAGCCACTGTGCCGCAAACCGCGTGGACAGTGCTTCAGCGCGCGGATCGGCGAGCATGCGCTTGACCTGCGCCTTGAGCACCGACGAATCCGCGAGCACATCGCGACGCGCGAGCGCGATCAGCGTCGAGTCGGGCGCTGCGCCCCACAGAAAGAACGAGAGTCGCGAGGCGAGATCGCTACTCGCGATCGCGTAGCGTTGGCCAGACTTGACGGTGGCCGGACGGGCTTCGATGCGGAAGATGAAGTGCGGGCTGGCGAGCAAGGCTTCGATCGCCGTGCGAATACCGACCTCAAAGCCACCGGCTTTGGCGCCAGCATCGTAAAACGTCATCAGCGACTTGGTATCCGTCGTGCTGAGCGCGCGGCGATATGCCGATGCCCCAAGCTTATTGATGATCTGTTCAGCGCACGGCCGAGCTTCTGCAGATGACGTGGGGCGACACGAGAAGATGCGCTTGCGGCTCACCGTCTCCGACACACCCGTCGTGTTGTACGGACCGGTGATCGTGAAATGCTGCAGGTGCGCACCAATCGTGATGCCAGCCTGCGAACCGATCTGCGTATCGGCGATGCTATGCCCGATCGGCGCGATGTTGTCGTTGACCGGCCCCTCGAACGTGCGCACGAATGCTGCGGTCACGCGATGTGCGCCGGCGCGAATCTGAATCGGCTTGGTACGCATCTCCATGCCATTGGGATCGGCCTGCGACATACCGCGATCGATGTCGAGCGTCGCCGCACGCTCGCCGTCGATCGAGACTTCGACCTTTTCGTCAAACGGCGCCGACGAGCCGTACAGTTGGCCTGTCGGAATCGCATGCAGCGATACGGCGACGACGTATTCGCCGTCAGCCGGGAAGTTGTGTACGACCGACTCACCGCCACGCGTACCTTGGGGCGCGCCGTCAGCGGTTTCGGTTTGCGACGCGAGCCGGGCGAGCTTGTACGTCGTGCTTGACACGCTCGCGGCCGGATCGCCGACGGCTAACCGGCTGATGGCACTCGCGGCGTCCATGTACGCGTCAAGCAACGTTGCCGACGGCATCTGCGAGTCCGCGATGTTGTCGAAGTTCGCACTCTTGGTGTCGAGCGGCAGCCACGAACCCGCGCTCACGTCGATGCTGAGCAGATCGTGCACCGACCGCTCGTACTCGGCGCGATTCAATCGCTGGAAGGTGCGCGATCCAGGGTTCGGATTCGCCGCGGCCTTCGTATCGATCATGCGCTCCATCGTCGCTGCGAGCACGTCGAGCGTGTCGCCGCCGGGACGATCACGACCCGCGGGCGGCATCATACCGGCGCGCAGCTTATTGATCATCTTCTCGGCGACTTCCGGGTGCATCGCAGCGGTTGCGACATCGAAGTCGGCGAGCGAGAGATTGCCGAGCTTGCGGTTGGCGCTGTGACACGATTCCGCGCAGTTGGCCTGCACGATTTCGGTGAGCGCGTCGTTGGAGATCGCATGCGCACGCGTACTCGATGCGTGCACGCCCGAGGCTCGTGACAGTCGCGCGGACCGCGTCACGGGAACCGATGGGGCGGATTTTGTTCGTGCGGGGCCGTCATGTGCGGCGGCACCGGCCACGACGAGCAGCACGCCTGAGGCGGCGAGTGCGAATGCCTTCATACCTGAACCTCTAGGTCTCTGCGGCAAAATAGGAGGGAGACAACGAGTGAAAGCTGGGAGGGCCCGGAGCCTCTGGCAAGGCTCGGGAGGAACGGCATTGCTGTTGTGACCCTTGCCTGCGGACACGAGCGACGGCATAGTCCCGCCACCACTCCCTGACAGTACTACGCCGTTCCTACCGAAAACGTGGAGACAGGCCCCGTGCGACTACGCCTCCAGCGCGTGCGCGACGCTCAACTGCATACCGCTCGTCTACTCGACGTACGAGCTCGCACCATGGCAACGGCGCTGCTCGCCATTACCGCGATAGGTGGTGCGCTGGCGGCGCCAGCCGCGGCGCAGAGCGGCGTGCATCTGAACGGCATGATCGACCTGCTGGCCAAGAAGCAGCCCCTTTTCGGCCTGTACGCCCCCGGGAACCGTCGAGCGGGCCGAGGCGCACCGGCGATGCCGCCCGACTCTGTCAAGACTCCCGCCCAGCTCGCGGCGGACGCGCTCGCCAACACGATGGGTGATTACGTGTTCGACGGCAGCATGGAGGGTAATTCGGAGGCTGGCACCGTCGATCGGGATTTCAGCAATGCTTTCCCGATTTACGCCGAGTTCGTCAAAGGCATCGCCGCCGGGGGCCCGACCATCAAGAACGGGCGATTCCATCACCCGCTGGCCATCAAAACGCCGGAGATCGCGCCGGACACCATGAAGGCCGCCGACCGCATCGGCAAACAGCTCAACCTGGGCGTGACCACGATCATGTTCGTGGGCGTGGAGAGCGCGAAGGAAGTCCAGCAGGGGCTGCGGATGATGCGCTTCAAATCGCAGGGTGGTATCCGCCCGGACGACGTCGGCGGCGCACCGGCCTTCTGGGGGATGAGCGAAAAGGACTACAAGACCAAGGCCGACCTGTATCCGCTCAACCCCAAGGGCGAACTGACCAACTGGACGGTGGTTGAAAGCAAGGAAGGATTAAAGCACGTACGCGAGATTGCCGCGGTGAAGGGGATCTCGGTGCTCTTCCCGGGTGCTGGTACGCTACGGCAAGTTTTCTCAACGACCGATGGGACGGGCAAACGCACGCTCGACGAAGCGGGCTGGGAGGGCGCCATTCAGCGGGTGCTCGCGGCGTGCAAGGAGTTCAACGTGCCGTGCGGTTACCCGGCCAACGCCAACGACATCGAGATGCGCATGAAGCAAGGGTTCAGCGTTTTCGTGATGGGCTGGGGCGAGCCGGGGTTCAAGGCGGTGGAAATCGGGAAGAAAGCAGCAGGGCGTTAGTTACCGGCCGGCATGTTGAGAAAGCCTTTGATCTGCTTGACGGCGTACGACACCTTCATTTCGAACATACGCTTGCCGAGCTCCTTGCTGGAGCGGCGTCCGTCACCAGTGATGCCGTTGTTGACGCGCTTGGCGTTCGGATCACGCGGTGTCCCCGGGGCAACAGCCGTGTCACCGAGGGCCGTCTTAATCAGTTCAGAACGCGTCCACGTCTCGCCGCCCAAATAGAGCATTTCCGACGTGTCGGGGATGCCCGCATGTGAGCTCGACGGGAAGCCCTGCTCCTTGAGCCACTTGTCGAAGTCGGCGTTGGCCACTGAGTACACCTGATCGCAGTAGTACACGTGCGTGCCTTGCGGGCCGTACTTGTCGTCGAGCTTCTTTGCCAGATCCTTGTAGACGTTTGGCTGTCCGCCGCCATGGTCGCCCATGAGTACGACACTGGTGAAACCGGTAACGATGGTTTGTTCGGTGATGCGCTCGAGGACTGCCGACAGCAGTTCGGGCGTGAGCCCGATCGTGCCTGGCAGCATCGCGCTCGCGTTGTTCGGCGTGTACGGCAGCACCGGCATGGCGATCGCGTTGCCCAGCGCCAGCGCGATGGCTTTCACCGTCGCACGGCCCATCAAGTTGTGGCCACCATTCACGTTCTGCGGGCCGCGCTGCTCGGTTCCGCCGGTGTAGATGAGTGCAGTCTTTTTTCCGCCTTCCATGGCCGCTTTGACTTCCGGCCAAGTCATCATTTCAAATTCGACGAGCGGTTCTTTGCCTTTCGCTTGCGCGTGCGAGTA
>JBBQDB010000174.1:0-7885 GCA_038319245.1 Gemmatimonadales bacterium
TTGGACCAGCCGAACGGCTGCGTGGCCTGACGGTTGCCGAGACGGTCCGTTTCCACAACCTGAATGACGTAGGCCGAGTTCGTGAAGTCCACGGCGTTTTCGCCAAGGCTCACAGAACCGACGGTCGACGCGATCGTGCCGGTGACAACCGGCGAGGTGCAGTTGTAGGCCGACGTGGTCGGGATCGTGGTCGGGAAGTTACAGACCAGGAACTGCGTGTTACGCGCCGACGTCGTTGCGCCAGAGCCCAACAGGCCGACACCGTTGCCGCCGCCGTTGTTGTCCGTGACGGACAAGCGGAGCGGGTTACCCGTGCTGGACGAGAAGCCACCGGCGAAGCCGTAGGCCGCGTTGGTCCACGCCGAGTCCACATACACACCAGCGCCGCCGCCACCCTTCACGTCATACGCGAGGAAGACAGGCGAGCGATAGTCACCCGGGATGAAAATCGTCGTCGGGCGGTACGAGAGCGACTGACGGAAGCGACCCGCGAAGGTCGGCGAACCGATCGAGCTCGCCGAAATCGGCGTGAAGATCGACGTCGCGGCCAACGGCGTGAGGCCAGCGTTGGTCGGGCCGTTCGCGTTGTTGTTGTCCACCGAGGAGACGACGATCGGCGAGTAGCCATTCACGTCCGACACGGCACCGAGCACGCTGGACGGCGCGTTCGTGGAGCAGAAGAAGTTGATCGAACCGTCAACCGTGGAGCGCGCGTCCGAGCCGTACGTGGCTGTGAACGGGCGAACCGTATCCTGGATCGGGCTGCCGCACGAGAACTGGCCGCTGTTGTCGACGAAGCTCAAGAACATCGACACAAGCGTACGGTTCGGCGTGTAGATGACCGGCACGATCGTGAACGAGCCACGACCCGAGGACGAACCCGGGACGAGCGCATCCGGCGTCGTCGGACCACCGTACCACGTGATGCCGTTGGCGTCGTTCGCCTTGTTCGTCGGCTGCGTCCACGCGACCGTGAGGCCGTCGATGTTGTTGAAGTTGATCTGCGACAGGTTGTTCGACGCGCTCGGGGCCGTCGAGTTCGCGGCCGTCACCGTGGCGACGATCGTCTTGAGGCCGTTCTTGAACAGCGTGTTGGCATCCGCACCTGACGTGAAGTCTGGCGGGGTGAATTCAGCCGAGTTGATGTACAGCTGGATCGGGCCAGCCTGGCCACCAGCGGCACCGAAGGTCTGCTGCGCCGCCGGACCACGCGCGATGCAAGCCGCCTGCGCTTCACCCTGGTTGCACACAAACGCCTGGACCGACTGGACGACCTGTCCGTTCGGCTGCAGCGAGAGGTTCACTTCGAACTGACCGGCGACATTCGTGATGTCGATGGTCGCGCCCTGGTCGGTCAGGCTATTGATGATGACCTGCGCCGCAGCGCCGACCGTCACCGGAACCTGCACCGTGGCCGTCGACGCGCCGAAGCTGGCGTTCGCGGCTGAGGTGGCCGTCACCGTGATCACGGCAGCGCCCGAACCAGCGGCGGTGACGAGACCGGTCGAGCTCACCGTGGCGATTGCCGGGTTCGACGTGCCGTACGTGATCGTCGCGGCGGCAGCGCCAGTCGGCTGGGTCGCCGTGGCAGTCAGCTGCTGCGTCTGCGCCGGCGAAAGGCCGGCGATCAGCGAGACTGCCTGCGGGGTGACCATGACCGCGGTCACGCCAGGAGGAAGCGCCGTGACCGTCACCGTGACGGAGCCCGAGAGCGTCGTCGTGGTGAAGCCCGTGCCTGCGCCAGTCACGGAAGCCGTGATGGTGGCGACGCCCGGCGCGACGCCGGTCACAACACCAGCCGCCGTCACCGTGGCGATGGAGGCGCTGCTCGTGGCAAACGTGCGGGTGACCGTGACGCCGTTCGGCGTGCTGGTCGGGTTGGCCGTGATCGTCACTGCGCCGCCAACCGAGACGTTCGCCGCGGCAGGGGTGAGCGAGAGACCCGTGATGGCGGGAGCCGGGGCGGCAACCGTCACCTGTGCAGCAGCGCTCTGGCCCGTGGAGGCCGTCGCGGTGATCGTGGCGTTACCAGCGGCAACCGCCGTCGCCGTGCACGCAGAACCCGACAGCGCCACCGAGGCGACGGCCGTGTTGCTCGACGTGCAGCTCGCGACAGTCGGCGCGGCAGTCGTGCTGCCACCGCTGATCTGTACTGCGAACGCCACCTTTTCGCCGACGTTCAGCGTGGCGCTAGGTGGGGTGATCGAAATGACCACAGGCGTAGATACCGCCGGGGGCACCGTGACGTTATCACCGCAAGCACCCAACGCAACCAACGCGCTGAGACTCGCGGCGAGTAACGCCTTCTTCCGAGAAAAGAGTTGCATTCATCCCCCTCTTACGAGGTAGTGGAGTTGACTTTCTGCCGTCAGCCGGGCCGCCGCCAACAGAAAAACTTCTTGAAGAGAGCGCACCGAAATTGGTGTGACCTCGAATCAGTCGATCGCATGGGACTGGACACGTTCCGGGGAGCGGCCGGTTTGCGTCCACACCAAGGCGACAAAACTGACACCCGCACCATCTGACACAAAAGTGCCCACACTCGTGGACACAACAGTGACCAGATAGCAAGACGCAAAGCTATGGGCCCTTCCCCGCTCGGTCAAGCGGTCAGTGCCCACACGCTGCTTCTCTGTCCATCACGTTCCAGTAACGAGAACCGAACGCCGCCATGGGCCACCCTCACGGGGTGAGCCGCAACGTCGTTCCGTCCTCCACCCCTAACGGTCCTGCCAGTCTGGAAGACGGGCAGCCCCGCCAGTGCGTCACACACGCGGCCCGATCGACACTCCGCCGGGCGTTGCACGTCCGCCTATCTTCCGACTCCATGGCAGACACCCCGCGCCTCCACGTCCCTACCCATTTGCACGTCCCGGTGCCGGCCACCGACGCAATGGGACCGGCACTCAATGCCGCGCAGGCCGAGGCCGCCAGCCACGGGGATACGCCTCTTCTTATAGTGGCAGGGGCCGGCTCGGGGAAAACGCGGACCCTGATCCATCGCGTCGCGCATCTAATAGGACGAGGGGTTCCTGCCAGCCGCATCCTGTTGCTGACCTTCACGCGCCGAGCCGCGCAGGAAATGCTCGACCGTTGCCAGCGGCTGGTCGGGTCGGCCTCGCAGGCCGTGCAGGGGGGCACCTTTCATGGCACGGCGCACCGCCTGCTCCGACGGTTTGGGCCCGCCGCGGGCCTTGCGGCCGATTTCACGATCCTGGACCAGGGTGATGCAGGCGACCTGATGGGCATCGCCCGCGCCAGCTTCGGGTACGGCGACTCCAAAGGCGGCGCCCCGCGCTTTCCCCGCGCCGAAACGGCCCTCGCCATCTACTCTCGGCACATCAACACCGATAAGCCGGTCGCCGATATCCTGGCCGACCAGTGGCCGCATTTTCTCGCCTGGGCCGGCGACCTCGAACGTCTGTTCGGCGATTACGTGCGGCGAAAAGGCGAGCGTAATCTGCTCGACTACGACGATCTGCTGCTGTCATGGGCGCTGCTGCTCGAACACGATCCCGTCATCGCGGCGCAAATTCGCGCGCTCTACGATCACGTGCTGGTGGATGAATATCAGGACACCAATCCGCTGCAGTCGCGGATTCTGCGCGCGTTGTGCACGAACGGAAAACTGACCGTCGTTGGTGACGATGCGCAAAGTGTGTATTCGTTTCGCGGTGCGACGATCCGCAACATCCTCGATTTTCCGTCGCAGTTCCCGGGCACGCACATCGTGACCCTGGAGCGCAACTATCGCTCGGTGGGTCCGATTCTGGAGACGACGAACGCGTTGATCTCGCGCAGTCTCGAACGGTATTCGAAGCAGCTCTGGACCGAGCGCACCGGCGGCGAACCGCCCTGGCTGGTCACGCTGCGCGATGAACACGAGCAGACCAAGTTCGTGGTCGATCGCATTCTGCAGTTGCACGACGAGGGGATTCCGCTGCGCGAGATGGCGGTGCTCTTTCGCGCGGGCTACCTGTCGGCCGATCTCGAAATCGAATTGGCGAACCGTCGGATTCCGTACGAAAAGTGGGGCGGCCTCAAATTTCTCGAGGCAGCCCACGTCAAAGACATTCTCGCCTTCCTGCGCGTGCTCGAAAATCCGCGCGACGAAGTGAGTTGGTATCGCTTGCTGCGCCTGCTTCCCGGCGTGGGTGACGCGACCGCTCGCGCGGCGGTAGAACTACTCACGCAGCACGCGTGGGAGCCGATGATCATTGGCGCGGTGCGTGCGCCCTCGCGCGCGAAGCCGGGGTTGATGGCGATGGCGGCATTGCTCGATGGCATGCGACGGGTAAACACGCACGCGCCGGCAGAAGCGATTCGTCTGGTCCGACAGCTCTACGATCCGATCCTCAAGGCGACGTATGATGACGCGCCGCCGAGGTTGGCCGATCTCGATCAACTGGAAGTGATCGCGGCGGGCTATCCGGATCGGTCATCGTTTCTGTCAGCGCTCGCGCTCGAACCGCCGAGCAACACGCAGGATCTCGCGGTGGGCAGTGATGGTGACGAGGACGATGCGTTGATCTTGTCGACGGCGCATTCGTCGAAGGGGAAAGAGTTCGACGTGGTCTTCGTGATCTGGGCGGCGGATGGCATCTTTCCGATGGCGCGTTCGGCGGGTGACGAGGCGCAGGTCGATGAAGAGCGTCGGCTGCTGTACGTCGCGATGACGCGTGCGCGCGATCAGTTGTATGTGACGTATCCGTTGCATAGCTACCCGAGCCGCACCGGGGCAGACTTTGCGTATGGCCAGTTGTCGCGCTTTCTCGATAACGGGGTACGCTCGACGATGCAGCGCGTGACGATGGCGCCGGAGTCGATTCAGGCGTTGCCGGCACCGCGCGTGGAAGCGACGGTGGATTTACGTGCGCTGTTGCGTGGGAAATTCGGGCAGTGAGATGGCGTGATGAGCAACAACAACAAGAACTACAAACTGCGGGCCGCGAATTTCGCGAATGTCGCGGCCTGCAGTTTTTTTATTTTAGCACGTCGCAATTCCCGAGGAGCGAGCGCTTGTCCTTCTTCCCTGATCAGTCAATGCAATTCCTTCGTAGCTCCGTGGCGGCCACGCTGTTGTGCGCGGCACCGCTGATTGCGCAGACGTCCGCACGCGCAGCAAAGGCCAGCGTCCCAACCGATTCGTTTGCGTTAACGGCTAAGCTGCCAGTCGATCCGGCGGTACGCATCGGCACACTGCCAAATGGGCTTCGCTACTACATCCGTCGCAATGCCAAGCCGGAGCAACGGGCCGAGCTACGGCTCGTGGTCAACGCAGGCTCGATTCTCGAGGACGAGGATCAGCAGGGATTGGCGCATTTCATTGAGCACATGGCGTTCAATGGCACGAAAACGTTTGCCAAAAACGAAATCGTCAAATACTTGGAATCGATCGGCGTGCGGTTTGGCGCTGACCTGAACGCCGAGACGAGCTTTGACGAAACGGTGTTTATTTTGCCGGTACCGACCGACAGCGCCGGTATTCTCGCCAAGAGCTTTCGATTCCTCGGCGATGTTGCCAATGGTGTGCTCTTCGATTCGAGCGACGTCGTGGCCGAACGCGGTGTCGTCCTCTCGGAGTTGCGCGACGGGCTCGGCGCCAACGAACGCATTCGCACGAAGCAGTTTCCGGTCATCTTTCGTGGGTCGCGCTACGCGGATCGATTACCCATTGGGAAGCAATCGATTCTCGAAAAGGCGAATCCTGCGCCGCTCAAGCGTTTTTGGCGCGACTGGTATCGTCCCGACCTGATGGCGGTGATTGCCGTGGGCGATGCGAATCCGGATACGCTGCAAGCGTTGATTATCCGGACGTTTGGTTCGATTCCCAAGCGCACCAGCGAACGCCAGCGTACGATTGCGGCGGTCCCGCGTCACGATTCGACGTTGGTGACGATCGCGTCGGACCCCGAGCTCACGTCGTCGTCGGTTGGCGTGTTGTGGAAGTTGCCGCCGACCGGAACTACGCTGGTGCGCGATCTGCGGCGCGACATGCTGCAGAGCCTGTACAACACGATGCTCAACCAGCGACTTGGTGAGCTTTCGCGGAAACCCGATGCGCCAATTACCGGTGCCGGCGGTGGCGGTGGCAACTTCGTGCGCGCAGCCGACTACTACGCACTCAACGCGGGTGCGAAAGAGGGCAAGCTGCTCGAGTCGCTGCAGCTGTTGCTCACCGAGTCCGAGCGTGTACATCGCCACGGCTTTTTGCAGGCCGAACTGGATCGTGCGCGTACGAGTTTGCTGCGTGGCTACGAACGTGCGTTCACTGAGCGCGATAAGACACCGTCCGCCTCGTTCGTCAGCGAGTACGTCGACAACTATCTGTCAGGCGACGCAATTCCCGGCATCGCGTTCGAGTACGCCGCGGCGCAACGATTGCTGCCGGCGATAACACTGAGCGAAGTGAACGATGCCGGAACGGCTCGTGTCGGTGCAGCCAATCGCGTCGTCACGGTCACGCTGCCGCAGAAGGCTGGACTGGTCGCACCCACCGAAGCGCAGGTGCGCAATGTGTTTCGCGCCGTCAGCGCAGCAACGATCACTCCGTGGACGGAGACGGTGGCGGAAGGCGCGTTGGTCAAGCAAGCCCCGACGCCCGGACGCATCGTGGCAGAAAAGTCATTCGACGCGATCGGACTCACGCAGTGGACGTTGTCGAACGGCATCAACGTGTATGTGAAGACGACTGACTTCAACGCCGACCAGATCCTGATGTCGGCGTGGAGCCCGGGTGGCGTGAGCGTGATGCCCGATAGCAACGTGTTTCGCGGTGCGATCGCGGCGGGCGTGCTGGCCAACGGTGGTGTCGGAGAATTTTCGCTCGTCGATTTGAACAAGAAGCTGGCAGGCAAGGTCGCCAACGTGACGCCGTTCATCAGCGATCTGGCACAAGGATTGAACGGACGCGCGTCGCCCAAAGATCTCGAGACGTTACTGCAGCTCGCCTGGCTCCGCATGACCGCGCCGCGCGCCGACAGTTCGGCATTTCAGGCGCTCTTGCAGCAGTTTGATGCACAGCTGCGCAACAAGGACGCGAATCCTGCCGCGGTCTTTCAGGACACGGTGCAGATGACGCTGGGCAACGGCAGCCCGCGCGTGCGCACGCTCTCCGTCGACCGCCTGAAAGAACTCGATCTCGCGCAATTGACGGCGATTTATCGTGATCGATTCAGCGACGCCAGCAACTTCTCATTCCTGTTCGTCGGTAACGTTGATCCCGCGGTGCTCAAGCCGCTCGTGGCGCAGTGGCTCGCTCCGCTTCCAGTGGCCGGCCGCAAAGAAACTTGGCGCGATGTGGGCCCCAAGCTGTTCAGCGGCCAGATCGATAAGACGGTGCGCAAAGGACTCGCGCCGCAGAGCCAAAGCGTGATCATGCTCGCCGGTATCGGCACATGGAGTCGCGAGCAGTCGTACTTGCTCTCGTCGGTCAGCGAGTTGCTGCAGATGCGATTGCTGGACCGTCTACGCGAATCGCTGGGAGCGACGTACTCGGTGAGCGTGAATGCCGGCTTTGCGCGGCGGCCGCGCTCAGAGTGGCAGCTGGTGATCGACTTTGGCAGCGCACCCGACAAGGCGGACACGCTCTATCGCGCAGTGCAGCAGGAGCTCGATTCGCTGCGGCGCGTGCCGCCGAGTGCGGCGGAAGTGGAGCGGGTGCGAGAACAGCAGCGGCGCGCGCTGGAGGTGTCGCGGAAACAGAATGCGTGGTGGACGGGAGTACTGCGCGATCGGTTGGAGAACGGCGATGATCCGACGACGGTGTTCGTGAATGAGGAGTTGATCGCGGGGTTGACGCCGGGGAAGTTGGCGGCCGCGGCGAAGGGGTTTTTGGATGAGGGGAGGAAGGCGAGGTTCGTACTGGTGCCGGAGGGGAAGTAGT
>JBBQDB010000175.1:0-7869 GCA_038319245.1 Gemmatimonadales bacterium
CGGCAGCACCGCATCAATACGCCCCGCGATTACCCGCCCCGGTGCGCCGGCACTGGTGACGCGCGCGTCGCCGCCCACGTGGACCAGCGGCAAGTCGTGCTCGAGCACCTGCGCCTCGATGCGCAGGTTGCGCGTGTCGACTATGGTGAGCAGCGGCTGCCCTGGTGTGACGCGTTCCCCCGGTGCGATATCGATTACGTCCACGCGCCCATCGAATGGGCTCGTGATGGTGGCGTGCGTTTGCTCGAACTGTGCGCGTTCGAGCCGCAGTCGTGCGCCGCTGAGCCCCGACTTGGCAACGAGCGCTTTGCGTTGTGCGGCGGTGGGCGCGTTACCAGTGACGAGTGATTCGGGGACGTAGCTTTCGAACAGGCGCTGCTCTGCTTCGTCGGTCGTGGCCTGCGCTTCGCGCACCGCCAGATCGAACGGGTACGGGTCGAGCGTGACGAGCGTTTGCCCTTTGGTGACCGCGTCGCCCGGGTGTACGCGCAGCGTGGCGACGATGCCGCCGACTTCGGGGCGGAGTTTGACTGCGGCGTCGGCGCGAACCTGACCGGTGGTGGTGACGAGGAGGACCAAGTCACCGTCGCGCGCGGGGGCGGTGACCACGGGGAGGGCGAGTGAGCTTTTGGGCGCGGAGTCGGCGAGGGTGCGGGCGACGGTGGAGTCGGCACTGGTGGAGCGCGCGCCGGCGTCGGATTTGGTGCATGCGGCGATGACGGCGCAAGCGACGGTGCTCGTGGCGACCATCAGGCGTTTGAGACATTGCGCCGACGTAGAGCTCATAGCACCGACAATGGCATTGGATGTGGTTGGGGCAAAAAAGACGTGTTGGGGGCACGCTCTCAATGTGGTCATACCGGAGGAGCTACCGCTAATATGGTCTTGCGTCGCAGGCCACGCGATACGAATTCGTGCCGATGGCATCAATCCATTGCCAGCGGTGGTGTGCCGCGACTCACATCAGAGCGCGGAACTAATAGACCCGTGAAAGCCTGCAACGCGTGCTTCCGGTCGAAGCAATCATGCGCAGCCCGCGTCGCGCAGGCATCGCTTGGGAGAAAGTTGTGATGCAGAGTTTCCTCTACACGCTTAAGGCCGAGCGGACCTCGCTGCACGACGCCGCACTCGATGACGCCGGCACAGACGTCTTCGACAACTTCGAGCCGCACTAGAATGCAAGCTAGAGGCATTCCACGCTGCTGTCTGCAAGCCTCGTGCAATTCGAGCAAGCAGAAGCGCCTCCGTATGTCGATGGAAAGAGGGACGGCTCAGTGGCCGGTATACTCTAGGCAATTCATTGTGCTGAATAGTGAGCGACGTGAATTGCCAGTAAACGCACAGAAAGTCGTCGTCCGCATCCTGCTCGAAGAGCAAACCAATCTGTCTAGAGCAATTCCCTGCGTCTCTTATGGGCTAGATACCGTCAACGCTCTTCGAAGCTCCATTTCCAGCGCCTGATCGTTCGGCAGCCCCGGAATCATTCGCCCGTTTACAAGTACGGTCGGGGTTCCTCGGATTTTGAGCGCCTGCCCCCAGCGAAGCGCGTTCCGGATCTGTGGTAAGGTGTCTGAACGCTCCATGCAGCTAGTGAACTGTTCTTGATCCCGAACGCCGACATCTGATGCGATGCTTGAGAAGCTGCGCTTTCCGAGCGAATCCTGCAGTTCAAACAAGCGGCGATGCATTGGCTCGAAAAGGTTTTGGGCGGCGGCGCACTCTGCTGCGGTGGCAGCCGCGACGGCGTAGGGATGGTAGGCCAGCGGAAACTGCAGGTGCGTAACCGCCAACGTATCGCGAAACCTTGACCGCATTGCATCTAGCAACCCCTCCAGCCGTCGACATGCGGGACACTGGTAATCGCCAAGTACCACCACTTGGATTACTGCGTTCGGTGAACCAGTTAGGTGGCCAATCTTCGACTTCTGTCGCCATTCGGCAACGTACTCGAGATTTGCGGAGGCATGTCGCGCCGAAAACGAGCCGACCTCTCGCCGCACGATTACGCCACCTGCAATCACCGCAACTAACGCGAGCAAGCAGTTTACTACCGACTCACCTTGCAACCGCCTATTTGACATCTCATTCTCTCCGACGATGGCAAGTGAGGCGCATTAATGCACCAAGTGTCAAAGTTTCGAGCATCTCGCGTACGAGGCGCTGCGAGATCACTCGAGAGCGACTCTTAATTTAGTCATACCCGACTTTAACGCTGTCGATTTTGTATTCCTCGACTAGGCTTTGACCGCTTTCGTCCTCGCGCATCACCAGAAGCCGTCCTAGCCGAACTCGCAGCGGGCGCGCGCCTTCGGGCAGCAGAATCGTCCTCAAGTAATCTCCATTCGAGTTGAACTCATCAACTGCGGCGGGACTTCCGCGGCGGGTGGATCGAAGAATAAATGCGTCAGATGTGCGATCGAGTAGCACTCCTCCGGCAAATCGACTCTTCATTGTGGGTATTGGTAGCGACCGGTAGGCGTCTAGCATGGCGCGGCGCGCAATGTCACTCCCTCGTTGCCTAACTACCCAATCTCGAAATTTCGCGACTGAGTCGATTTCGTATTCAGTGCGCTCTATTAATTGAAGGCCTAGCCGATGCACTACATGCGCTGCCGAGCCATCAGCCCCAAGTCGGAGAAGTGCGTATGCGGTGTCGTCCGCAACACTCGACCAAACCGACACGTCCGCGCCAACGGCGATCTTGCAGTATTGGCACGATGAAGCACTGCCATCTCGTGTAAACCTGATGGTTCGAAGTACTGGTTGTGAGTCGGATGACCATCCCACCTTCCTCAGCAAAATGCTCGTCCGATCCTCGGAATGTGATCTCACCACCAAGCCGGAATCAGTCGACCATGCACCGCCGATGTAAGAGCCACTCAGCGGTACTTCGCGGCGTAAGGTTCCGTCGATGCCCCAGTAACTGGCGCGCCGCAATGCGGCATCTATCGCCACGAATCCCGTGTCGCCAGTCGCGATCACGCTAGAGATCCCACGAAACTCTCCGGGGCCGTCCCCCTTTCGGCCAACGGCGCGCAACGCGCCGCTCCACGTCACTACATTAATGCTCGTCCCGGTACCTGCTACCAACAAAACTGCGCTGTCCCCCAACCAATCAGCGTCGATCGTTTGTCCATCAATGAGCGCTGGATTCACCAATATTCGACGAGTTACGCGACTGCTGACTTCTTGTGCAGACACAGTTTTTTCTTCACGGGCGCAACTCGCACAGAGCATCGGAAGCGCAATCATCAAAAGTTCGGCGTACCGTTGAACTCGTCTACGTCGGCGCATCTGGAGCACTCCGTTTCATTTATCTATGATCATCCGCAGGCGCAGTATCGATCTTAAAATGCAACAACCCTGCGGCCTTGGAGCAGCGCCGGATGCGCGAGCTATCACGCCTCTGCGATAATTCAAGGAGTAGCCATGCCGCGTCAACTCATTGGATAACTCGCGCATCCCACTCAGGTACGGACTCCGCCTAAGTTGGTGCGGAAATTGCTGACCGCACGCATTAACAGTCCAGTCGTAGTCACGCGAGCACTCGGCATACGAGTACGGCGGACAGTGATCTCCACAGTACGCAAAAGCGTATGAAGCCCCTTGGAGACACTGGTAATACTGAGAACCTTCCTCTCCCTCCGCCATCCCTCGTGAAGGAAATGCCGCTACAAGTACGGCGAGCACAGTTACTGAGAGGCGCAGACCGAATTTCATTTTTCCTCCTGAATGATGAATGTCACCAAGTGCCACCTCGGAAGGCATTCGCCCACCGCAGCGAGACGGTACAAGCGATCCGACATTTCGTCAAACGACGGCTTTTATTCGTTCCAACCGGACTGCGTCGAGCTTAGGTATGCGCACAATTGGGTGAGCGCCATTTTGCTGCCGCCGCGGGAAATGGTTGACAAGCCTATGGCGCTCGCATTGCCATCGCGCATTAATAGCCCGCTCTGAAAGTTACAGAAAGAATGGAAGCCAAGCACAACTGCGCCCGCGGAACAAGCCCGCGACTGGACGGTTCATTTGCGTCGAACTTCAGGCGTTAGACGACATGGCGCTTAAATAGGCGTCAAAAAAGTTTGACGCTTGATGCGCGCGATCGGTCCGCACCCTCGCGGATTGCAGCTAATCTTCGAACAGATCCGAACCCACGCCGCGCGTATCCGCAGAGCGAGGCTTTGATGCTCACGTGGTCAGCCTGACCGCCGAATCGTTCGACAATCTTGCCGTCCCGTCACGGGACTTGTGCTGGGCGGTTGCACGTCGCATGCGCCCACTACCTCGCGCGCTGCTGCACCAACGACCCCACGCCGTCCGCGTCCACAGCCACCGACCACACATCGTCGCCAAGCACGGCCCGCACGTATTGCGACACCGGCACCGTGAACGTGCCACGTACGCCGCCAGTCGGCGTGAGCCATGTGTACACCACGTTTTTCGACGTCCAGTCGTTACCGCGCAGCAATACGGTCCCGTCATCTCCTAGCACGACCTCGGTAACGGGGATCCGATAGCGAGGTCGAAACAAGTTTTGTCGGAACAGTGCGGTCGGAAAGTCACGCATTGCTGGCGGCGCTGTCGGCCGTTGGAAGAGCGCAGCGTTCCGCTGGACGATGTCCTCAATGTCGGCCGTCGTGACGGCGTCGGTGGGACGTGGCAAGCGAAGCTGGTATACCTTGGCACCAGTCGTACGGAGCAGTGTCACGGTCGTCCCGTTCTCGATGCGCGCGTCGTCAGCGCGATCGATCTTCACCGCATACTGCCCGTTGCGACTGATTGCCCATAGCGTCGCATCGCTCATAGGCTGCATTCCCGATCGGCGCCCTTTTCCCACAGCGAAACTGAATGTTCGATGTCGCGGATCGAGCAAGAAGAGCGTATCCCACGCACCAGACCCGCTGCGCGAAATGCGGCCTAACGGCTCAAGCGCCGCGAACGCAGCATCCGCTAACGGTCGGGCATTCAGCAGTGGACAGATAGCGGACCCATTGGGCGTGAGCGCCAGCGGCATCGACATGAATGCGTGGGTAGTGACAACACCCGTGAAGCCGTGCGTCCGTACGTGCCCTTTCCCCAGCTGATCAAAGAACGTCACTCGTCGTGTCCCATCGTCGCTGACCCACAGCGTATCCCCTAACCAGCCGAAGCCGGCGACGCGAACATACTCGCCGGGTCCGCTCCCTCTGCGGCCTATTCGCATGGGCGACGCGCCAGGGCGCTCGATCAGGAAGATGCCTTCCCGCTTCGTATCGAGCATGAACACCGTCTTCCGCGGGCCGACGCCGAGCTGGCTCCATTCATCAAGCCCTAACAAACCATCGTCATCACTGAAGACCGTGGTCAACGGCGACAGTCGAAGCTGACACTCGGCGGTGTGAGAGGTCACGACGAGTGCCACGCCCGCGACCAACAGGCGAGACAAAGCCTGCCGCACAAATGACCGTAATCGCTGCTCACCACATGTGTTCATCACGATTTCCGAATGAAGCGCACAAGACGACGGAGTACGGCAGAGTTTGAGCAGGAAGCGGTGCGAGAGCGCGGCGTGTCGGTTGTGCAGGCCGGGCGTGAGCTTGAGCTCCATGAGAATCTGTTGCGCACGTGTCGGCGCGCGCGCGAGGCGGATGTGGCCAAGCTGAACGCTGGTAGAGTTCATCGATGGATTGCGACGCGGCATCGAGCGTCGGACGCAACGCTCACGCTTACACGCTACGCCGCGATCGTCTCCACGTCGTACGCGTCAAACGCGCGATCCGCCGTCATGATCGGCAGCGCCTCCACCTGCGCCTGCGCGATCAGCAGTCGATCGAATGGATCACGATGATGGAGGGGTAGTGAGGCCACATGCAGCGCGTGCCTCACATGCACCACCAGTGGCGCGACCTGACTGTGTTGCATGAGGCGCGAGACATACGCGTCCGGAGGCGCGGGCAACGTCAACTTGCCCAGTCCATACTTGATGGCAATTTCCCATGCGCTCGCCGCCGACAGGAACAGTGCATGCTCGGTCGACGCGAGCAGCGCTCTGCTTTCCGCGCGCAGCCGTTCCGGTGCCGCAATCATCCACAGCCACACTTGCGTATCGAGCAACACGCGCATGATCGCGCCTATGCGCCGAAGTCGTCCAACAGGTCGCTCGGCAATGGCGCGTCAAAATCATCGGCAATCAGGATGCGCCCCGCTTCAGTGCCGAGTACGCGTGTGTGAACTGGCGGCACGATGGGCGTGAGTCGCGCGATCGGCGTTCCGGCGCGCGCAATCACAACGTCCTCTCCGCTCTGCATGAGGTCCAACAGCTTGGAGAGGTGCGTCTTGGCCTCGTGGATGTTGTACACACGCTCGCTGGAATTCGCCATGCAGATACTTAGCTAAGTCCGACAACTAAGTCAATTATGGAGTGTCGCGTAGCGGAGCGCAGTAATACTCAGTATGCTTCAGTATGAGCACATCCGAACGGTTCGCCCGAATCGCCATCACGCTTCCCCAATCCGAGTTGGCCGCCGCCGACCGCCTGGCTACGGCGCAGGATCGATCCCGCAGCTGGATTGTCGCCGAAGCAATCCGCCGGTACGTCGCATCGTTGGAAGCAACGTCTCGCGCGGCAGCCCCCTCGGTACACGACGCGCTCCCGACAGCGACAGCGATGACCTCCGGCGCCTACCCGGAATTTGAACCTGGCACGCGCCCGGGACTCGGCACATCCCGACTATCGCAGCTGCAACGGGATCTCGCCCTGACTCCCGAAGCGCGCGTGCGCGCCGCAGAGGAAACGCTGCGACAAATCGATCGCGGCGATGACGACCGTACGCACCGCGGCCGATCGTTTGCGCGCTATGAGGACTTTCTCGACTACAAACGCAATCGGAGCAGCGCGCGTGACTGACTACGACACGCGTGTCGCACGTGTGTGCAGTCGTCTCAACGCCGAGGGCGCGCGCTATCTCGTGGTTGGCGCAACGGCCATGCAGCTGTGGGGAACGACTCGTGCGACGCAGGATATCGACATCCTCATCGACCCCGCGGTCGAGAACGCGGAGCGCGTGCTGCGTGCTCTCGCGACGTTGGGCTTCGGCATGGCCGCGGACCTGCGTGCCGAAGATGTCGCGACGCACGCGGTGACCATGATCGGTGACATTCCGAACGTGGACGTGTTGACTCGTGCATGGAACGTGCGGTGGGCGGACGCGAACCCGCGCGCCGCATGGTTCGACGTTGAGGGGGTCGCAGTGCCCACCGCATCTATCGATGACCTGATCGCGTCCAAACGCACCGGTCGCATGCAGGATGCCGCCGATATCGAGGTGCTCGAGGAGATCAAGGCACAGCGGCCGCAGTAACGTTCGCGCGACACCCCTCCTCCGACACAAGCCGGCTGTCAGTAATCGCTGCGACGCACCTCACTGTGCTCCACGCAGAGTGCTACCATTGCTCGCAAAGAAGGTCTCCCTCTGAACGGAGCATCCCCTCGTGCGCATTGGACAATGGATTAGTCGAGGTCTCGCGACCATCGTCGGACTCGGCGTGCTCACCGCCGGCGCCGTATACGGCAAATCCCAGTCGGCGCTCTCGGCCAAGGGCACCGCGCCATCACGCAACGCGCTCACCCTTCCCACCGACTCCGCGTCGCTGACACTCGGCCATAAGCTCACCACTGTGAACGGATGCCGAGAATGTCACAGCCCCAGCCTCGGCGGCAACGTGATGGCCGACGACGCGGCGTTCGGACGGCTCGTCGCGCCGAATCTGACGGTTGGCAAGGGCGGCGTATTGTCGCACTACGATGACAAGGCGCTCGACGCGGCCATCCGTGACGGCATTGGCTGGGATGGTCGCAAGTTGCTCATCATGCCGTCGCAGGATTTC
>JBBQDB010000176.1:0-7841 GCA_038319245.1 Gemmatimonadales bacterium
AAAAGCACGCGATTGATATACCGCTCCAACAAGATTCGGTCTTACTCACAGACTATGCGCATACAGCGATCCGGCACCTGCGGCAATTCTCCCAAGAACATCCTGCTTGAGGATCTCGCCGTCGCGTTATCCTCGGCCGACAGCGCAGGCATTGCCGCCCTTACCACAGACGGCGTTACGTGGCGAAGCCCGGGGCAGCCGCCCGCCGACGGTCAGGCGGCGGTGCTCGCACTCGCGAAGCGAGTGCGGACAACTCCCGCGAGCACCCTCATCATCCAACATGTCGTGTCGCACGGCCGTGCGGGAGCCGTCGCTGCGTCACTCTCGTATCCGAAGCAACCGACATTGGCCTTCTGCCTCTTCTTCACCTTCGCCAACGCGAAAGGAACCGCGGTCGACACGATCATGACGTATCGTGCCGATTGATGGCCGCTCCGACCAGCGCCAGCGACACGGCGTCTTCAGCGCATGGACGCGGGGTGTAACGTATGCAACGCATAACAGCCCTCGGCCACTTCTGATCGCGCTGCGTCCGTTATTCATCTGTTGTTCCAACACCAGATCTCAGCGGCACACATCGAACCCGCTGCGCGAGGAGCGGCATAGCGAGCGTTGCTGAAGACGAACACACTGTCTTCCGAACATGATTTGCGCAGTGTCATCTCGGAGCGATGCGGAGTCTCTATCTCGCCGTCGACCTCGATCCGGCCTCGCGCCGCGTGATCGGCTGGGCGATGCGCCCGACCCTCGCCGAATCGCTCTTCCTCGATGCGCTGCATATGGCGCCGGTGGGGCGTACCAAGCCATGCTCGGGGCACAGGGCATGACCGGTAGCAGGAGTCGCAAGAGGAATTGCTGGGACAACGCCGTGGTCGAACGTTTCTTCGCCACGCTCAAACACGAGCTGCGCGTTAAGCGATCCTTGGTCTCGCACCACGCGGCCCCCCGCGCCATCTTCGCATACATCGAAGTGTGGTACAATCGGCAGCGTCGCCACTCGAGCCTCGGCTCCGTCAGTCCGGTGGAGTACGAGCAGCGGCTTCACGTCGCGGAAACCCGGTGTTCATCAAACCGGGTCAAGTCCAGGTTCAAGAAATTGATGTTCACGTACTTCCTGACAGGTAAGCGATATGTTCAACGCACGCACACTACTCACAGCGCTCGCGCTTCCGATATCACTCAGTGCACAGACGTCGCTCGGCAAAAGCGAGACTCTGCTGCGTGCAGAAGTCGCCAAGCGTCGCGACGATCAGATTTCGTATCTCGAAAAACTGGTGAACATTCCGAGCGGTACGCTCAATCTCACAGGCGTGCGCGAAGTCGGTCGCGTTATCGGCGCGACGCTCGACTCCATGGGATTCAAGTCGCAGTGGGTCGATGTACCATCGGACATGAAGCGTGCAGGACATCTCGTATCGACCCACGTCGGTAAGCCCGGTACGCCGCGCATCCTGCTCATTGGCCACCTCGATACGGTGTTCGAAGGACCCAATCAACGCTTTGAGCGTGTAGACACGATCGCGAAAGGCGCCGGCTCGAATGACATCAAGGGTGGCGATGTCATCATGATCTATGCGCTCAAAGCAATGCAGGCTGCGGGCACACTTAAAGACTTGAACGTCACCATCGTGATGACGGGCGATGAAGAGTATCCGGGCGATCCACTTATCGTCGCGCGTGCAGCGCTCATCGACGCGGCAAAGCAGTCCGATCTCGCACTCGCATTCGAAGGCGGATCGCGCACACAGGCGACGATCGGTCGTCGTTCAGCGAGTGGGTGGGTACTGAAGGTCGGAGGGCAGCAGGCACATTCGGGCGGCGTCTTCCGCAACGGCTACGGCGCGATCTACGAAGCCGCCCGCATCCTCGATGAATTCCGTCGCGAACTCGCCGATGAAAAAGATCTGACGTACAACCCCGGTACGATCGCCGGCGGCTCCAACGTGACGTACGATTCACTCACACAAAGCGGTACGGTTGCAAGCAAGACCAACATCATTGCGCCTATCACGTGGGTGCAGGGCGATCTCCGCGCGATGAATCCCGAGCAGATTGTCCGCGCGCAAACGAAGATGAAAGAGATCGTCGCGCGTCATCTGAAGGGCACTACCGCCGAGATTTCGTTCAGCGAAGGATATCCGCCGATGGCAGTCACTCCCGGTGGCGAAAAACTGCTCACCTTCTACAGCGACGCGAGCGAAGCACTCGGCTACGGCGCGCTGAAAGCCAGCGACCCTGCGCAGCGCGGTGCCGGCGATCTCAGTTTCGTTGCTCCATTCATTGACGGCGTTGAAGGACTCGGCGCGCTTGGCGGCGGCGCGCATTCACCGAATGAATCCGTGAACTTACCGGCGCTCACGATGCAGACGGAGCGCGCGGCGGTGATGCTCTATCGGTTGTCGAAAGAGAAAGCAGAAAACATTCGGCGCAAGCCAAAGATGTAGCGGACGGTTAGGTGCTGCGGCTGTCAGCTGCGGCACGTGCCGATCAACGGTTGAATTGCGTCGGCCAGATGTTCGTCGGGAGACCTGACTCCCGCCGAGTTTGTCGCGCATCATCAGGAAGCGAAGACCGCAACCGCGCCTGATTTCTAGTTTCGACCTGTGCGCAGATGGGGCGGACGACAAGCGCAGTGTACCTACATCGTGAAGTTCAACACGCGGGACTTTGCGGGTGTGGAGCAGTTTGGCCTGCAGACGCTGACTCCCGGCGAATTTTTAGCGATCCTCCAGGAGGATGCATGAGTACGATCAGTCTCCGACTCCCTGAATCGTTGCACGCCCAAGCGCGGGTGCTAGCGGAGCAAGAAGGCATTTCGATCCATCAACTGATCGCGACGTCACTCGCCGAGAAGATGTCGGCGTTGCTCACGAGCGAGTATCTTGAGGCTCGGGCGGCGCGGGGCTCGCGCACGGCGTTTCAGCGCGTATTGAAGAAAGTGAGAGACCGCGCGCCGATCGCGGGCGACGAACGGTAACGGTGAGACGAGTGAGCAGGCGCGGGGATAGGCGAGACTATGTCCGGGGACATGGTTCTCCGTCCGAGGGAACGTGCTACCGCGCGAGGAATGCAAATGGCGCGGTCATCGGTTCAATCCCGATCTTTGCCTCTTTTTTCTAGGCTATCTAGCACACAAATTTTAGCGATACTTGGCATCGGCGCCCGCTCGCGGAGGCGTTCATTGCTTGTCCTTCGTACAACCACGGAACACGAATGAGCGATTCGCCGATTGACCCTCGCGCCAAGCCGATTGATGCCGCGCACGGGTGGCTCCAGTGGTCCATCAGTGATGACGACGCTGGCGAACGCAAGCCGATCGTACCGCCGGATCCGGAAGTCTGGCCGCTGCCGAACGGACGGATTGCTGGTGGCCCCTATCCCGGTGCCAAGGATAGAGCCGACGTCGCGCCTCGGTTGTCGCGTTGGCTTGACGCGGGCTTCGATTGCTTCGTCAACCTCACCGAGCGAACGGACAACGGCGGCATGACGCCGTACCGCGAGGAGCTGTTCGCGTTGGCCGCTGAGCGTGACGTGTCAGTCGAGTATTGGGAGCATCCACTCCCTGACCAGTCGACGCCGATGGATCCGGCGCAGATGATCGCGCTGCTTGATTGTATCGATGATGCGGTGAGCCGCGGGCGTCGCGTGTACGTGCATTGCTGGGGTGGGGTGGGTCGCACCGGAACGACGATCGGATGTTGGCTGGTGCGTCACGGGTTGGACGGCGAGGACGCGCTCGAGCGGGTGCGCACGCACTTCAAGCAGGCGAAGAAGAGTGCCTACCGTAGCATTCCGGAAAACCCCAAACAGATCGCGTACGTGCGGCAGTGGGCGGCGCATGATTCGCAGCTGCGCGCTCGGACCACGCTGAATGATCGCTATCTCGGATCGTTTATGGGGCTCGCGGTTGGGGACGCGCTTGGCGTGCCCGCCGAATTTTCGCATCCCGGCCAGTTCATACCCATCACGAACATTCGTGGTGGCGGGCCGTTCAGCTTGAAGCCCGGCGAGTGGACTGACGATACATCGATGGCCGCGTGCCTAGCGGAGAGCTTGGTGGCGTGCGAAGGATTCGATGCGACAGACCAGATGGAGCGTTACGTGCGTTGGTGGCACGACGCGTATTGGTCGAGCAATGGTCGCACGTTTGATATTGGTGGGACGGTGAAGCAGGCGCTTCGTGCGTTCGAAGCAAGCGGCGATCCGTACGCAGGATTATCGGACAAAAACACCGCCGGCAACGGCTCGTTAATGCGGCTGGCGCCCGTCGCGCTCTACTTTGCCGACGATTGGCACAGCGTGGATCGATACGCGGCGTTGATGTCGCGCACGACTCATGGCGAGCCTCGTGCGATCGACGCCTGCCGCTACTACGCGGGCCTCATCGTCGGCGCGTTGCGCGGGGTGCCCAAGGGGGAGTTGCTGTCGGCGGAATGGGCACCGGAAGTCGGATGGTGGGCGCGCCACCCGTTGCACCCAGACATCTCGGCGATCGCGCAAGGATCGTGGCGATCAAAGACCGCGGCGGGGCTTCCCGCGTCGGGCTTTGTATTGGACACACTCGAAGCCGCGCTCTGGGCGTTCGGGACGTCGAGCACGTTTGCCGAGGGTGCGTTGAAGGCGGTGAATCTCGGTAATGACAGTGATACCACCGGCGCGGTGTACGGGCAGTTGGCGGGTGCGTATTACGGCTGCAGCGCGATTCCAAGTGAGTGGTTGGACGCGATAGCAAAGCGGTCGGAGTTGGAGGCGCTGGCGCGGCGGGTGGCGATGGGGCAATCGCCGCGCGGCACGGTACGTCACTGATGTTATGCAGCTCGACCGGACGTCACGCACGACCGCTCACCTCCTCGTTCCTTTTGCGCGTCCAGTTGAATCGGTAGAATAGCCGCACCCGCGCCGCGCGCGCGCCTGCCACATCCTCCGCCACTCGGCCACCTCCGATGCAGCGACCCTCCCGCGCCCTCCTCGCGATGCTCGCCTCTACACTCCGCGCAACGTTTGTGCTGGCGCTGGCACTGGCGCCACTGTCAACACACGCCCAGCCCACCCTCGACGACTACCGCCGCGCCGCCGCCATCAACACGCGCTTCGCGAATCTCACAACCGGCGTCGCGCAAAACGAAACGTGGATTGGCACCACGCATCAGGCGGTGTATCGCGTTTCCGTCACGGGCGGCACGCGCTTTGTGCGCGTCGACGCCGATTCGTGGAGCAAGCAGCCGGCGTTCGATCACGCGGCGATAGCGAGCAGCATGTCGGTCGCCACGGGGCAGCAGTACACGGAGATTACGCTCCCCTTTGTCACCATCACGATGGTCGACAACGGCGCTGCCTTTGAAGGCGACGCGACCGGTGCGCGCTATCGCTGTGTGGTTGCCACCTCTGCATGCGCGCGTTCCACGGATGCAGCCGCAGGTGGTCGCGGTGGCCGTGCGGCTGGCGCCGGTGCTGCTCGCAACACACCACGATGCGCAGGCGAAACCGCACCGACACCCGGCGAACCGCGCAGCGAAGTCTATTCGCCAGATTGCACCACCATCGCGTTTGTGCAGAACTACAACATCGCGATCAAACCCGCGCCCACGCCAAATGCGCAGAACAACGGTCGCGGCGGTCGTGCCAACGGTGCCGCGCTGAGTACGACGTCGAGCTACACGCTGCTCAGCACTGACGGCTCGGAAGCCGACAAATATCTTGCGAGCTCAATCGAGTGGTCGCCCGATTCCAAGAAGTTGGTGGCGTATCGGCAGAAGCCCGGCTACAGCCGAGTGCCGTATTACATCCAGTCGTCACCTGCGGATCAGTTGCAGCCCAAGCTGGTGTCGTATGCGCAGGCACCGGGGAGTTTTGGCGGCGGTGTGTATCGTAAGGCGGGCGATGTACTCGACTCAAATCAGCCGGCAATCTTCGACATCGCATCGAAGCGGCAACTGCTCATCGATCGATCGCTCTTCCCCAATCCGTACGCTATCTCTCGCCCCGTGTGGCGCAAAGAGGGCTCGGCGTATGCGTTTCAGTACAATCAGCGCGGACACATGGTGTACCGCGTGCTCGAAGTCGATGCGTCCACCGGCGCGGTGCGGCTGATGGTCGATGAAGAGACCAAGAGTTTCTTCATGTACTCCGATGCCGGCCACAACGTTTTGTACGACGTCGGTGCCGGCTGTCGCATGGGGCAGGGCGGTGGATGCGATACGTACACCGGCGGTGAACTGATCTGGGCGTCGGAGCGCGACGGGTGGAATCATCTGTATCTGATTGACGGTAAGACGGGTCGCGTCAAAAATCAGATCACCAAGGGTGAGTGGGTGATGCGCGGCGTCGATAGCGTTGATGTCGCGAATCGACAGATCTACTTTCGCGCCAGTGGCATGACGACCAATACGAACGCCAAGCAAGACCCGTACTTCATCCACTATTATCGCATCAATTTCGACGGCACCGGCCTCGTTGCCTACACGGAAGCCGATGGTACGCACACGGTCACCTGGTCGAGTGATCATCTGTACTATCTCGACTCGTACTCGCGCGTCGACCTCCCCACCGTGATTGAGCTCAAGCGCGCGAGCGACAAGCGCGTGCTCGCTCTAGAGAAGGGCGACATGTCGGCCGCGGTCAAAGCCGGCTTTCGTCCGCCCGAAGTGTTTGTCGCCAAAGGACGCGACGGTACGACTGACATTTGGGGCATTGTCGTGCGACCGGTCACGTTTGACGCGAAGAAGAAGTATCCCGTCATCGAACAGATTTATGCCGGCCCGCACGATTCATTTGTCCCCAAGACATGGGGCGGTGGACAGGGATTGATGGCGCTCGCCGAGGTTGGATTTGTGGTGGTGCAGATCGATGGCATGGGCACGAGCAATCGCTCGAAGGTTTTTCACGATGTCTCATGGAAAAACATCGCCGACGCCGGATTCGCCGATCGCATTCTCTGGCATCAGTCAGTGAACAAGAAGTACGCGTGGTATGATGTGTCGCGCGTTGGCATTTACGGCACTTCTGCCGGCGGACAAAATGCGGCCGGTGCGGTGTTTTTCCACCCGGAGTTTTACAAGGTGGCTGTGGCTAATTCCGGTTGCCACGATAATCGCATGGACAAGATTTGGTGGAACGAATCGTGGATGGGCGAGATCGGCCCGCACTACGAAGCCAATTCCAACGTCACCGCGGCCAAGAATCTCAGGGGCCATCTCTATCTCACGGTCGGTGAGATGGACACCAACGTCGATCCGTCGTCCACGATGCAAGTGGCCAACGCACTCATCGCGGCGGGCAAGGACTTTGATCTGCTCGTCGTGCCGAACGGTGGGCACGGCGCCACTGGCCCCGATGGTACTCGTCGTCGCAATGACTTCTTTGTGCGCTGGTTGTACGGCGTCACGCCGCCCGATTGGAACTCGGGCATTTCGCTGCGTGCGCCTGGCGCGACAACCGCTGCGCCGGGTGCGCGGAGTGGCGGGGCGAATGGGACTGGCGCGGATTTTGAATTCCCGAGCGATGAAGAGTCTCTGCACAGTTTCTTCAACGAAGATCCGAGTTTTTCGTCGCTGGTTGCGTGGTGGTATTAGTCGCCGAGTAGGTCGCGGCGATGTGGAGCGGTGGGAGGCGATCGTGACTTCCTCTAGAATGTTGTCCGACGGCCTGTTGTCAGACCCTCGGGCCATGCTGCACCACAAACTGCTTTCCCCCTTTGCACTATGCCGCCTGATCATTCCAAAGTCCGTCGCTGGGTTGAACTCATCTCGGCGCTCCTCGGCGCGCAGCGCCCGCTCACCTATCTCGAAATCGCGGGTAAGGTGCCGGCGTACATGGTCGACGGCGCGCCACCGCAATCCGGC
>JBBQDB010000177.1:0-7745 GCA_038319245.1 Gemmatimonadales bacterium
CGAGTGAAGTTGGCGCTCACCGACTTGGAGGTGTTCATGGTGAGGGTACACGAGCCGCGCCCAGCACAGTCGCCGCCAAAGCCATCGAACGACGACTGATCGCCGGGCGTCGCCGACACACTGATTTGCGAACCGATTTCAACCTGCGCCATACACGTTGCCGACGGTGCGGTGCTGGTGGATGTGCAGGTGAGGCCGTTACTCCCTGTAATCGTGCCGATGCCCGCACCGCTGGTACTCAGCGTCAGCGAAACCTGCCGCGCACCGAACGACGCGCTGACACCCTGCGAGGCGTTGAGGACAAGTGTGCACGTCGTGACGCCGGAGCACGCACCGCCGAAGCCCGTGAACGATGAGTTCGGGCCGGCGCTCCACGTCAGCGTGACCGTCGTGCCCGCGTCGAACGACTGCGTGCAACTGTTGCTGCCTTGGCCTGCCGCGAGTGCACAGGTCGTGCCACCCGTTACCTGCAGTGCGCCGACGCCGCTTCCGCTGACGGACATCACCAACTGCACTTGGCGACGTGAGAACGACGCCGTGACCGCGCGTGCTTGCGAGAGCGTCGTGGTGCAGGTCAGCGTCTGGCCGATGCATGCGCCCGTCCATCCACTGAACGACGATTGCGCATCGGGCTGCGCAGTGAGCGTTACGACGGAACCGAATAGCGCGCTCGTGCTGCAGTTACCGCTGGTTATACCAGTGGCGCGCGTACACGCGATGCCAGCCCCCGTCACACTGCCGCCACCACCACCATCGATCGCCACAGACAACGTCTGCGCATCGACAAAGCGCGCCGTGATCGCGGCGTTGGCCGTACCGGCGGTGATCGTGCAGGATGCGCCGTTCGCCGAGGCGCAGTCGCCGCCCCATCCCGCGAAATACTGCAGGGTGGCCGCACTGCCGCTAAGCGGTTCGCCGACGGCTGTCAGCTGCACCGATGTGCCCTGCGGCACGTCGATGGCGCAGGTGCCAGTCGCAGCGCCGCCGCTGAGGCGGCAATCCAGCCCAGCGCTGCTGGTGACGCGACCGCGTCCGTCGCTGCTGCCACCTGCTGACACCGTAAAACGTCGCAGCGCCGTAAAGCTCGCGCTCGCGACGCGCGCTTGCGACATCACCACCTGACACACGGTCCCGATGGCCGACGCGACGCACGCATCGCCCCATGACGCAAACACGCTTCCCGCGTCGGCCGTGGACGTCAGCGAAATAGCCGCGTCGCCAGGAAACACGAACGAGCACGTCCCGGTCAACGTCGTCCCCACCACACGACAATCGATGCCCGCCGGTGTCGACGAAATCTTTCCGAGTCCGCTGCCAGTGCCGACGGAGATCGTCAGCGCGGCGGGCGCGCGCAGCACGCGAACCGGGGCACTCGCGACCAGCGTTCCAATACGCGCGGAGACTTTGGTCGTACCAATCGCCACGGTCGTCAAGACGCCACTGCTCGCATTGATTGTCGCCACGGCCGGATCATCGACACTCCACGTTACGGCACGATCGGTCACCAACTGACCGCGCGTGTCACGCACCTTGGCGGACAACGGCGTCGTCGTACCAAGAAACGCTTGCACCGTTTCGGTTGCACCGATGGTCACGCCAGCGCCCTGCAACAGCTCCACCGACGCCAGATCGATCAGCGTCACGGGTTGCGTGACGGTTTCCGTCGTGCCGGGCGACAGGCGCAGCGGACCGACCACCTGCTCATCAACGACCACGCCGTTCACCTGGAGCGCGAGGTTGAGCACGACGGCGCACGACGACGTGCCGGTTGCACCGCCCGTATCCCGCGCCGCATCGGCAATGCACGTCGCGACATCTACGGGGATCGGCACCGACTGCAGCGTCTCCGTGGTCAGCGTCAGCAGCTGCGAGCCGATCCGAACACGTGATCCATCCTGCCGCACGTACGACGCTGTCACATTGAGGGTGACCACATCGTTCGCGCTCGCGACGGTCCGTGGCACGTTAGCCGTGAACGCGATCATCGCCGGTCCCTGCGGGCCGCGCACGCCGGGGGTGACCAGTCGCGCGATATCACCGCAGCCGATTGCCAGGAGTAGCAAGGGTGCGAGCAACAGCGTGGTCAGCGGTGTCAGCGCGCGACGCGCCGACCGTCGTTCGCGTGCCGCCGTCGCATCGTTCGTGCTGATGCGTGCGTTGGACATCGAACGGAAAGAGGGCATCGCCATGGGCATAACGCTCAAAAACGGGAGGAAAACACAAGACCTGCAGCCGCACCCGCGAAGGCCTGCCTTGGCCTGTTCGCGGTCGGCGTATGCTGCGTCAGCGAACCACCCTGCAGTCGAACATACGGCTGCAGCGCCAAGAGTCCACGCCGCACGTTAAATCCGACGGACGCCGCGCCACTCAAAACACCTGAGGTCGGCAAGCCGAGGTCGATGCCGAGCCCCGAGTGCCATCGCGCATCGGTCGAGAGGACAAGATCGCGACCAGCGGCGATCGGAATCGCCGCGCGCACACCCGTTTCGAGGTACTGGCCGCTCGACCGCTCGACGGTGACGCCGTCGCGCGCGAACGGTGCCCGCCACCGATAGGCCGTGTACGCGAGGAATTCGCGAAGCCGTGGCACCGCGAACTGCATTTGCGCGTCCGCGCTGAACACGGGTCCGAGCTTCACGCTGGCCACGCTCTGCGACCCGAAATTGCCGCCGCTCGCGCCCGCCGCCAACTCGCTCTTCAGTTTGTCTTCCGCGAAAACATCCGTCGCCATCGCCACGCTCAACCGATTCGGACCGATCGTGCGATCCGCGCTCATCGAAACGCGCACCACGCCGCCCGGCGTGAAGTCGGCAGACGACGAACCGGCGGTCAGCGCAGCGATGGGCTGATAGCGCCCGCGATATTCGTACGACGCGCCAACGGCCATGGCCCAGTCGCCAAGTGACTTCGGCACCACAAACCCCACCGTCCCGCTTGGCCCGGACCCCACGGGTGCACTGCCGAGGCCAAGCGCCGGCGCCGACAAAATGCGCAACGCACTGAACTCGGCCAGACTGAGCGACGTCCGACCGGTCGGCGCGTTGAGTCCCACGGTGACGATCAGTCCATCGCGCAGCACACGACCGGTCGCGCGCAGGCGAATATCGCTCAGGCCTGAGAGCGTCGCGGTGCGCGTGCGTCCCGAGGCGGCGGGATCTGTGTACGTCACGCTTCCCGTCGAGTACAGCGTGGTGAGATCGACGCGCCAGCGGTCGCCAAGTGGCATGGCCGCAGTGATCGGCAGCGTGAACTGACGCACGCTTTTGATGTGCGTGGAATCGAGCCCGCTGAAGCTGGCCTGCGGCAAGCCCATGCCGCCAAACGAAACGGCCTCGAACGACACCGCCGCACCTGCCGTGCGTCCGCCGACCAAACGTTCCTGTGCGGTCAGCGGTGAGGCGCAGAGCATCAGCGCGGCCCAGAAACCGAGTTGCGCCTGCCCCCGACGACGTCGCGCTTCAGGGAAGCGACCATGCATCATGGGCGACGCACGGTCACGACTACCGTGACAACCGTGCTGGGGAACGAGGGGTCGCTGGAGCCGCCAGACGGGCGGGTGAGCGATGTGATGAAGTCGAGCGGACGGTTGAGTCGATCGACCGTACCGGCTTCGGGCGCGTTGATTTGGCGCACACCGGGCAGCAGCGTCGGCGCGTTGACCGTGGCGCTGGCGGTGACCTTGAGCTGCGCAGCGCGATCGTTCGCGGCGCCGAAGCCCGGATCGATGCGAAAGGCACGCTCAAATTCATCGACCGCGCGACGCCGATCACCCTGCAATTCTGCTTGCACGCCACGGCCATACGCATCGAGCGACGAGGCGCTTGCGACCTGCCTCGACTCGATCTTCGCGCGCTCGGCAGGCGTCAGGCTGACACCCAGTGCGTCGAACAGTCGAAACGCCACTGCCTTCTCTGCGGCCAGAATATCGGAAAATGGCGCGCGTGCATCGAGCGCCTGTTCGAGCACGCCGGTCTCGACGTCCGCGATGCGCGCAGACATCCGCAGTTCGCCGGTCGGCAGCGTATCGAGTGACCCGAGCACCAGTCGCCTTGCGCGCAGCAGCTGTCCAACGCGCGGCGCCGTGCTGGAATCGAACTTGGCCGAGCGGCCGAGATCCAATTCGCGCAAGACTTCACCAAGCCGCGCGCGTTCCACCAATTGCAACTTCGAGCTGCTGGACAGATCGGTAACGAGCAGATCCGCGAGCGCGAAGCCGAGCGACGTCAGACGCGCGTCGCCTCCGGTGATGCGGAAGGGCGTGACGCCGAGTGTCCCGCGCGATGTGCCGCCCGCACCTTGTTCACGCTGCAGCGCTGCGGCCGACGCAGAGTCTACGGACGTACGCGTCACGACCCCGCGCGCAATTGCCGCATTTGACGCACACGCCGCGCTGCTCAGCGCACCGAAAGCGAGCAGGATTTCTCGCGCGCCGCGCCACGAGCACTTCCGCTCGGATCGACCGGTCGCAGCATCGAGCGAAGACACGGAGTGCATAGACACGCAGGGCGTCGACACGGAGTGGCACTTTGTCGAGCAGGTAGCCGGGCGGATCACGCGACTGCACCAAGGATTGGGTAAGACAGCCTTACATTAGCGAAGTAAGCTGAGCCAAAATGCCCTGTGCGTCAAGAACGTGTCGCGTCCGTCGCATTCGTGGCAGCGACGGACGCAAAGTTAGGCGGTTACTTCTTGGCTGTCGGCTCCACCCACAGCGACGGAAACTGCTGCTTCAATTCGTCGAGCTTGGGCAGGTCGTTGTACACGATGTACGGCTGCGTCAGATGCCCTCGGAGGTAATCCTGGTGATAGGCCTCTGCTGTGTAGAACATCTTGAGCGGTGCCACCTGTGTGACGATCGCCTTCGGATACTTGTGCGCCTTCGTGAGCTGCGCGATGAACGCCGCGGCGGCCTTCTCCTGTTCGGCGTTGGCCGTAAAGATCGCCGAGCGATATTGCGTGCCGGCGTCAGGCCCTTGGCGATTGAGCTGGGTCGGATCGTGCGCGACCGAGAAGAACACCTCAAGCAGCTTGCTGTACGAGACCACAGCCGGGTCGTAGGTGACCTTGACTGATTCGGCGTGCCCAGTCGAACCCGTGCTCACCTGCTCGTAGTCCGGATTGGCCGTCGTACCGCCAGCGTACCCGGAGATGACGTTCGTCACGCCCTTCACGTGCTCGAAGACGGCTTCGACACCCCAGAAACAGCCGCCGGCAAAAACCGCAGTTTCCGTCGCGCGACGCGCCGACGCCTTGATCATTGGCGCGTTAACGGACGTCGATGACGTGGACGGTGCTGCGAATACGGTGGCAGCGGCGATTGCAACGAGAATGCGGACCATCGAAAGCTCCAGCGTAAGGTCATGGTGCAGTGTCACGACGTCACGTCGCAACTGTTGCTACGTGTTACACAGACATATCCGCGACGCGCGCTGAAGTTCCCGAGGTCGGTACCGCGCCACAGTCGGCAGCGGCGTGCCGCGCACGCCGTCGTGCTCAGTGCGTCAACGCATACACGAGGTAGTTGACGCCGAGCTTGTACGCCTCGTTGTCCTGCGAAACAAGCCGAAATCCGCTGCCGGAAAACTCCCAGAAGTCGGAGACGTCGGTATTGAAGTTCACCATCGCCAGCATGCGCTTCGTCGGATCGTTGTCGACAAAAAGGCCGCGCAGTGCGATCTGTCCGCGATCGTAGGCCTGCGGAATGATGTTGAACGAGTTGATCTCGAAAAACGAATGAAAGATCGGATGGGTGGGCTGCAGATCGATGAATCGCGCACTCGGAATGACGCGCTTGATCTGCGTGAGAAAATTCACCCAGCCCGTGCCGTTGTTGCGGAAGTCGTCGCGAAAATCGTCGAAAATGATGAAGCCACCCTTTTCGAGATACGCACGCAGCGCCGCAGCTTCGGTGTCGTTCATCGTCCAATAGCCCGCTTCGGTCATGTACGAAATGGGATACTTGGTCAACTCGGGATCATCAAGCGCCAACACGTTGCTTGCCTCGAGATGCGGGCGGAGAATCGTGATCTCGTTGACGATCTTGGTCAGGTTGTATTCGGCCTTTGGATAGCCGTGGGCCCAGGCCGGGAGTCCCATGTAGTAAAAGCCGCCGGGGGCGGTCGTGTACTTGAGGCGCGCGAACGTAAAGCGTCCGTCGTACGGCGTCTTCTTTTCCACGGGTGGCGGCGCAGGGCCGCGGTTCCCGAAACGCTGCGCCGTCAGCAATGGCGCAGTGAGCAACGTCGCTGCGAGCAACAGGCCACGCGACCTGCTCAGGAACGAGAAACCGCGTGACATATCCAAGTGACTCATGGCTTCGCCAATCGAAGTTCAGTGCCAACGCGTAGCGAGTTCTCGAGGCGCCCGGTCGTACCACAGGCGATCGGATCCGTCGAATTGCCCATCATGTTGCGCGAGCTGGCATTCAGCTGCGTCCGCACCTCGGAGGTGCCGCCAGCCGCGGCAACCACGGTCGCATTGATGGCGATCGTCACGCGATCCCGGTTTGCGCGCTGACCCGTCAAGTCGCTGCCGCACTCGAAAAACAACGACAGCGGCGACGATCCCAGTTTCCCCGTTTTCTGAAAGCCTGGGTTCCCGACCTGATGTGCGGCGCTGTCCATCCGCGTCGGCTCGATGCCAAGGTCGCGCATCGCGCCAGTCAATGCCTTGAAGGTCCGGTCAACCGAGGCCTTGATCGCGAATCGATCGCTGGCATCGGTCGGGGATTGAATGCTTCCCTGATCTGTCACGGCGAGCGTCCGCATCATCGGCGCTGCCGTGGGTGTTGCGCTGCTCGACGCGCCGCCCGAGGCACACGCCGTTGTGCCTGTCGCGAGGGCAATAAGCACTGCGCCGAACGCCTGACGGCGGAACACGCTCAGACAGGCCTCTCGATTTCGATTGAGCGCAACAGGCAGTGACACGCGAACAACCTCTCCAGTAAGTGCGGTAGAGTGTGCGGCTCAGTGGGTGGCAGAATGTGCGGTCGAGAGCACGGTACGGCACGCGCCGCAACGATTAAATCGAATACACCCGCTGAATAGTGCCCGAGGTCCGGCCGAACGCCAGAGCGTCAGCGGGTCAGAGCACCTCTCACCAGAGCGGGGGGCGTTTGCGGCCAATCGCCACACGAGTGATCCGCTAATTGAGCGAATGGGCACGAACCCGCGAACGGTCAGTACCTTTCGGCACGCTCACGATCCACTCGCTCGTCACTACATTCGTCTACTTCACATGCGCATTGTCGGTGGCAAGTTCGCCGGTCGTAATCTGACATCACCAAACGATTTTCGCGTCCGGCCCACTGGTGAACAGGTGCGTGCGGCAATGGTCGGCATGCTCGGCGCTGAGCTGCAGGACGCGCGAATTCTCGATCTATTCGCGGGCACCGGCGCACTCGGCCTCGAAGCGATGTCGCGTGGCGCCAAGTACGCCGATTTCCTGGAGATTCGCCCCTCCAGTCTCCACGCGCTCAAGGCAAACATTGCGGCCCTCGGCGTACAGAAGCGCACGCGCGTCTTCAAGCGCGACGCCCTTCCCTTTGCAGCCGCGTTGTCGGCGAGCAGCTACGACATCGTCTTCGTTGACCCGCCGTACAACTCGAAGATGCTGGACCGGCTGATCGAGTCGTGGCAGGCCGTGCCGTTCGCGAGGATTTTCGCCGCGGAACATGCCGCGGGACACGTACTGCCGCCCGGCGGTCGTCGCCGCCTCTTTGACGACACGGCGATCACGATATACGA
>JBBQDB010000178.1:0-7698 GCA_038319245.1 Gemmatimonadales bacterium
ATTCTGCGGCGACCTGCTCCGCGAGTTCGCACTGCGTGCAGGCATGCCACCTGCACTGCGCGTGTTGAGCGAAGGCGAAGCGGCCGTGCTCGCGCACGACTGCGCACGAGGCGCGGTGCAGCGTGCGGCAGAACAGGGTCAGGTGTCAGGATTTGCGGAGCTCCTGACCGGCCGCTCGCTGAATCAGATCGTGCAGTTGGTGCGCGAGGTGGCCGTCGATGCGGATCGGCTGCACGCGTGGGAATTCACTGCGCGGACCACGCCAACCCTCTTCCGTCTGCACGAGCATGCACTGCTTTCGCTCGGCGCACTCGCCCTCGACGCGCGTCAGGCCGAACTTGCGCAGCTCAATGCGATGGATTTCGATCGCATGATCATCGCCGTGCGCGATCTGTTGCGCAGTGACGACCAGGTACGCGAAGCAGTACAGCGTCAAATGCGAATACTTATCGTTGATGAGTTCCAGGATGTCGATCCGGCGCAAAAGGAGCTCGCGTTCCTGCTTGGCGGACTCACATTCAACGACCCGTCGCCGTCGCGTATCATGCTTGTCGGTGATCCGAAGCAAAGTATCTACCGGTTCCGTCGTGCTGACGTGACAGTGTGGAATGCTGTGGCGACACAGTTCGAGACAGATGGTGTGGGGCGACGGCTCGAACTCAGCGACAACTTTCGTAGCGATGCGGCGATCCTCGCATTTGTCGATGCGTTCGTAGGCGCGCAGCTCAATGCGCCGATCAACGTTGATCGTGGGCGTCAGCCATTCGAAGTAGACTATCGAGCACTCAACGCGGCGCTTCCGTCGGCTGATCGATCGTCCTGCGTTGAACTGATCGCGGTTGCACCGTCGGACGATGGCACAACGCGTGGCGCAGCCGAGGTGCGCGAGATGGAGGCCGAGCAAATTGCGCAGCGCATTGTCGAACTGAAGGCGAGCGGTGAGCGGTTCGGTGATATGGCGATGCTTTTTTCGGCGCTAACCGATGTGCATCGTTATGTCGACGCGCTCAGGCGACACAGCATTCCAGCATACGTGCTGCGGACAGATGGCTTCTGGGAAACACGCGAGGTACTCGACTGCGTGCTTGCACTGCGCGCGATTCGCGATCCGCGCGATGATGTGGCGTTGATTGGCTTCCTTCGCGGACCGTTCGTCGGATTACGTGACGACACGTTGGTTGCGCTGCGCGAAGCGACCCAAAACCTGGTGGGTGAGCGCACGCTGGTTGACGCACTTCGCGTTGCAGCGCTCGAGCCGCAGCGATGCGCGCGTGCTGCGGACACGCTCGCGACGTACGGCGCATTACGCGATCGCATTCCGACACATGCACTGCTCGACCGGCTGCTCAGCGAATCCGGTTTGTTACTCATCCTTCAGCAGGACGGCGCGCGTGGCGATCAGGCCGTCGCGAACATTCGCAAGTTACTGCGAATCGCGAGTGCGTCACCGGAGCTCTCGCTTGGCGAATTCCTGCGCGAAGTGCAGGAAGCACGAGGCCGCGAAGACCGCATGGGCGAGGAGCGTCTGTATCGCGAGCGTGCCGACGTTGTCACCATCACATCGATCCACAGCGCCAAGGGGCTCGAGTGGCCGATCGTGTTTTGGTGCGACCTGTCGCGCGACGCGCGCCAAAACACGGACGCGTTGCTCTGCGGGCGCGACCGTTTTCGCCTCAAAGCTGACAGCGATGGCGACACGGCAGACGATGGTAAGGATACCGAGCATGAGTTGCTCAAGAGCGAGCTTGTCGACGAAGACAGGGCCGAAACCCTGCGCAAGTGGTACGTCGCGACCACTCGGCCGCAGCGCCTGCTGATCCTGAGTGGCGTCCCGCTTGGCACGCCAAAGAGAAAGTCGACGAGTCCGGCAATGACGTTGCGTGCAGCGTTTCCGCTACTGCTGGAGGCAGTCACGCCACCGTTCGTCGAGTATCAGGGAGTTGGAGGGACCATCCATCGCCTCGATGTTCGCATGGAACCGCGATTTGCGCCGCCGGCTATCACGGCATCTGAGGCGGCAGAAGTGATTCGCGCTGGCACCGATGCAGCACGGCATCCACATGCGCCGGACGCAGGATTCAATGCTGCGGTTTCGAAGACCATCGATTTTGGCGCCGCCTGCGCGCCGCCGCGGCTTACGACGCCGCGCGGTCGGACACGTCTCTCCGCGACGCAGTTGCTGACGTTCGCACACGATGCGCAGCTGTGGGAGCGGCGCTATGCGCTGGGATTTGAGCCTGAACTTCGCGCGCAATCGCGTCAGGCCGGCGATGCCCCCCCCAACGCGCGTCCTGCGGGTTCGGCTACGGCGATGGGGACCGTCGTGCACTCAGTGCTCGAGCAAGTTGACGCGACGTTGCTGATCGCCGAACGCTTCGGATTTGAACAGGTCGACCTTGATGCACTGATCGAGGCTGGGATTGAGCGGGGCGATCCGGATGCACCGTCGATGGGCAGCGACGACGGGCAACGTTATCGGGCATGGGTAAAGGCGCAGGTCGAGCGGACTGTGCGATCGGCGGCGTGGACGGCGGTTGCTGGACTACCGTCTGCGCGGCGTGAGCTCACGTTCGTGCGTCTTCTTCCCGATGGCACCTCAATCGAGGGAGCCCTGGACTTGATTGCGATGCGCGATGGCCGGGCCGAGATCTTGGATGTGAAGACGGGCGGCGTGCGCGATGCGCAGGTCTTGGCCGACCGCTATCGGGTGCAGGCGGCCGTGTATCTCGACGCCGTGCGCGCACTGTGCGGCGTGGATGCGCGCTTCGTGTTGCTTCGCACCGAGGACGGGAGCGCGGTGCCCGTGTCAGCCGACGAGGTCGACGTGGCGCGATTGATCGGACGACTGCGCGGTTGACGCGCTGAAGGGCATCGTTACGTCGACAAACGAGCGACGTAACGCGCCCATCCGATTAAGACGCCGCAACCGCCAACGGCAACAACCGACTGGCGACGACCTCCGAGATGTCGAGCACCGGCACACTACTCCCCGCACCGGTCACGCCATCCGTGATCATCGTCATGCAGAACGGACACGCTACCGCGATCTGATCCGCACCCGTCGCCAGCAACTCTTCGCTGCGCTCCACATTCACGCGCTTGCCCTGCGTTTCTTCCATCCACATCCGACCACCGCCAGCACCGCAGCACAGCCCGCGACTCTTGGTGCGCGCCGGCTCCACGAGCTCCATGATCGGCAACGCCTTCCGGAGTGTCGTGCGCGGCGCGTCATAGATCTCGTTGTAGCGACCGAGATAGCACGAATCATGATAGGCGATCTTGAGTCGCTGACCGTGCTCGGTATCCAGCGGCACGCGTCCTTCGGACAACAGTCGTTCGATGTATTCGGTGTGGTGAATGACGTCGTAATGTCCACCCAAGTCGGGGAACTCTTTCCCCATCTGGTGAAAGCAGTGCGGGCAAAACGTGACAATCGTGCTGATCGCATAGCCGTTGAGCGTTTCGATCACGCCCTTCGCGAGCATCTGATACAGATACTCGTTGCCCATGCGACGTGCCGGGTCGCCATGACACGTCTCTTCCTGACCGAGAATCGCGAACTTCACATTCGCCGCCTGCAGAATGCGTGCGAATGCCACGGTGATCTTCTTGGCGCGATCATCGAACGAACCCATGCAGCCAACCCAGAACAGGATGTCGGCCTTCTCGTCGCGCGACGCCAGTTCAGCCATGGTCGGAATATCCATCCCTTCGGCCCACTGCTCACGATCGGATGGACTGAACGCCCACGGGCTACCGTTGCGCTCGAGCGACTGCAACGCGGGCTGCAACTCGTCCGGGAAACGCGACTCCATCAACACGAGGTCACGACGGAGCTCGTTGATGATGTCGAGCTGATCGATGGACACGGGGCACTCCTGCACGCACGCACGACAGCTCGTGCACGCCCACAACTCTTCTTCCGTGATCCAACCGTCGAGCAACTTCCGATCGAGCACCGCCACTTGCTCGGCGTTGGGCTCCGCGCCGGCGAGCAGGTCCAACATCGACGCCTTTTCGGTGAGCCGCGCACGCGTCTTCACCACGATCATGCGCGGTGACAGCGTCTTGCCAGTGATGTTGGCCGGACACGCCGCAGTGCATCGGCCGCATTCGGTGCATGAATACCCATCGAGCAAATTCTTCCAACTCAAGTGCTCAACGTCGGACGCTCCAAACTGCTCGGCGTTCTCCGCCTCGAGATCCATCGGTCGCATCGCGCCAACCGTACCCGGGCCGCTCGTATTCGAGAACCACACATTGATGAGCGACGTGAGTACGTGCAGGTGCTTCGAGCCAGGCAGATGATTCAGGAAATACAGAATCAACACCGCATGAAACCACCACGCCGATCGCGCGATGACGTGCGCGGATTCCACCGAGACTCCACTGAACAGCGACGCGAGCATCGACGAAATCACGCGACCGTCGGTGGACGCGCCAACGCGAATCTCCATCGCAAACAGCAGTAACAGCGACACCATCAACGCCGCGATCATGCTCAGGATGAACACCGCGTCGCCGCCGTGCACCGGGTCTCCGCGAAAGCGCGCCGGCTTGATCACCAGCCGGCGATAGAGCAGAAACGCGACCGGAATCAGCACGAACACGGCGAACAATTCCTGACTGACCACGTACGGCAAATACAGGAAACGCGGCAGCAGCCAGTCGTACGAAAAGCCGGTCACGAAGCCCTGGATCATGATCTCGAGCGTGCCCAGCCCGAGCACGCAGAATCCCCAGAACACGAGTGCGTGCATCATGCCGCCGATCGGATCGCGCAGAATTTTCGTCTGCGCGATCCCGATCAACAGGAAGTTCTTCGTACGGATGTCGGCGTGGTCAGTGCGAACTTCCGGCTTGCCGATCTTGAGCCAGCGATTGAGCCGTCGTGCGCTGCGGGCGAAGAACGCCATCGCAACGACGAAGATGACGGCGAAGACTCCGTTGGACAGCGTCATTCTGGGTTCAGCCCTGTGCCTTTGCCGCCTTCACGGCCGCCGTGAGCGCCGGCATGATCTCGAACACATCACCCACGATGCCGTAGTCCGCAACTTTGAAAATCGGCGCGTCTTTATCCTTGTTGATCGCGACGATGGTCTTCGACGTGCGCATACCGGCGAGATGCTGAATCGCGCCGGAAATGCCGACCGCGATATACAGATTCGGGCTGACGTTGCGTCCGGTCTGGCCGATCTGATCGCTGTGCGGGCGCCACCCTTCGTCGGTCACCGCACGCGTCGCCCCAACAGCAGCGTTGCCGAAGGCATCGGCAAGATCATCGCACAACTTGAAATTCTCAGCGGCCTTGAGCCCGCGACCACCGGCCACGATCACCGGTGCATCGCCGAGATCGAGCTTGCCTGCGCCCCCAGTGCGGATCGCGGTAATCTTCACGCGCGACGCGCTGGGATCGGTTGCCGACGTCATTGCCTCGGTCACGAGCGGGCGCGCAGCAACTGCAGGCTGCATCGCCGCGGGGCGCACGGAAATCACAGCGACCGGTGCTGTCAGTCCGAGCGTCGCAATGACCTTACCGTTGTTGTTCGGATGCGTGGCAATCAACGCGCCGCCGTCGAGGACAAAGCCCGTCGCGTCGGGAATGAGACCGGTGCCCAACTTCGCGGCGACCCGAGGCGAGAGATCCCGGCCTTGCGCGGTCCCGCTGAACACGGCAAACGCATACGTGCCACTCCGCAGCTTTTCGGCGAGTGTGGCTGCGAGCGCCTCAGGATTGTACTGCGCGAAGCCCGCATGTTCGAGCAACAGCACGCTGTCCGCACCGTACTCCGCGAGCGTCCCCGCCTTGTCGCCGATTCCCGCACTGCCAGCCAGCACCGCGTGCACGCTGCCGCCACCCGATAGCTCCGCGAGCTTGCGCGCAGCGGTCACCGCTTCGAGCGCAACCTTGCGCAGCTCACCGCCGCGCGTCTCCGCAAACACCAATACGTTGGCCATGACTCAGAGCACCTTCGCTTCGGTCTGAAGCAGTCGAACGAGTTCGGGGACGGCCGCTGCGCTATCGCCGAGTATGCGACCAGCCGCGCGTTCCGCAGGGAGTTCCATCTTGCGAACGGCGACCTGCACGGTGCCAAGCTGCGCCGGTTTGATGTCGAGGGGTTTCTTCTTGGCGGCCATGATGCCCTTGAGTGACGGCAGGCGTTCTTTGTTCAACCCATCGTCGATCGTGAGCACGGCAGGGAGCGGAAACTCGACCTCCTCGATCGCGCCGTCGAGCGCGCGTTCGGCCGTACCGCGTCCGCCCGCGATCTCCAGCTTGCAGACGTTGGTGACGCAGGGCAGATCGAGCAGCTCGGCGACCATCGGGCCCGTCATCTGGTTCATCGAGTCGATGGCGATCCGCCCGAAAAGGATCAGATCGTAGCCGCCGTCTTTCAGCTCGGCCGCCAGTGCGCGCGCTACCGCGAGACCATCCGCGATCGGCGACTCGCTCTTGAGGAGCACGCCCCTGTCGGCGCCCATGGCCATCGTCTTGCGGATCTGTTCTTGCGCCGCGTCGGTGCCGAGCGAGATGACGGTGATTTCGCCGGCGCCCGCTTTTTCTTTGAGCTGGAGTGCCGCCTCAACCGCCCACAGATCAAAGTCGTTGACGTCGTACTTGAGTCCCGCTTCGTCCACGCGGGTGCCGTCAGCGGTGATGACGAACTTCACTTCCATCACCGGGACGCGCTTGATGCACACGGCAATCTTCACCGCGGTCGCTCCATCAGAAGGGCTGATTTAGGTAGGGGATAACGAGCGGAAGCTAGACCCGCGTGAGGGTGTGGGCAATGTGACGGCACCGTCGGGTTTGGGCCCGTTCCCGACGGGTCGTCATCACCGGTATCCCACGAGACCGCCCGCGTGCGAGGAACGCGCGAACCGGTGCGCGCCCTCCGCGGGAGCACCGCGTGTTACTTGAACGCGTTCAGTCCCGTGATGGCCTGACCGACAATCAACGAATGCATATCATGCGTGCCCTCGTAGGTGTACACGCTTTCGAGGTTGGCCATATGCCGCATCGCGCCATACTCGGCGAGAATACCGTTGCCGCCCAACAGTCGACGCGCCTCCCGCGCGATGTTCGTCGCGATATCGACGTTGTTGCGCTTGGCCAACGAGACCTGGACCGGGGTGAAGTTGCCCGCGTCCTTCAGGCGACCGAGATGCAACGCGACGAGCTGCCCCTTCACGATTTCCGTGAGCATATCCGTGAGTCGGACCTGCTGGATTTGAAAGCCGCCAATCGGGCGATCGAACATGACGCGCGTCTTGGCGTACGACGTCGCTTCTTCGAAACAGGCAAGCGCGGCACCAAGCACGCCCCACGAAATTCCGTACCGTGCCTGCGTGAGGCACATCAGCGGGCTCTTGAGCCCCTTCGACTCCGGCAACAACGCGTCAGCGGGCACTTGCACATCAGCCAGCACCAATTCTGACGTATCGCTCGCTCGCAGCGACAGCTTTCCCTTCTGATCGCGTGCCGTGAAGCCCGGCGCCTTCGTGTCGACAATGAAGCCGCGAATTGACGCGTCGTCGGTGCTCTCGCCCGTCTTCGCCCAAATGATCGCGATGTCGGCCATCGAGCCGTTCGTGATCCACATTTTCGCGCCGTTGAGCACCCAGCTGCCATCGGGTTGCTGACGAGCGCGGGTGATCATGCCACTTGGATTCGAGCCGAAGTCCGGTTCAGTCAGT
>JBBQDB010000179.1:0-7622 GCA_038319245.1 Gemmatimonadales bacterium
GACGGTTCAACCTGCAGCCGACTGAGTACCGAGTCGAAACGTACCGAGCCGTGTGGCGCTCGCGTCTCGTCCATCTGTACCATATCGAACGGTGCTGCCGCGATCGGCAACGACAGTGAATCCTGCACGGTCACATCGCGCGTGCCGTACTCGTACGCCGGAAGATCGGTGATGCCGCCGTAGCCGTCATCAAGCTGCCGCCGCCCGTGCAGGCGCACCGTATCATGCATCGTGATCGTGCGCCGTGTGCCCAGATCAACGACACGTGTTCCGAGAATCGCGCCGCTCATCCGATCGATCGACTGCGCAATGACGTTGGTGAAACGTGAGGGCGTCCGTGTGCGATATGTATACGCGATTGCTGTGCTGTCTCGAACGATGCGAACGGCCCGTCCGTTGATCATCGAATCACCAAGGACGCGATACTGGCGTGTTGCATCGAGTGCCAGCGCAATCCGATCCGATCCATCAGCGAGATGCAACGTGCCTGGTCCGTCAGGCAGACCGTCAAATGCCGCGGCCAGCATCGCCGTCGAACGTAGTGTTTCAATGCGCGCGGCACGTTCCGCATCGCCGACCGCAAGGATCGCTCCCGATGCTGCGAACGGTGGCGGATTGCGAAGGCGTGATGGCAGCGATGTGGCGATCGGAATTCCCAGCCGCTGTTGCGCCATCGGGAGCCGCAGCACGCCGTCCACGCGATAGCGCATACCTACGTCGCCGGGCATGCGCGCAAACCACTCCCCGCGCACGATCGAATCCACCCGCAGCTGCCACCGGCTGTGCGCGGCTGGCACGTGTTGCGCGTGACGCTCGTCTGTCGACGACCACGTACGCCCAATGGCAGTAAGCACAACAGGTGGTGCAGGCAGCGGTGCGCGAAACGATGGTGCCTGCTGTGCGCCGCTGATGGTCGCGTCAAAAGCTACGGGCAACAGCACAACGAGCAGCCCCACCTGATGCCACGTCAATACCAATCGCATGAATCACTCTGTGATAGACGTCCGAATCAGCACCGTGATGCATCCGTCAATTCGTCGTGCAAGTCGCGCGCCACGAGTGATCCCCGTGTGCTTGCCTCGCGCCGAGTCTGCTAACGTATGCTTGTGCCCGCAACCAACGTTGAGTGGACCGTCGACATGCTGGACGCGCTTGAGGACAACGGTCAGCGTTACGAACTCATCGATGGTGAGCCGTCGGATAACAGCAACGTCGCTCGTGTGTATAACGAGCAACGACTGGTGAACGCTTACCGATCGTGTGGGATGCGTGGGTGTGACAGGTCGGCAGCGTTGCTCTTTGCGGCTAGCCCAGCTTCGGATGCTTGAGATGCCAGTCGGTGTTGCTCTGAAATTTGTGCGCGACTGACAACACGATGTCGTCGAGATAGAGATTGCCCGCGATCTGCGCGCAGATCGGTTGCGGGTTGAGCGTGACTGGCGCCGGAATGGGTGCCGCCGCGGTGGTCGAATCACCGCGGCCGCCGCGACCTCCAGCACCGCCAGCTCCGCCGCCACCAAAGCCAGAGGGCCGCGCGCCAAATCCGATCGGTACCACCGCCACCGGATGTCCCGTCTGCGCGTGCGCACCGGTGTCCGCCGCGCCTACGTACACATCGATGTTCTTCAGGTAGTCCTGCCACGCGACGATAAGCTTCTGTCGGCGACGTTGTGACTGAATGAACTCCATCGCCGTTGGCGTACGGCCCGGTACCCAGCGCGCGAGCTGTCCGTTCTTGGCAGCCGTCACTGACTCAACGGAGCGACCATCGGGCAGCGTCGGACCGGCGGGCGCACCACCGCGGCCTCCCCCACCACCACCGGTTTGACGGCCGTACTGCGTGATCACGGCGTCCATGTCGAGGCCCAACTCCTTCGCCTTTATCTGCACATACGAATCGAACGCCGCCGCCGACTCGACGTTGATGCCGCCTTGACTACCGGCCACCGTCGGTGGTTCCGCCATGTCGACAGGCTTCGCACCCAGTGCCTTGAGCGTATCGAGGAACGCCGAAAAATATGGATCGGGATTTTGCGCATTCTGTTTGCGCACACCAACGCGCAACTTCGCGAAATCGATGTTGTCGTTGAAGTGAAATGGCATCGTGATCGAGCCTGGATCCTTTTCATCGACGCCGTGCATCACGTTGAAGACGATCGCGGCATCGGCCGCCGTGCGCGTGAGCGGGCCAACGCGATCCATCGACCACGCGAGCACCATGCCGCCAGCGCGGCTCACGCGACCAAACGTTGGACGCAGTGCACTGATGCCGCACGTGGTTGCTGGGCTGACGATGGAGCCTGACGTTTCGGTGCCGATGCCGAACGCTACACAGCCCGCCGATGTCGCCGATGCAGGGCCGGCCGACGAACCACTCGAACTCTGGGTGGTATTCCACGGGTTGCGCGTGCGTCCTCCAAACCAATCGCCGCCCTGCGCAAATTGGCCTGTCGACAACTTCGCAATCAGCACCGCACCCGCGTCGCGCAGCCGCACGACGACTTCAGCATCGTCATCTATCACGCGATGCTCAAAGTCAGCCGCACCCCACGTGGTTGGTGTGCCTTTGACGGCGAACAGATCCTTCACGCCCCACGGAATGCCGTGCAGCGGGCCACGATACTTTCCCGCTTTGAGTTCGGCATCCATCTTCGCCGCATACGCGAGGCCCTGTGCCTCCATGATCGTCACGGCACAAAACAACGTCGCGTTGAGCGACTTCAAGCGATTGAGATAGATCGTCGTCAATCGTGTGGACGTCAGCTTCCCGGCCTTGATCGCAGCGGCCAACCGGTGCACCGGAAGGAACGCGATTTCTTCATCCGTCGATGGAAGCGCTGCGCTGCCCCACGGCGCCAACTTGAAGGCGCCAGCCGCGGCGGCGCTCCACGCAAACGGCTGCCGCGCAAACGCGCTCACGCCCTTTTCGCGATAGGTCTTTTCGAGCAACGCGCCCACGCCGCCGGGATACGGCTGAAACGTCCAGGACACTGGCTCCATGTTGTCGAGCGGGACGGGCGGCACCACCGGCTGCTGTGCACCCCGACCACCGCCATCGGTTTGTGCCAGCGCCTTGGCACCAAACCCGAACGTCGTCGCCGCGGCCGCCGCGAGCGACGCAAAGACGAACTGCCGTCGATCGACCTCGTTCGCAAACTCCATCGAGGCGGCGGACTGCATCACCTCGGACTCGGCGAGCTCCAGCAGGTCGTGTTCGTCATGCAGCGCCATTGATTCGTCTCCAACGGTGGGGTGCGACTGTCTTCGATACGGTGCCGGGCGGTGTGCCGTGCGACTCCGTGGTTCGACGACAAACTGACGGCCGCTCGCGCCCGAGCGCCAGCATAAATACGAACCGCTTGATACTATTGCTGACCATGAATCCGTCGTACGACGTTGTGATCTGCGGAGCCGGTATCGTCGGCATTGCCACCGCGCACGCCCTTGCAATCGAGCACGGTGTGCGCAACGTCGTCCTCATCGATGAGCGCGCGCCGCTGTCGCTCACCAGCGACAAGTCGACCGAAGCGTATCGTAACTGGTGGCCCGGGCCGGACGATGCCATGGTGCGCTTCATGAACCGCAGCATCGACCTGCTCGAGACGTGGGCCGATGCCAGCGACAATCGGTTTCTGCTCAATCGGCGCGGGTATCTCTACACCACGACCGACTCGGCAAAGGCCGCGCAGCTTGCGTTAGACGCCCAGGTCGCAGCAGCGCAAGGTGCGGGCCCCGTTCGCGTGTATCGGTCGGCTGCAGAAGCAGAGGGATACGCGCCAAGTGCGCACCGCGGCTTTCACAATGTGCCCAGCGGCGCCGACTTGTTTCTAGATCACGCCGCAATCGCGCAGCATTTCAGCTTTTTGTCGCCTGACATCGTCGCCGTGCTGCATGCGCGGCGGTGCGGATGGATGAGTGGTCAGCAGCTCGGGATGTTTCTGCTCGAGCAAGCGAAGGCCACTGGCGTGACAGTGGTGCAGGGGCGCGTTAGTCACGTCGGCCAGACCAGTGGCCGCATCGACGCCGTACAGATCGCGACGAGTGAGGGCCGCACGCACCGCGTGGCCACGCCCGTCTTCGTCAACGCTGCCGGTCCCTACGCGCGGTCGGTTTCGCAGATGTTCGGCGTCGACCTTCCACTCTTCAGCGAATTACATCTGAAGGTCGCGTTCGAAGACACGCGCGCCGTCGTTGATCGCAACACCGGGCTCGTGATTCTGGACGACGCGCAAACGCTGCCATGGCCGGATGACGTGCGCGACGCGCTTGCCGCCGATGATGCGACGCGATGGATGACGGAGGCGCTACCGACTGGCATCCACCTGCGTCCGGACGGCTATGACGCGAGCCAAACGGTGCTGATGCTCTGGGACTATCACAGCGCGCATCGCTACGATGCCCCTGAGTTTCCGCTGCCGGACGATCCGTACTATCCCGAGCTCGCCATGCGTGGCCTGGTGCGACTGGTGCCGAAGATCGCGCAGTATCTCGACGCGTTGCCGCGCAGCTACGTCGACGGTGGCTATTACACCAAGACCATCGAGAATCGTCCGCTCATCGGGGCACTGCCGGTCGAAGGCGCGTACGTCAACGCGGCGTTCTCGGGGTTCGGATTGATGGCGGCTCCAGCGGCCGCGGAGTTGCTGGCCGCGCAGATCGTTGGTGCGACCACGCCGGACTACGCGTCGTCGTTTGCGCTCACGCGTTACGCCGATCCCGCATACCAGCGCCTGTTGGCCGACTGGGGATCGACGGGGCAGTTGTAGTATGTCGCATGCTCCACCGCGCCTGATGCGCCCGCAGTTACAACGGAATGCGGATCGAAAGCGCACCATCGTTGGCTTTGTCGCTGGCGCGATCGGCGTATTGACCGTGCATCAAGCGCTGCTCTGGATCCTGCACCGCGTTGGCTTCGCGCCGTGGCCTGCGTATCGACTCGCGCCCACGCGTCCATTTGGCATTCCGTACATGTTGTCTGCCGCTTTTTGGGGCGGACTCTGGGGCATTGTCATCTTTCGCGTTTCGGCAGCACAACGCACTGAAGGTCGAGCCGTCGTGGTCGCGATCCTGATTGCCGCGCTGCTGCCGACGCTCGCCGGAGCCGTGCTCGTCGTGCTCCATGTCGGATCCATCAGCAGCACGGACCTCGGCACGACGCCCAAGGTGCAGGCGCTGGTCGCGAGTCTGATTGTCAACGGCGGCTGGGGCGCGAGCGTCCAGTTGATCGGTGCGGCGCTCACGCGTCGCTTTGCTGGACGCGAGAGACATCCGGCCTGACGGTCGACGGGGACGCCGACCTCTGCTGTGGCGCTCCGTCATCAGACCAGCCTGACGCTGCTGTGGCGCCGCAACAGGAGCCGACTTGATGGTGCGTGTTAAAGAACTAGCCTAAGTCGTTGCAATGATTAGAGATAAGTAAGGCTTACGCTGCCGTTCAGTTGCGGTACTGTGCTTGCAAAGTCTTACCAGTGATCAGCTTGGTCCGCGACCGTCACCTTCGGTCGGCACTCAACTGCCTCACCGGTTCAATGACATGACTCGCTCACGAATTTCTGTAATCGCGCTCGCCGTTGGGCTGACTGTCTCGAGCGCCGCCGCTTCGGCCCAGACAACGTTCGATTTCGCTAACCTGATTTACAATGGCGGAACCAGCTGGTCGGGCTTCGCAGCCACGAACGGCACGAACTGCACCGGCGGGGATTTGTGCGGAACCGTCGGCGGTCCGCTCAATTTCGCAAAGAATGGCATCTCCGTCAGCGCCTTCGGCTTCTACGACGGCGGACGAGGTTACCAGAACGCCATGGTCGTGCAGGACCATGAGAATGGGTACAACGCCGCCGCGCGCATCGGCGCCGGGCTCGGCGTCTATCACGAGATTACAAACGGCATCCCGACCAATTCGAGCGATGACAACGTCACGGTTGGCGAAATGCTCAAGCTCAGCTTCTCCAACGTCATCGGACTCGGCACGATCCAGCTTCGCTCCGATGGACACGATGTGAACTGGGCGCAAAATACGAAGTTCCAGTACAGCACCAACGGCACGGCCTGGACGACTGCGAGCTTTCCGAGTGATGGCGTGTTCGCAGTGAATCAGAACACCAAGGACTTCTACGTGCGGTACTCCAGCACCAACGGCGACCAGTTCTATCTCGCCGCCGCGACCGTCGTCCCAGAGCCGTCCACGTGGGCACTGATGGGCGCCGGACTCGTCGCCGTTGGTCTCGTCGCTCGCCGCCGTCGCAAACAGGACACCGTCTGAATCGTGTGCTGAGTGAGCCGGTTAGCCACTGCCGTGAAAGACGGGGACCCTTACACGGTCCCCGTTTTTGCGTTACGGCGCTCGCGATCCGCGTGTAAAATCACTCACGAGTTCGAACACCGATCCGTTGAGCGATCACGCCCCCACCAAACCATGGCCAAAATCAAGGTAGTGAACCCCGTCGTCGAGATGGACGGCGACGAGATGACGCGCATCATCTGGCAGTTCATCAAGGACAAGTTGATCCTGCCCTATCTCGATATTCAGCTCGACTACTACGACTTGGGCATCGAGCATCGCGACGCGACGAACGACCAGGTCACGATCGATTCCGCCGAAGCGACGAAGAAGTACGGCGTCGCGGTCAAGTGTGCGACGATCACACCCGACGAAGCGCGAGTGAAAGAGTTCGGGCTTAAGAAGATGTGGAAGAGCCCCAACGGCACCATTCGCAACATTCTCGGTGGCGTGATTTTCCGCGAGCCGATCATCATGTCCAACATCCCGCGTCTTGTGCCGGGATGGACCAAGCCGATCGTAATCGGTCGTCACGCGCACGCCGACCAATACAAGGCGACGGACTTCAAGGTGCCGGGTGCGGGTACGCTTACCATGACGTACACGCCGGCCGATGGCAGCGCGCCGATGCAGTTCGAAGTCGCCAAGTATGGTGATGACGGTGGCGTTGCGATGGGGATGTACAACTACAACGATTCCATACGCGACTTTGCGCGCGCCAGCCTCACGTATGGCCTGCAGCGCAGCTATCCCGTCTATCTCAGCACGAAGAACACGATTCTCAAGGCATACGACGGTCAGTTCAAGGACATCTTCGAAAAGGTCTTCACCGAAGAGTTCAAAGCCGCCTTCGACGCGAAGGGCATCACGTACGAACATCGCCTCATCGACGACATGGTCGCGGCGGCACTCAAGTGGGAAGGCGGTTACGTGTGGGCGTGCAAGAACTACGATGGCGACGTGCAGTCCGACATCGTCGCGCAGGGCTTTGGTTCACTCGGCCTGATGACCAGCGTGCTGCTCACGCCTGATGGCAAGACGATGGAAGCGGAAGCCGCGCACGGTACAGTGACGCGTCACTACCGCGAGCATCAGAAGGGCAACAAGACGAGCACGAATCCGATCGCGTCGATCTTTGCGTGGACGCGTGGCTTGGCACATCGCGGTAAACTCGATGGCACGCCGGCGCTCGTCGATTTCGCGAATGCGCTCGAAGCCGTTTGTATCGAAGCGGTTGAGTCGGGTGAGATGACAAAGGATCTGTCGCTGCTCATCAGCAAAGATTCGCCGTGGCTGTCGACCGAAGCGTTCCTGGATGCGATCGATCGCCGGCTGCAGGCGA
>JBBQDB010000180.1:0-7460 GCA_038319245.1 Gemmatimonadales bacterium
ATTGGTGACATCGTGTTCACCTTGGTGGACATGGGATTGTTGGTCAGCCAGCCGCAGGATTCGCGCGACGACTTCCTCGGCGTGTTTGATTTCGCCGATGTCTTCGAGCGCGAGTACCCCTGGAGCACGGCACACGTCTGAGGTGACGCCCGATCGGCGCGCCGTCAACGCGCGCGCCGCCGAAGGTCCAGTTGCCACGCCATTCGCGACGCAGCAGCAGCGCACATCAACGATTCCATCGCGCGTACGCGTGACGACCGCCGTCCAATCCGGCGCGCGTGACCATGCGGCGATTGCCGCTGGAATACCCTCGTTCGCACTCATGCTCCGCGCGGGGACGCACGCCGCGGAAGTCATTTTGCGTGACATGGATGAGCGCGTGCAACACGGCGTCGCACTCTTCGCGGGCGTGGGCAACAACGGTGGCGATACGTACATCGTCGCGGCGCAACTGGCACGTGCGGGTATTCGTGTGCGGTTGCACGCTGCCGGTGCGCCGCGCACTGCCGATGCGCAGCGCGCTGCGCGGCTCGCCGCTCCGTTCCTCGTGGATGGCGCGCCCACCGGACGCGAGCGAGCCGTGGTCGACGGGCTGCTGGGCACTGGCCATGCTGGCGCACTGCGCGGCGACATCACGGCGGCTTGCGAAACTCTCAGCGATGCGCGGGCGCGTGGGGCGACGATTGTTGCGCTCGATGTACCAAGCGGCCTCAATGCGTCCACCGGCGAAATCAGCGACGGTGCGGTGGCCGCCGATGTCACCGTCACTTTCGGTACGATCAAACGAGGGCTCCTGATCGCGCGGGCATACGCGGGACGCGTTGTGCTCGCGGACATCGGGCTCGAGCACCACGCGGCGGCACCAGACGACGCGTGGATCATGCCCGATGATGCGATGCTGGCGCGGATGCTTCCATCGATTGCGTGGGACGCCTACAAGTCGCGGCGCGGACAGCTCGCGCTGGTGGGTGGCGCTGTAGGTATGGCTGGAGCCGTGGTGCTGGCGTCGCGCGCCGCACTGCGGACCGGTGCGGGGCTCGTGCATAATTGGATCGACATCGCGAGCGTGCCCGTGTTGCAGGCCACCGTACCACAGGCCATCGCGCACGACTGGCCCGACAGCTTCGCGCCGGCCGCGGATGTCACCCACGACGTGCGCTCCGATACGGTTCATGCCGACGCGAGCGATTCGCCGTGGGGCTCCGCGCTGGCGATCGGTCCTGGTCTTGGACGTGATCAACGGTCTCGCGCACTACTCGCCCTCGCGTTACAGCAGAACGCGCACGTGCCGCTGTTGCTCGATGCCGACGCGCTCACGCTGCTCTCCAGCCACGCGAACGCGAAACCGAAATCCGTCTCTCCATCTGCGGCTGATCATCACGGCGATGTTGCCGCATCGCTTCGTGTGCTCAGTGCAAACGGTCGCGTGATTGTGTGCACGCCACACCCTGGCGAATTCGCGCGCATGCTGGGCGTTGCTGTGCCAACCGACTGGCAGCAAAGGGCAGAGGTGCTGCGCGAGTTTGCATCGCGCGCGGCAGTGACCGTGCTCCTCAAGGGCACTCCGACCCTGATCGCACCCGCGGACGGTGGCCCGCTGGTCGTGATGGCGCGCGGCACTGCCGCACTTGCGACGGGCGGCAGTGGCGATGTGCTCAGTGGCATCATCGGCGCGTTATTGGCGCAAGGTCTCGATGGCCCGAGCGCCGCGATACTTGGCGCAACCGCGCATGGTCTCGCCGCAGAACGCGCCACGACGCTCGCCGATGGAGAGATCCGGGGCGTCACGCTCGAAGACGTACTCGATGCGCTGCCGCATGCGTGGCAGCAGCTGCGCCAGTTTCCTACGCTGTCCCCCGGCGTGCTGTATGAGCTGCCAGCAAACGGACGCATGGCGTGATCACAAGGACTCGACGAATTGCGCGTACCAACATCTGCGCACTGACCGGCGTGCTGTTTGCGTCGGCCTGTTTGCCAGCTGGCGCGAGCAGTGGTGCGTCCGGTGCCGTGCCCGCTGGATTTGGGCGCCGAGACGATCGTCAGTTCATCGGCAGCTACGCAACGGTGCAGGGCGTAGCCGTGTCTCGTCGCTTCGTATATTCCGTGACGCCCAACGGCATCGCCGTGTACGACCGTCTCGTCAACGCGTGGCAGCCGCCACTTACGCGCGAGAGCGGCTTCACCGATACACAGATCACCGCGATTGCTGGTGATCCGATCGAAGATGCGGTGTGGTACGGGTCCCCCGGCGCGATCGTCGTCTATCGTCCGCAGGTGGACCAGGTACAGCGCTCAATCATCTCCGGGGTGCCCGATTACATCGCGTTCGACCGGAGTCCGTTCGGCGACGTGTACGTCCGCGGGACCGGCACCTGGTCGCGTGTATCGCGTACTGGGCTCGTGACACCCCTCGCGCGACCGCCTGCTGCTGCCAGCATGATTGCGCCTCGCGCGCTGAGCGATCTGTACGCACAGTTTCCGTTGTTACGCACGTCGCAGTCGTTGCTCGCGCGCAATCAACGCGCCGACCGCGCGTTGCGCAGCTACCCCATCATCAGTGGCAGCGTTTCGGACGATCGCGCCAACGAAGTATGGTTAGGTACGGCGGGCGATGGCCTCTACAAGGTCGATCCGGCGTTTCAACAAGCGACGCCACTGCGCTTTGGTCCGATGGACGGTGGCATTGGTGCGCTGGCGCTCGCGGCCGATGGCGTTTGGGCTGCAGGACTTGGGCTTGCCGCGTCGTCCGGGTTTCGGACAGGCAATGCAGAAGGTCGCGCGGGGCTCAGCTTCGCCAGCAATGATCTGCAGCGGTGGCGCTGGATTGATGGCACGATTGCCGTGCCGTTGCTGGGGACGCGCGCCGATGCAATGACGGTGCGGGGCAATCGCGCCTGGATCGCGACGGATCGCGGCTTGGTGCGCGTGCGGCTCGACGGGAGCGAATCGATTGCGGCTTGGACGACACTTGCTGGCATGCCTGACGATCGTGTGCTGTCACTGGCGGCGACGGCTGAGGGGACCTGGGCAGGCACTGAGCGCGGCCTCGTGTGGGTGAGCGATAGCACCGACGCGCGCAATCCGCGCACCCGCGGCATCGGCCAGCGGCTACTCGAGAACACCGCAGTGTTCGCGCTGCAGTCCATCGGTGATACGCTCTGGATCGGCACCGGGGCCGGGCTCGTCGCGCTCGCTGGCGGCAACGGAGCGGGACTCAACGTCGCATCGGGCGCTCTGACGCGGCCCAATGGCGCGGAGCCCGCCTTGCGACGTCCGATCCGCGCGATGGCGTGGAGCGATTCGATTCTGCTCGCGGCGACCGACGACGGCGTGCTGCAACTCACGCCGCGTCGCGCGTCTGAGCCGGTCCGGGTCCCCGATCTCGACGGACGGCAGGTCGGGCAGGTGACGCGATTGGCGATGGACGATCGGACGATCTTTCTCGCAGGCACCGAGGGACTACTGGTGGCGTCGCGGCGAGGCGGGCCTCGTAGTCTGCTGCGTGTACCCCGCGACATCCCGGGCGCGGTGACCGATGTCGTCGCAAGTCGCGATTGGCTCTGGGTGGGCACGCCGTTCGGCATTGTCCGTTTTCGGCGCGCTGCCGATGGTGGGTTGCCGTGAGTCTCCGCCCCGATCACGCCGCAGCGACCAGCGTAAGCCGTCCGCATCAAGCGATGGGGCCTGGCCCTGAGTTTGACACGATTCGCGCGCTGATGGCCCGCTGGGGCGATTTGGCGGTGGATATTGGCGACGATGCTGCCGTGCTTCCGACGTTCGCGACCGATGGCGCATTGCGACAGACGGTAGTCAGCACCGATGCCTGCATCGAGGGGGCGCATTTTCTCAACGGATGGCTGACGCCGACGGAAGTTGGCGCACGAGCGGTTGCCGCCGCACTGAGCGATCTCGCGGCGATGGGCGCCCGCGCCGAGGCCGTGCTGGTGGCAATGGTCGTTCCCGACCGCTGGCGTGCGCATCTCGCCGAGGTCGCTGACGGAATCGCCGCCGTCCTGCGACCGACCGGTGCCCGGATCATCGGCGGAAACCTCAGCCGCGGCGACGCGTTCGGTATCACCACGACGGTGATTGGCTCGTGTGTCCGCCCAATTTCCCGCCGTGGCGCTCAGCTCGGCGATCGCCTGCTCGTCACCGGTGTGCTGGGCGGACCGGGACAGGCGCTCGCGGCGCTGTACGCCGGTAGCACTCCGGCGACCTGGGCGCGGTCCCGATTCGCGACACCAGTGCCACGGCTCGTCGAGGGGCAGCTTTTGGCCGACGCCGGTGTGCATGCGATGCTCGATCTGTCCGACGGGCTCGTCGCGGATGCCCGTCACCTTGCTGCGGCGAGTGGCAAGCGCCTGCGCATCGACGCGGCCCGTCTCCCACTCGGCGAGCACGTCTCGCCACGAGCGGCGCTCGAAAGTGGTGAGGAATATGAGTTGCTCATGACCGCATCGGCCGAGGTCGCTCGGGCGTTACTCGCCCGCTGGCCGTCGATGTCCCACGTGGCGCTCACCGACATCGGCGAAGTGGTGGAACCGTGCGACGGCGGTGCGGTCGAGGTGGTCGGCGACGCTGAAGAGTCTGGACGCGTTGAATTCGTCCACGGCCACGACCACTTTACGACGTAATGCGAACAGCCCTCACGTACATCGCCCTGTTGGTCGGCACCCTGATCTTCGGTTCAGCGGTGCTCGTCGCGCAACTGTGTGGCATTCCGGTCGTGCCCGGTGGCGTGTACGAGAAGAGCAAGTACTATTGGGCGAAGTGCATTCTCGCCGCGGCTGGCGTCAAGCTCGTCATCCACAAGGATCAGTCGCTCTCTGACGACTCGCCGCGCGTGTACATCGCCAATCACGTCAGCTGGTTCGACATTCCGACGATGGTGTGCGCGTTGCCGCATTATGGCTTCGTCGCCAAGCGGGAACTCGAACGGGTGCCGTTCTTTGGCGCGGCGGCGAAGGCGGCCGGTGTGATCTACATCGATCGTGAGAATCGTAAAGCGGCGTTTGGTGCCTATGAGGATGCTGCCGGGAAGATTCGCGACGGACAGAAGGTGCTCGTCTATCCCGAAGGCACACGCGGCGACACGTATGCCTTGCGTCAGTTTAAGAAAGGTCCGTTCGTGTTGGCGATTGGCTCGGGCGCACCCGTCGTGCCCATCGTCATTCACGGGACCATCGAAGTGAATCCACGCGGGTCCTTTCGCGCGACGCCGGGTGAAGTGCATGTGCACGTCCTCGAGCCCGTGCCGACCGCTGGTCTCTCGTACGCCGACCGCGAGTCATTGGCCGATCGTGTGTTTGTGCGGATGGCCGACGTCCTGCGCACGCAGTACGGCGTTGAGCCGTTGCGGGCGCGTGTTGAAGTTCCGGTCGGCGCCGCATCGGCGACCGAATTGACTGCCTGATACTTCCTCCCGTCTAATACATCCTCATGGCTCCCATCATTTCCGTTAGCGCGCGCGAGATTCTCGACAGCCGCGGCAATCCGACGATCGAAGTAGACGTTGTGCTCGAGACGGGCGCGGCAGGACGCGCCGCTGTGCCGAGTGGCGCGTCGACTGGCGAGCGCGAAGCGGTTGAACTGCGGGACGGCGATCCGGCGCGTTACGGCGGCAAGGGCGTGCTGTCGGCGGTGGCCAACGTCAATGGCGAAATCGCCGAAGCGTTGAGCGACATGGACGCGACCGATCAGATGGCCATCGATCGCACGATGATCGAACTCGACGGCACGGAGAACAAGGGGCGGCTTGGTGCCAACGCGATTCTCGGCGTGTCGATGGCGGTCGCCCGTGCCGCGTCAATCGAAGTCGGTTTGCCGCTGTATCGCTACCTCGGTGGCCCGATGGCGCGCACGTTGCCGGTGCCGATGATGAACATCATCAACGGCGGCGCGCATGCGACGAACACCGTCGACTTCCAGGAATTCATGATCGTGCCCGTGGGCGCGGAGTCGTTCAGCGATGGGCTGCGTATGGGTACGCAGGTATTTCATCAGCTCAAGAAGGTGCTCGTCGCGCGGAAGCTGTCGACCGGTGTCGGTGACGAAGGCGGTTTCGCGCCCAACCTCGGCAACGATGAAGACGCGCTCAAGATCATCATCGAAGCGATCGAGTCGGCCGGACTGCGTCCAGGCCGTGACATTGCGTTGGCGATGGACGTTGCCGCGAGCGAGCTCTATCGGGACGGCAGCTACCAGTTCAAGAAGAGCGGGGCAAAGTCGCGCAGCGCGCAGGAAATGGTCGAGATGTATGCGGGCTGGCTCGAGGAGTATCCGATCGTGTCCATCGAAGACGGCATGGCCGAAAACGATTGGGATGGCTGGAAGCTGCTCACCGAGGCGATCGGTGATCGCTGTCAGCTCGTTGGCGACGATCTCTTCTGCACCAACAGCGCGATTCTCGCCAAGGGTATCGAGGCCGAAGTCGCGAACGCGATTCTCGTCAAGGTGAATCAGATCGGCACGCTCACCGAGACGCTTGAAGCGATGGAGCTCGCGCGCGCCGCGGGCTACAACGCGATCATCTCGCATCGTTCTGGGGAGACCGAGGACACGTTTATCGCGGATCTCGCCGTGGCCACGCAGGCGGGGCAGATCAAGACCGGTGCGCCGTCGCGGTCGGATCGCGTGGCGAAGTACAACCAGTTGTTGCGTATCGAGGAGCAACTGGAAGACTTCGCCGAGTATCCGGGCGGCTCGCTGTTCGGTTTGTAAGCCGAACGACAGCAGCACGGAGCGAACGCCATGCCACCGTCGACCAAGAATGCGGAGACGCCGTTTCGGCGACTGCTCCGTCGCCTCGCGTGGGTTGGTGGCATCGGCGCCGTTTTGTTTTTTGCGGCGCAGAAGGGCGAGTACAGCACGCTCGATGTCATTGATCGACGCGAGCGTCGTGATAGGCTGCAGGCGGAGGTTAATCGCAGGCGCGTCGAACTCGATTCGCTCAAGGCTGAGTATCATGCGGTGACGACCGATCCGGCGCGGTTGGAGCGGTTGGCGCGCGAGCAGTTCGGCATGATCCGCGGCGACAAGGAGTTGCTATATCGTATCGGCGGGCGGGCCCGTGTGGATGTCGATACCGCGGTGGCGAACGACAGCGTGCGTGCATCGCGCGCGGCTAACTCGACGGCGGCACCGTCACGCGGCGCCAAGAGTGCGGGGAAGGGCGACGCGCGGGGTTGACTCCGGAGGTCGCCCCGCTAGTTTCATCGAACTGCCGCGGGGTGGAGCAGCCTGGTAGCTCGTCGGGCTCATAACCCGAAGGTCGCGGGTTCAAATCCCGCCCCCGCCATGTATGGGATGAAGTTTTGGGTACGCATCGGCCGGTCCTTACCAGGGCCGGCCGTTTGCGTGGTGGAGGTTTTTGTAGGGGATGTGCGGCTGGGTAGCTCAGCTGGTTAGAGCACGGCACTCATAATGCCGGGGTCGCGGGTTCGAGTCCCGCCCCAGCTATT
>JBBQDB010000181.1:0-7438 GCA_038319245.1 Gemmatimonadales bacterium
TCCAGTATCGGGTGTTGCTTTTGTGTCATGAACATGAACCGATACTGGCTCGGATTTGCCAGTGCAAACTCGGCGTACGCGACCCCGAGTTTCGCTAACCGCTCCAGCGGATCCGCGATGGTGCCAATGCGGTACATCGCCTGGCCAAGCGCGGTGAAGTCGGCCAGGCACAACTCTTCAATCAACGCATCCTTGTCCCGGAAGTGATGATAGATCGCCGTGGCGGTGTAGCCGATCTTGGACGCGATCGCCCGCATGGTCGTCGCCTCGATGCCATCGGAGACGAACAGATCACGCGCCGCGTCTAGGATGGCCTGGCGCGTTTCTGCCTTGAGGCGCTCGCGGCGCACCAGTGAGGCGGACGAAAGAGTTGCTGGGGTCACGGACATAATATTGTTCTGTCACCTAACACTGTCAAGTAAGGCCGCTTTATGATTGCGCGCGGAACATGAAATACAGCGCGCCAACCACGCAGAGCGAGGCCCAGAGGTAATCGAGCTTGATCGGCTGCTTCATGTAAAACACGGCGAACGGGACGAAGACGGCAAGCGCGATCGCCTCCTGCAGGATCTTGAGCTGTGGCAACGAGTATGCGGTATAACCCACTCGGTTGGCCGGCACCTGGATGAGATACTCGAACAGCGCGATGGCCCAGCTGGCCAGCGCCGCGAAATACCAGGGCTTGTCACTCATGTTGCGCAGATGCGCATACCACGCGAAGGTCATGAAGATGTTTGATGCAGCCAGTAACGCAGCGGTCTTCAGAATGACGCTATTCATCGGGTGTTTGGGACGAGATGTGTGCAGCATCACGGCTGCGCGATGCGTTCGTAGGGATACTATTCGAGACAGATGATGACCTTCGATTTTCCACGCACGCGCCCAGCGTCTACGCCGTCGATCTGCCGCCGTACCCTTCGATGGGTACTGCTGGTGACACTGTGCGGTGTGGCATCGCAGACCGCACTCGGGCAGGCACGATCGGCGCCAGTGAGCAGCGCGGCATCTCAGGCTGGTGCATGGTCTTTGCCAGAGCCGAGCGTGCTGATCGGACAGGTGTTGTCACGTATCGTCGCCGAGGATAAGCCAGGCGCGATCTCCATGAACAGCTACGCGCGCCGGTTCGTCGGGCGCGCCGAAACGATCGACGCGGTGCGCCGCTTCGTTGGCCACAGCGTCGATCTCGCACCGTCCGCATTTTCGGCAGTCAGCGGTTGGACCGATGCGCGCGCGCTCGAAACCCCGACGTGCGAAGGGCCCGACTGTCCGCCGCCGGCCAACTCGGTGTGGTTGGCCGTCACGCGCATTGAGCGTGGCGAGGTCGGACGCGAAGTTTTCGTCTGGTACACGACGAATTTCGCGGCGTATTCCGAAGCTGGCGCACAAAAGCAGAAGTATGCGTTCTGCGAACGGTGGGTACGCGCCGGCGGTCGATGGAGTTACGAGGGATTCATCCGCGTGAGCAGCGGCGGCGATTGAGACGGAGCGTTAGACGGCGTCGGTGGTGCCAGTTCATCGCGCGCTTGCAGTGCCTGCATCGACGCTTGCCTGCGTCCGAGCCACAGCGACACGGCAAGCCACACGGCCGACATCGGTGCCGCGATGAGTGAAATCGTGTGTAGACCGAGTCCGATCGACGCCATACCGGCGTAGCTCCACGCACCGATCTGGTCGCCCGTGCGATACATGAAGGTGTCGATGAAGTTCTTCGCTTTGTACTTGTCTTCGGGAGACACTACCGTGAACAGCACTTCACGCCCCGGGCTCGAGAAGGCGTAGTTCCCCGCACGTCGCAGCACGTTGAAGGTGACGAACAGCGCGACCGTGGGCATGATGCCAAGCGCCGTAAAGCCGATCACACTCATGGCAGGCAGAATCGCCAGCGTGATGGCGACGCCGAGCCACTTGATGATGCGTCCGGTGAGGAACAGCTGCGCGAGCACGGTCAGCGTCTGTACCGTGAAATCGATCTGCGCGAGGAACGAGGTGCGCGCACCGCGATCGGCGAAGCGCGCCTTCACGATTTCTGCCTGCTGGAAGTAGAGCACGGTCGTCCCGATGGTGAACATCACCATGAACGCGCAAATGCCAAGTAGATACGGCGACTTGAGCACGTGCGTGATCCAAGAGATACTGGTACCGCCGATCGGACGATCCGCGTCTTCGCGCTCTCGTGTGTCGGCGCGAAAGCTGGGCGGAAAACGACGCGTGCATTGCACGGCGATTTCGAGCATGCCCATCGAGATGAGCATGAGGATCGCGGTGCCGACATGCTTGGCCAACAGCGCCGTGATTGCCGACCCGGCCATCGCACCGACAGTCCCGCCAACGCTGATGAAGCCGTACAGTCGCTTACTCTGTTCACTGCGAAAGGTGTCGGACATGAAGCTCCAGAACACCGACACGACAAACAGATTGAAGACGCTCGTCCACACAAAAAAGATCGAGGTAATGATCTTTTCGTCAGCACTCGGCAACCACGTCAGCGCCGCAGCGAACGCAATCAGGCACGCGGCAAAGAACCGATAGACGATCGGGATGAAGGTGCGCACGGGCAGCTTCGCGACCAGTCGTGCGAAGATCGGCTGCAGCGCCAGCGTGGAGATGAGCGTGCCACTGAACAGCCAGGGCAGGTTTGACACACCGGCTTGTACGCCCAACGCGTCGCGAATGGAGCGCAACACGAAGTAGCCGGCCAGCAAGAAGAAGAAGTAGAGGAACGCGAGCAACGTCGCACGCATCTCTTCTGGCTCGATCGTAACGAGGCGACCAAGCGTGCGTGTAAAGCCGCTCACGGTTTGCCCCGTGCTTGCCGATTCTGGCGAGCGCGGGGCGTGTGCAGATGCTGTCACTTGCCGATCTTGGCGTGCCAGGCAGCCAGCGCTTCGTGCTCTTTCTCCGGCGGCAGTCCGGCTTTGAGCGTCGCTTGCCGTTCGGGCGTTTGCGAGTGGTAGTAGACGAGTGTTTCACGGGCCGTGTCGGCGAGCGGACGGAAGGTCAATCCCGCATTCCACGCCTTGCTGCAATCCATCCGCGCCCATCCAGCGCTGTCGCCGCGCGGCGGCATCCACACCGGCAGTTCGGAATACGGCCGCAGTTTGCGTTCGAGCAGAAAGTCCGCATCGACCCACGTAAACGTAGCCGTGCTGGAGGTGACGGCCTTGATGCCGTACAGCATCTGCGCCACGGTCAGTCCGTAGCGCGGACCCACGGCGTTGTATGTGCCGTTCGCTTGCCCTTCACACAAGCGAATCATCCACTCGGTCAGATCGCGCGCATCGATAAATGCGACCGAGTCATCGGGCGTACCTGGTGCGAGCACTTCACCACCCTGCTCGATACGCACCGGCCAGTATGAAAAGCGATCGGTCAGATCTCCGGGGCCGACAATGAGTCCGGGCCGCACGATCAGTGCCTTGTCACCGAAGATCGCGCGCGCTTCCATCTCGCAGCGCACCTTGAGTGAGCCATACGTGGACGTCGGGCGCGACGGATCGGGCGGCGCGAAGCCCGCCGGCACGGCGTCGATCGACGCGGGCTCGCTCATCGTGCCAGAGAGTTCCGTAAGGCCGATCGGTCCGCGGTTTTTGTACGTCGACAACGTACTGACGAAAACATACCGCTGCGTGCTGTCTTTAAGCGCGACACCGGCCTCTTTCACCCACCGCGGAATTTGCGTGGGGTTGTCGATGACAACGTCCCACGTCCGCCCTTTGAGTGATGCATAACCATCGGCTGCATTACGGTCACCGATAAGCTTCTCGACGTTGGGAAACAGGCCGGGGTTGGTCTGTCCGCGATTGAAGAGCGTGACCGTGTGCCCACGCGACAGCGCATATTCGACTTGATGCGGCCCAATGAAGCCGGTGCCACCAAGAATGAGAATACGTAACGGCTTGATCTGCGTCTGTTGCATGCCTGTCGCGTTTCGTGTCATGGTCTCGATGCTCACTTGGCCGCCAATTGCTTCGCGTGCCATGCGGCGAGTACGGCCTGTTCTTTTTCCGGCGCAATACCGGCGCGTGCTTTTTCTTGCTCGGCGGCGGGACGACTGTGATACCACGTCAACGTATCCTTCGCGGTGTCGGCCAATGGACGGAACGTAAGCCCGGCGTTCCACGCCTTGGTGCAGTTCACGCGCATGAAGCCCGCGGTCGCACCCATTGGTGGCACCCACACCGGCATCTCCGTCCAACCGCGCACCTGCTTCTCGGCAAGAAAGTCAGCGGGTACCCACGTGAAGCGCGCATCACTCGTGGTTACGGCCTTGATACCGTAGAGCATCTCCGAAATCGTGGTCGGCGTTTTTGGCCCCGTCGCGTTGAATGTCCCGAACACCCTCTGCTCGGCGAGACGCACAATCCACTGACTGAGATCGAGCGCGTCCACATATTGCGCCGGATCGTCTGGCGTACCGGGAGAGAGAATCTCGCCGCCCTTGTCGATGCGCACGGGCCAATACGAGAAGCGATCAGACAGGTCGCCGGGACCAACGATGAGCCCGGGGCGCACGATGGTGAGATTGCTGCCGAATTGTGTCTTCGCTTCCTGCTCGCTGCGCACTTTGTTGCTGCCATACTTCGCCGCGTCGAACGGCGCGTCGATATCCGACGGCACGTTGAGGGGACCATTCTCATCGACCGTCTTGGAGTTGTCGCTGAATACAGAAATCGTCGAGACGAAGATGTAGTGCTTCGTACGTCCTTTAAGCGCTTTCCCTGCGTCGCGTACCCACTTGGGATTCGCGGTTGGATTGTCGATGACGACATCCCATTCGCCCGATTCCAGCGCCTTGTGTCCATCGGGCAGATTGCGATCGCCGATGAGACGCGGCACGTCGGGAAAGAGGTCGGCGTTGGTCTTACCGCGATTGAATAGCGTGACTTTGTGCCCGCGATCGAGTGCGTACTTCACCTGATACGGCCCAATGAAGCCGGTGCCGCCAAGTATCAGGATGCGCAGTGGCGTAACCGTACGATCGCTGCCGCGCAGTTCGGCACGAGCATCAACACCATCAGCGGTCATCGCCCGCGCGAGCGTGGGCAATGCGCCGAGCGAGAGTGCGCCGCCGAGTAGCGCAGACGACTTGAGAAAGGTGCGTCGATCGAGCGTCATGCGAGTGGCTCCGGATGGTGAAGACGACGTGACGTGGAGTGCCGTTTACTGTACGCGCTTGCGATCGAGTTGCTGAATGGTTTTGGTGGACGCCGGACGTTCCTTCTGCAGTCGCGCCGCAACGACTTCGGCGCGGGCTAACGCGCGTAGAATATTTTCACCTGCGAGCCCGCGCAGTTCGTTGTCGGTCCAACCGCGCTTCACCAGCTCAGCTAATAAATCAGGATACTTCGACACATCTTCGAGGCCGAGCACCGTATCGGTGATGCCGTCATAGTCGCCGCCCATGCCGATATGTTCTGCGCCGGCGACTTGCTTGATGTGATCCATGTGATCAGCAACGTCGGCCATCATTGCGCGCGGCATGACGTTCTTTTCGCGCCACGCGGCGACGGCCTTGAACTGCGCATCGTTGTCATTCGGATACGCCTTCGCAATCGAGTCGCGAATGGCCGTCACACGCTTATCGTAGTTGGCCGCCGCCTGATTGGTGAAGGTCGGCACGAACGTCATCATGATCACGCCGCCGTTCTTTGGGAGGCGCGCCAGAATCGAATCGGGCACGTTGCGCGCCACATCGGTCATCGCGCGTGACGCCGAGTGCGAAAAGATGACCGGTGCCTCGGTCACATCTAACGCATTGCTCATGACTGCGGGCGACACGTGCGACAGATCGACGAGCATGCCCAGTCGGTTCATCTCACGCACGACTTCTTTGCCAAACGGCGTGAGGCCACCGTGCTTTGGTACATCGAGTGCGGCATCGGCCCAATCGAGTGTGACATTGTGCGTAAGCGTCATGTAGCGCGCGCCGAGTGCGTAGTACGCGCGCAATGCGCCCAACGAGTTCTCGATCGCGTGACCGCCTTCCATACCCAGCAACGATCCGATTTTGCCGGCCTTTTGCGCCGCGCGCACATCGGCGGCAGTAAGCGACCACTGCAAGTCCTTCGGGTATCTCGCAATCACACGGCGCGCGATGTCGATCTGTTCGAGTTGAATGCGTGCGTACCCCGAGTCCTTCACTTCTCCCGGTACATACACTGACCAGAACTGCCCACCGACCATGCCTTTGCGCAGTCGCGCAATATCGGTCATGCCTTTCGTTGGCTTGTTGAGATCGTATGCATCGACATCGAGCGGCGCGTTGGCGAACTCGCGCATCGCCCACGGTAAATCATTGTGCGAATCGATAAGCGGCGTGCCTTTCAGCAGCACTTTCACGTGTGCGAGTCGCGTGGCAAAGTCTGCATTGGCAAGCGGCTGGCCTTTTGCCGCGGATAGCGCGGCAGGCTTGGTCTGCGCATGCACAGGCATCGCAAACAGCGTTACCGCGAATGACGCGAATAGCGCGAAGGTACGCGAATACGATTTCAGAAAAATGGGTTGACTGTTTTGTCGCGACGTCCGCCCGTCGCTCGTTCCGCACAAATTCGCGTCATCTGCGAAATTCGCGGCGAGCAGTTCTCCGTTCTCCGCGTCATCCGCGAAATCCGCGGCCAGCAGTTCGACGTTGCTCATAGCCCGAGTCGCTCGATGTAATGCGGCAGCATCTTCCGCCACCACGGCCAATCGTGATTCACATCCTGTCCCCACAAGTCGAAAATGTGCGGAACGCCCTTCGCGTCGAGGATGTCGTGGAATGCACGCGTATACTTAGGATGTTCGTACGCGCCTTGGCCCGTCACTAGCGCAATACGGCTGTCATGGCGCAGCGTCTCGAGTTGGCTGCCTTCCATGTTCGGCACGTACCAGCCCGGATTGTTGTAGTAGCAGTTGTCGTCCGAATAGCCTTTGAAGTAGCTGCGCGCCAAATCGTAGAAACCGCTCATGCCAATCACGCCACCGAACAGATCGGGGCGGCGAAAGAATGCGTTCGCGGCGTGAAAGCAGCCGAAGCTCGCACCAGTCGTGATGGCGCGTGCATAGCCGTTTCCGTCGATGTGGCGAATGAACGGTACGACTTCGTCTTCGACATACCGTGAATACAACGCTTGTCGACGCGCCGATTCCTGCACCGGCAAGCTACGATCCATCCAAGCGATCTTATTGATGCTGTCGATCGAGAACACTCGAATGCGACCGGCGATAAGCAACGGTTCGATGGCCTTGATGAGCCAGAACCGTTCGTTCTCGAGAAAGTCAGCCGCGGCCGTCGGGAAGAGCAGGATGGGATACCCACCCCATCCGTAGGTGACGATCGGCATTTCGAGGCCGAGTGCGGGGCTGCGCCAGCGATCGATGCGGCGCGGCAGTCTGGGGTCGACGAATTGGGTCATGGCGAAAGGTCGCCGCGCAAACACGGTGGGGCCAGTCTGCGGCG
>JBBQDB010000182.1:0-7435 GCA_038319245.1 Gemmatimonadales bacterium
TCGAACCAGCGTCAGGTCGCACGCCGCAAACGGGGGCAATATGTGGCCGAGGCTGCTGGAGGGCAAGACTGAATCGTTCAACGTGTTGTCCTTCATGCACGTAGCGGCCGCCATCTCACGCTTCGTCGAGGATCGTACCGCCACTCTCCTCGTACTCTCGCAGCTTGCGATACAACGTCCGTTCGCCGATCCCGAGCACTTCGGCCGCCTTGCGCCGATTCCCGTTCGCGTCACGCAGGGCCGACTCGATGGCGCTCCGTTCGATTTCCGCCATCGTGACTCCGGGGCCCAACGTGATCACCGTCGGCGGCGCAGTTTGCTCACGCGGCTCGATCCCGCGCAGCGCCGTTCCAGGAGCCGCGATCTCGACCAACGGAGACGGGCCACTCCCCGGCTGCCCCCGGACCTCGCCCATCCACCCGTCGGTTACGGGCGTCACGGTGGTATCCATGCGACGACGCAGCTCTTCGACCTGCAACTTGAGTTCGACGAGCGAACGCACGATGAATTCGAGCTCGCGCCCCTGCGCACGCTCACCCTCGCGCACGATCGGCCCCACGTGCACCGGCAGCAGCCGCCGTCCGCCTGCATCACGCATTGCTCGCGGGATATCCTCGGCGACGATCTCGCGACCGTGCGCGAGCACCACCATGCTCTCGATCAGGTTACGGAGCTCGCGGACGTTCCCTGGCCACGGATACTCGACGAGTAAGGCGAGCGCATCGGCCGACAAGCCATGGAACGGTCGATCGTGTGTGCGTGAGAATTCCGCAACGAAGCGTCGCACCAGCAGCGGAATATCGTCACGCCGTTCACGGAGCGGCGGCAGGTAGATGCGCAACACGTTGAGGCGATAGTACAAGTCTGCGCGAAAACCGCCCTCCTCAACGTGCTCGCGCAACGGACGGTTCGTCGCCGCAACGACGCGCACATCAATTGCAATCGATTGCCCGCTGCCAACACGCGTCACTTCGCGCTCTTCGAGCACGCGCAACAACTTCACTTGCGTGCTCATCGGCACTTCGCCGATTTCATCCAGAAACAACGTGCCCGTATCGGCGAGCTCGAAGCGACCCAGTCGACGCTCTGCCGCACCAGTAAACGCACCCTTCTCGTGACCGAACAGCTCACTCTCGAGCAGCGTGTCCGGAAGCGCGCCGACATTCACCGCGATGAACGGCTTGCCGCGTCGCGGACTGAGTTGATGAATCGCGCGCGCAACGAGTTCCTTGCCCGTGCCGCTCTCGCCTTCGATGAGGACTGTACTCGACACGGGTGCGATCTGCTCGATCTTGACAAGCACTTCACGAATCGCTTCGGACTCGCCAACGAGACCGGTCAGCAATGCCAACCGCTGGCGCTCGAGCCGACGCCGAATGCCATCGACCACCTCGTCGATCGCGATGGGTTTGGGCCACGTTTCGACGTAGCCAACGTCACGCAAGCGCTCGTACACGCCGGCGTCGCTCACGTCGGTGAAGCCGACGACCGGCACCCCCTCCCACAGCTGTTGGCGCACCAGCGACACGTTCGCGCTGTCGAGCAGCGCGCCCGTGAGCACGATAATATCGGGGCGCGCTCGTCGCAGATCACCGCGCACGTCATCCATCGGCGAAATGGTGACGGTCCGAATCCCGTGCGCTTCAAGCGCGGCATTCAGGCGAACTGCCGGCTCGACATCCGTCATCAAAATCGCGACGGTGCCGACCCGCTCTTCTTCGACCTGCCCACGACGGACCAACGCCGTGCGGGGTCGTTCGCTCACGCCTTCCCCGAACGCTTGTAGAACGGGAGCTTCACCACGCGCGCATGCACGGTGCGACCCCGAATGTCCAACGCAAACGTGGTTCCGACGACTGCCGCCGCGCTCGGCAAGTAGCACGTGCCGATGGGAATACCGAGTGTGGGACTCATCGTGCCGCTACGCACTTCGCCGAACGACACGCCGCCATAGGTCACGCCGTGCCCGTGCCGCGGGATCGCTCGCTCGTCGAGTGTGAAGCCAACGAGTCGACGATCGGTGCCTTCGCTCTGCTGGCGGGCGAGCACGTCGCGACCAACGAACGACTCGCGCTTCCCAAGCTTCACCAACCACGAGAGCCCAGCTTCGATGGGTGAGGTCTGGTCGTCGAGCTCATTGCCGTACAGGCATAGCCCCGCTTCGAGACGCAACGTGTCGCGGCATCCCAATCCAGCAGGTGTCACCTTGCCGCTCGCCATGATCGCAGCCCACAGGGTCTCGGCATGCTCAGAGGCGCAGTACAACTCCCACCCGAGCTCGCCGGTGTAGCCCGTACGTGAGATGACGCACGGCACACCGGCGACGGTTCCCTCACGGAACCAGTAGTACTTCACGTCGTCGAGCGGGACGTCGGCGAGCGCCTGCACAATCGCGGGTGCCTCGGGGCCTTGGACGGCAAGCAACGCGGTTGCATCGGATACATCGAGCATCTCACAATCGAATGCGGCGATGTGCGCGTGCAAATGCGCGAGATCCTTGTCGCGATTACTGGCATTGATGACGAGCATCAACCGATCAGCCATGCGATAGACCAGCAAGTCGTCGACGATGGTACCGTCTTCGCGCAGCAGCGTGCTGTAGTGCACCTGTCCGACCGCGAGTGCTTCGACATCGTTGCTCGTCACCGAGGCGACGAAACGCACGGCATCGGGCCCGCGCACGATGACTTCGCCCATGTGCGAGACGTCGAACATGCCGCAGCGCTCGCGTACCGCCTTGTGCTCGACGGTGATGCCCTGCGGATAGTTGACCGGCATCTCGAAGCCAGCAAACGGGACAATTTTCGCGCCGAGTGCGACGTGCACGTCATGGAGCGGGGTGCGCTTGAGCGCGCCTTCGGTTGTTGCAGTCATAGCCTGGGATCCGGGTCAGCGCGGCACACAGTCGGCCGCGCTGAAAGATGCCGGATTCGGCAGGATGGTGCCAGCGCGGCAGTACATCCTGCGACGTCCACGCGCCCAGTGAGCGTGTGCTACTCGAGTGCCGCGATCACGGCCATGACTTCCTCGCCGTGGCCGGTCGGCTTCACTTTGCTGAAGATGTGCGCAACCTTGCCCTGCGCATCGATGACGAACGTCGTGCGCTCAACGCCCATGTACTTCTTGCCATACATCGATTTTTCCTTCCAGACGTCGTATGCCTGCGCCACGGTCTTCTCGGTGTCCGCGAGGAGCGTGAACGGCAGTTCGAACTTGGTCTTGAACTTCACATGCGATTTGACCGAGTCCGGGCTCACGCCAAGGATCACGGCTTTCGCGCTGTCAAATCGCGGAAAGAGATCACGAAATTCGCATGCTTCGGTGGTGCAACCCGAGGTGTCGTCTTTCGGATAGAAATACAGAACGACCGGGCGACCACGCAGCGACTTGAGCGTGAGCGGCGTGCCTTCGTCCGTATCGAGCGTAAAATCAGGGGCGAGTTTTCCGACGGCGGGTGCGGTCATTGGGTCAGCGACGGGAGCAGGTAGTGGTCGGCTACTGGTGGTGACGTCTTCGGCACCACAACGGGAAACGCAATCAGGACCGCAGGGTTTCGTTGCCCATCAGTACCGCCATGATGGCCTTTTGGATGTGCAGGCGGTTTTCGGCTTCGTCCCACACGGCCGACTGCGGACCATCAATGACATCAGCCGCGACTTCTTCGCCGCGGTGCGCCGGGAGACAATGCAGGAAGATGGCGTTTGAGGCTGCGCGTCGCATGAGCGCTGCGTCGACCTGAAACCCTGCGAATGCATGCTCGCGGTGCAACTGTTCCGCCTCCTGCCCCATCGACGCCCATACATCGGTCGTGACGACGTCAGCACCGTCCGCCGCCTCAGCAGGATCTCGCAACAGCTTCACATCCGCGTCCGCCGCGGCTGCAAGAAAGTGCGGATCGGGATCGTAGCCTTCGGGGCACGCCAGACGTAAAGAAAAGCCCAGGTGCGCCGCGGCTTCGATCCACGAATTGGCCATGTTGTTGCCGTCGCCGATCCAGGCGATGCGTTTGCCGCGATACGCCCCCTGATGCTGCAGGACCGTCAGCACATCGGCCATCACCTGACACGGATGCGACAGGTCGGTAAGTCCGTTGATGACGGGCACACTCGCATACTCCGCCAACTGCACCGCATCGGCGTGGGCGAAGGTGCGAATCATGATGCCGTGTGCATAGCGCGAGAGCACGCGCGCCGTGTCGGCGATCGGCTCTCCGCGTCCGATCTGGACATCGCGCGGCGAAAGAAAGTGTGCGGTGCCGCCAAGTTGCGTTGCGCCAACCTCGAACGACATCCGCGTACGCGTCGAGGACTTCATGAAGATCATCGCGAGCGCCTTTCCGGCGAGCGGCTTCGCGTCGTACGCTCCGCTGCGCATACGCATGGCGAGCTGCAACAGGGCGTCGTTCTCCGTAGCGGAGAAGTCGGCGATGTTCAGGAAGTCACGGTGCGCGACGCCGCGCGGCGGTGCATCAGACATGGCACGATGGGATACCGGAACGTCGAAGGCGCGACCGGTGTGGCCGCGCCCTTGTGCTCCGTGAACCAAGAAGCAGTGGAATATACGTACCGAGGGCCGGTATCAGTACTCGTTGAACATGCGCTGGACCTCGCGCGGATCCTTGGTTTTGGTCAGCGCGAGCATCAGCAGAATGCGCGCCTTCGTTGCCGTGAGATGGAGGGCGGTCACCGCTGGAGGCACGGGAGGTTCTGCGCGCATCGCAGAGTCGCCGACGGCCGGGCGATTGGCACGCGCCGAGGCCGGAGGACCATCACCGCCTCCTCCATTCACGTTTTCGCCCGAAGTGAACGACGTCACGACAACAACTCCGGTCTGCCGTAGCGCGCGGTACGTCTGCCCCTCGGCGTTCGTCATCCCCGTCGTCGCGACGACAACGCCTTTGGGATTGGTGCTGAACGTCTGCCCCGTGCCACCCGGGTACGACATGGTCAACTCAACGCGCGGCAACGTGTCGACACCCGCGAGATCAAATTCGCTGCGCGTCCCGAAGCGACGCACCGGCGCGAAAAAGAACTCGGGCCCCTGTGACGCAACGACGCCAAGCATGCCCATGTCGCCCGTGCTGAATCCACCCGTACGCTGATAGAGTTTGCGCGATTCGCGCGCCGAGAGGATCCGGTCGTCCATCACCACCATCACGCCTTTGTCGACCGCCGTGGGTGACGCGGCGGTGCGCACAGCCGCGATCAGATTGATCGGGCCATCGGGACTGATCCCCGTGGCCGGGCGCTGGGCACCAACGACGACCACCGGTTTCGGCGAACGCACTGTGAGGTACAGAAAGAATGCCGTTTCTTCGAGGCGATCGGTGCCATGCGTGACCACCACGCCCGCGAGGTCGCTGCGTTGCAGCACGACGTTGATTCGCTTGGCCAGCTTCACCCACATTTCTGGCGTCACGTTTGTACTTGGGACGTTGGAAAACTGTTCGGACTCGACACGCGCGTATCGCGAGAGTTCGGGAACTGACGCAATGATTTGCTCGGCGCTGAGCGTGCCGGCGCGGTACGCTCCGAGCGTGCCCGGGGCGTCCTGTACGCCGGCGATGGTACCGCCGGTCGCGATGATGAGGACCTTTGGCGCGTTCGGGTTGGCGACGACCGTCGTCACGGGCCGAGGCGCGGGCGCCGCTTGTGGTGACGCGGCTGTTTGCGCGCTAGGCGCGGCTGCAGGCGTCGCTGACTGTACCGGAGCGGCCGCTCGAGCGCAGGCGGCGATCGTCAGCACGGTGACAACGGCACGCGGGAGACGACGCGCGAAGCGATGCGCCATGGAGAGGTCGTAGTTAGAGGTGAATGGCACGGTGGGTCGCGTCAGTGCAGAAACAGACGCTTGGGGATCATGACATGTACGCCCATCGTGCCGTCGACCAATTGCGTCACGCGGACGTCGCACGCGGTGCTGACGAGCATGTACGCGTCTTCGCGCGTCATCTTCTTCACATCCGCGAGCAGGTTGATCGCTTCGCGTACGGCGACTTTCGTCGCGATGGTCAGGCTGCTGTCGGTTCCCATGGCGATGTAGTGCGTGCGCGTTTCGCCGCGCGGCCAGGTGAGCTTCATGTCCTTTCGGACGATGAACTGGAAGTGTCCGCGCAACGCTGTCTCGAGCGCAGTGATATCCACTTCGCCGTCGCCTTGCGCTGCGTGCCCGTCACCCGCTTCGAAGAGGGCGCCTTTGGCCTTGACGGGGATGTACAGAATCGTGCCGGCGTGCAGTTCCTTGTTATCGAGATTGCCGGCGTGTGTGGTGGGCGGCGCACTGCTGATGCGCCCCGTTGGCGGCGCGACGCCCATGCTGCCGAAGAACGGCGCGAGTGGAATCTCGATGCCGAGTGAGTCGGAGAAATGGCCGATCATGCGCGTTCGATCGAGCGGCACAATGCGCTGCTTGGACTGCCCCGGAAAGTCTTCCGGCATGAAGCCACTGCGTGGACCAAACGAATTGCAGGCGTACGGGATGTCCATCTCGACGCGTTTGATGCGAACTTCGAGCACATCGCCGGGCTCCGCTCCGTCGACGAAAATCGGGCCGGTCAGAATGTGCCCACCGGGCCCGCGACGCAGCGTGGAATCGCGAATGGCGTTGGTGATCTCACGGTACGTCGGCTCGACGGTACCAGAGTCTTTTCCGGACTGCAGCAATCGCGCGCCGCAGGTGGAGACCGCACCAAGTTCAACCTCGTCACCGGAGGCGATACGCAGGACCGGTTTGGCGTCGGCGTCGTAGCCACCGACGACAACGGTGCGTGCGGAAGGCATCAGCGTATGCTGCTTCCCGACGGGACGCTCTGCCCAAAAGAAGCCGCCCGCGTCGCGAGGCGCGGGCGTCGGTGCGCCGGAAGACGAATGCGCGGCGGAGCAGCCGGCGAGCAGCGCGACGGCGGCGAAAATCGGTGCGACACGCGGCATAGAGAGCGGTGCGGGTAAGGCGTGAAGAAGCGGCCATCAAGTCGGGACACTCGACGTAGCGAATATGATGCGTGTTGACGGAACCTGCTTAGTTCATCGATCGTCATCTTCCCCAATGCCAGCGTTGGAGGTAGCACCGTTGGCCGTGCAGTTGTCCGACAGGTATGATCCCGGTTGACCTTTAACTGTGGATGAACATGCGCCGACTCCTCGTTCTCGTGATGCTGGTGTGTGCCGGCGCTCTGCTCTACCTCCGCTCGCGCAATCCCGAAACGCGCGTGCTCGACGCTGCCGCGCGCCAGGGAGTCGCTGGCCAGTTTATCGCTCTTCCTGACGGGATGACGCACGTCGAGGTGGGCGGACCGACCGACGGCGCACGCGTCGTGCTCGTGCACGGATTTTCGGTGCCGGCGTACATCTGGGATTCCACCTTCATCGCGCTCACCGGCGCGGGCTTTCGCGTCGCGCGCTACGACACGTACGGGCGCGGATTCAGTGATCGACCC
>JBBQDB010000183.1:0-7397 GCA_038319245.1 Gemmatimonadales bacterium
GCGACAGGATTCCGGTGGAGCGGAACAGCACGGCGACGGCACCGGCGAGGAGCGCCAGCAGCACGCGATACCCCGTCTGCCACAGCAAGGCGTCGGCGTTTCCTTGTTCGTAGCGACTGCGGTCTGTCATCGGCGCCTCGAGGTGGGGACCGGAGCGGACACCCGCCGCAAGCATATCCCGAAGTCGACCAGAAGTGCCAGAGGAGTCAATGACCAGGCCTGTCGCCGCGCACAACGTGATCTACACCACGCAGCAGGTGGTACGGACCTTACGCTTCCCGAATTGAAGTTCCCTCGCGACTGGTGGATATTGAGTGATGAGTCTGCTGCGCACTGTACGACCGGTTGCCTGGTCATTCGCGATTGGCGTTGTCGGCACGATGGGGTTTGCCGCTCCGATGCTCGCGCAGAGTTGCGCACCGCGTCGTACCGGATTGGTGTTGGCGGGCGGCGGGGCGAAGGGCTTTGCGCACATCGGCCTCTTCAAAGTGCTCGATTCGCTGCACATCCGCCCCGACTTCATCGTCGGTTCGTCGATCGGGGCGATTGCCGGTGCGCTCTACGCCAGCGGCTATACGGGTGAGCAGATCGACTCGCTCACCCGCGCGCTCCCGATCGCCAGCGTCATCCGGTCGTACAGTCCGGTCGCGCCGGGGATCATCGGCAACCTGCCCGCGTTCGCCGTCTGGGAGAACAACGGCACGGGCTTCACGGTGCAGACGGGGGCCGTGCGCGAAAGCGAAGTGAATGCGCTGATGTCGGCGCTGATGTTGCGCGGCAACCTGCTCGCCCGCGGCGACTTCGACCGGTTGCCCATTCCACTGCGGGTGATTGCCACGCGTCTCTCCACGCGGAAGGCCATCGTTTTATCCAAAGGCGATCTGGCGCAGGCAGTGCGCGCGTCGTTCGCGATTCCGCTCATCTTCTCGCCGGGCGTCATCGGCAAAGACGTGCTGATGGACGGCGGCGTGGCCGACAACATCCCCGTTGCAGCCGCTCGCGCGATGGGCGCCGAGCGCCTCATCATTTCGACGCTGCCGAGTAGCTCGGTGAAGGACGATCTGCTCGGCGATCCGCTCAAGGTCGCGTTGCAGCTCACCGACTATCTCTTTCTCAACGACACCACGGGATTTCAGCCGCAGGATCTGGTCATCCGCAATCGCACCACCGATGTCAACGCACTCGACTTCTCGCCGGCCACCACCGACTCGCTGATTCAGAGCGGCATGCGCGAGGCGCGCGCGATGTTTGCCAAGGCCGGGTGCGTGCAGACGATGCGTGGCGCGGCCGAGCAGGGTCACATCGCGACAATTGCCGTGCCGACGATGGTCTCTGTGTTTCGTGTCAACAGCCCGCGGTTGCTCGAAGCGCAGACGTTGCGTAACGCGCTCGGCGTGCGCTCGAGTCGGCGTTTTCGCGAGGACAGCCTGCGTAACCGACTGCTGCAGCTTGGAGGCGCTGACGATTATCGCGCGATCTGGCTGACGCCGTCCGGGCAGGATTCCACCGTCGCCTTCAACATCTCGCCAGTGTACGGCGCGAAGCAGGCCATCGTCGTCGGCTTTGCCTACGACAACGATCTGGGCGGACGCATGTGGGGCGCCGCCGCGTGGCGCGATCTGTTTCGCGCCTCGGTCGAGGGTGCGACGATGTTCGACATCGGCAAGTATCGGCAGGAATTTCGCGCGGGATTGCTGCGTCGTATTCCCGTGCGGCAGCGCGCGGCGCCGTTCATCGCCACGCTTCGTCTCGTCAACGAAGACATACGCTTTTTCACCGATAGCGCGGAGCTGACGCCCACGTCCACGCAAGAAGTCGAAGTCGCGGCCGGCGTGAGCGGGCGCCTGACCGCCGGATTCGCCATCGGGGTGACACCGGGCTTTCGCGCGTATCACAGCAAGGGGTTCGCCGATGTTGGCGCTGTTGGTATCACCGTGCGCATCACACATGGTGCGCTGCTCAGCGCGCCCACCCGCTTGGAAGCCGATATGAACACGCGGTTCCAACGCGTCCATTTCGAAACGCGTCCGAGTTGGCAGTTGGGCGCGGTGGAAGTCGTACCGCGCGTGCGCGTGAGTTGGTCACGACTCGCGCCGCTGCAGCATCAATTCATCCTTGGTGGGTTCGACGGCTTCGCCGGGCTACGCACCACCGAACGACGCGGGGACCAGGAAGCGATGGCCGGGCTGGCGCTCAAGCGCCAAGTATTCGGCCCGGTACGGGCCATCGGTGAGATCATGGTCGGTGCGATCGGCGCGGGACCAGGCTTCCTGCGACGCGTGCCCGCGACGCACTACGGCGACCTCCTCACCGGCTATCGACTGGGCGCCGAGATGCGTGCGGGCCCGATCGACGTGACGTTTGCGCGCGGCGTCAACTCGGCCAGAGGTGATGTGTGGTTCATTCGCTTGGGGCAGTGGTTCTGATGCTGGTTCACCGCTCGCCGCGCGATTGTTCGCACTTTCCGGCGTCGCCCACGTACTTGTGACCGAGAACGTCGTGGCGGTCGGGAAAGATGCAGGTGCCTCGTGGTTCGCACTGAAATCGGGGATCGGTGCGCTCATCCGTGCGCAACTCGTTTCAGAGGTGCCGGCCATTCTCGAGGCGCCTCGTACCGCAGGTGTGCCGGGGCGCACTGACGCGGAGGTTCGTGTAGTTGTTCAGGAACTGCTGGACCGACAGATCAACCGCGCCATCGCGGCCCACGGTCGGAAGATTTCGATTGTCGACGTGACGGACGGGAACCTTTTCGTCACCATCCCTCGCGCCTTGCGGGGCCTCGCTACACACTTCCACCACCCGCCCATCAAAGTTTCTATCCCGGAACAATTCATGGCTACAACGAAAAAGACTGCCCCTGAAAAGGCAGCGACAAAGAAAGCAGCAGCAAAAAAGAAAGCAGCAGCAAAAAAATCGGCAGATCCATGTTGGGATGGATATGAACAAATCGGTACAAAAAAGAAAGCAGGAAAAACAGTCCCCAATTGTGTCCCTGAAAAATAATCCGGCTTTGTGAATCGCTTCGAGATGGCTGCGAATTGACAGGGTAAGGAACGCGGCGCCAGCGAGCAATGCCGCGCCCGCCCGGACCAATGACGACGGGCAATCGACCGCAGTTCAGAGAGAAACAGACAGTGGTATCGGCAGAAACGCGCCCAGGTTCGGCTAAGATAAATGGCCAGAAGTTGCCGTTTCCGGCCAGCCAGGATCGTGGCAGGCGCCCGATGGAAGTCCGGGGCAGAGTTTATGTAGCAGGCTGTGCGTTCGGTGACGATGCGAAGCGTCTTACTGGCGCAGGCGGCCCGCCAAGCTGTCTCGGAGTCGTGGCGACAGTGAAGGCCCATGAGGCCAATGTCGGCATCGTTTGTGCGGTGCTACGCCTATGTCCGAACGACACTCACTCCTTCACGAGCAATGACATGAATCCCGCCACGAAAGACGCAGAGCGCGCAGTAATTGACAGCTATGTAACAGATTTACTGGCGCTGGAGACGCACATTCAGACGGCCCTGAGCGGCCAGATTCAGGTCCTCGACGAACACAACGAATTCAAGGGTCCGCTGATTCGGATTCAAGCGTTCTGCGAGAGTCACGTGAACGCACTTCAAGCACTCACGACGCGTCGCGAGCAAAATGTTGGCGGGGTGTCCAAGGTCGTCAAGAAGGCGGTGTCCTCGGTGCTCGGACTCGGCGCCGCCGCGATTGGCATGGTGCGTACAGAGAAGCTCCCGAAAGACCTGCGCGATGACTACACGGCGCTGTCGCTGGCCTACATTGGCGCCTTGATGCTCCACACGACCGCGATCACTTTGAAGGATACCGACGTCGCCGACCTGGCACGGACGATGATGAACGATCATGCGTCGTCGATGATGGTCCTTCAGCACATCGTTCCGGCCGCGACGGTGTCGTTTCTCGCATCGGAAGGCATGGACGTTGACGTCAGCGTCTTACCGGAGATCGCATCCACGATTCATACTGCTTGGACATAGCGCTCCGCGGCGACGCAATCATAGGATCATCACGATTGTTCGCCGCTGATTTTGGTCGATCAAATTCGCAAAACGCCCTTGGATGTGTTTTGAACAGCGCGCCTGCGTACGACAGCGTTTGGTTCAGCCAGAAAGGTGAGCATTGCGCTTTTGCCCGCGTCAGGCGCGCACGATCCCGCGCCCGACGCAGGATCGGTTTTATTCCGCGCGCGCCGAGTCGATCCATGCGTCGAAACCCTCGAGCGCGGTGCGCGCCACCACGTTCATCAGTGCGACATCCTTCGCGCCCTGCTGCGGAATGGAGATGTCGCCCGCGCACCAACCGTCGCCCTGCCGCGTCAGATCAACATCGACCGCCAACTTACCGGTAGGTAATTCGATCGCACCGACCCAATGGCCAGCACACGGCGATGCGGCCAGCGCGCGCGCGGACCCGGCGACGAAGGACGAGGGCAGCACCACCGTCAACGCGGCACAACGACAATTGGCTTGCATGAAATGTTCGGTTACTCAGTGAAGAGCATGCGATCCAGCGCGGCGCGCGCGACGGCCGTCATATCGGAGCCTCAAAGTACAGATCCGCGCGCCACTTCCTGGTCGGATAAATGCCTCGTGCGATATCCAGCCGAATCAATCCGTCGAGAATGCCAAGGCCGATTCCCGCGCCGCGCTGCGGCTGCGTCTTGCCGATCGTGGTCCGACTCCCGGCCCAGCCGACATCGAAGAACACGACCGGGCGGAACGCGCCGCCGGCCGTACCGAGCTCGGCGCGCGTCAGCCAGAACGTATTGCCCGCCTGCGTCCCCGGAATCTGCCCACGCACCGTGCGGAGCCCACCCATGTACCACAGACGCTGCACCGGCAGGCGTCCCGCCGACGTTCCCACGCTGCCGGTGAGTGCGGCCGCGACCTTGCCCACGACTTTCGTCGCCGTGCCTTCGAACGAGCCCTTCGCGTACTCGAACGTGCCCGTACCGGCTTCCAGGCGCGTCGCGCTCGTCAAGCGAAAGCCTTTCGGATCGGTGCCGAAGGCGCGCAGCCAGCTCGCCGCCACGCCCGTGATCGTTGCCGGTTCGGAAACGATGTTTTCGCGGAACCGGCTGTTGGCAAAAGCGCGCGCCAACGAGAACGTGTTGACGACATTCGAGTCGCCGGCATTCGTCTGCCGTTCGATGAAGACGCGATACTCGAGCGAGCCACGGCGGACCTCTCGCTGTTCCGACAGCTCAGCGCCCAGCGTGCGATAGTAAAAGCCTTCGTCACGTCCGTACAACAACGCGGGCAATGACGGCCCCAGCGACAGCGCACCGGCCCAGTCGGGGTTGGCGGCGGCCAGTCGCCGGTACAGCGTCGCCGTCACGGTGCGCGGCCCATTCGATCGCGACAGCGCAAACTCGGCGTTCGGATTCAGATCCACCACGCCGAGTCGTGCGAGGGCGCGCCACGAGTATCCGGCGCCAAGCGTCTGCGTGGCTTGTGCGCCAAGAGAGAGCCCTTCGACGCGATTGTAGCGCAGCAGGTCGAGCCCCGAGCGCACATTGATCGGCATCGGAGCGAACGCCGGCTGCAACGAGAGATCGAGTGCGGCCAGCAGCTCGTCGCGACTCCTCGTATCGAACAGCTCTTCGTCCGACTTGTAGGCCGGTGGCAACGCCGCCGACTGCGTGAGCCTGGTCTCGTCACACGGCATTTGATACGCCACGCGCAACGAACCGTCGTACCGCGTCGAGACACGCGTGTACGTCGAATCCGTTTTGCACTGGGCCCGCTGCGCAGGACTGCGTCCGTTCACATAGGTCGAATCACGCCTCGTTACCGTCGCTGTCGAATCACGCTTTTTACTGCCGAAGACACTCACCGTCACTGTCGACTGCGCGGCACGCTCGACCGAATCGCGACGCACGCTGTCGGTGAGCGCCATCTGCGACCGCGGCGCCGGCAACGCGGGCAACGAAAAATCCCCGTTCACTTCGTCGTACGTGAACTTCTCGTCGATCTGCACGGGCACGCGCAGAAATCCCACCTGTGCCGATGCGGTTGCGCTGTTCTGTCGCGGCAGCCAGAAGCGACCCGCGTAGAGCCCATACTCCACACTGATCGCATCGAGCTTGGCCTTGGCAGGACGAAACGATGCCGTCACCCACCCCGGCGGCGCATCGTCGGTGGTGTTGCCGTTACGTGCCGAATCGCGTGCGGCAGTGCGTGCGCGCCGCGTCGAATCCTTCACATATGTTTCCGCCGGCAGATTGGCACGCCCGAGCGAGTCGCGCACGCGCGCCACTTCCTTGCCTTCGACGGCGGACTTTGCGATTTCGTCGTTCGCGAGCCCCCAGATATCGATGTCCATCGCGAGTCGATACGCGGCGCGCACCAGTTGCCCACCGTCGCGATCGAACCAGAAGGAGCCGACGAACAGTCGCCATTGGGGTTTGCGTGCCGTGATCCTGAGCTCGCGCAGCCGGATGACGCGACCACCGTCGAGCTTGATGTCCACCGAATCGCCCGTGTCGTAGCGATAGTAGGCCTCGGCGCCACGTGCAATGGGATGAATCAGCTCGCGCTCGTCGATATCCGTTTTGGCCACGCCGAAATTCGATGACGGGAACCAGAGCGTTTCTTTGCCGGGGAAGTACGGGATCGACACCGCGTCGACCATGTCACCGTCCACCTTGCTCGCCATCGGCACCGTCATCCGCGAGCCGACCGGCGTCACCCACACGCCGACGCCACGCTTCCACGCGATCCTGGAGACGTTGTCCCCGCGAAACAACAGCTTCTCGAGGCCGACCCGTTTGACGCCAAGTCCGACCGAGATGCGTTGCGTGGTGATCGCGCGATAGGCAAGGAGTGCGCTGTCCTGGCGAACACGTGCCTCGCGCGCCTTGAGCAGAATCGCGCGCGCTTCCTCGCTGCCGAACGCGGATGCCCCCGCCGCATCCGCACGGGCCTGTCGCGTGGCCGTGTCGCCCGTCTGCCGTCCTCGCACCAGGTTGCGCGCCTCGCGGCCTGAGCGACGCACCTGCTCGCGCTCGACGGACGTGAGCGTGTCTTTCGGCGCTGGTTGGCGCCCCGCCGGTGGGGCCTGCGCCGACAGCGCACCTGGTGCGAACCATGGCGAGAGCGCGAACACGCACGCGAACACGACCGTGGACGAGCACGAATACAAACGAGCGTACAAACGGGCGGGTGAAGACGTCACAGTGCGTTGACTGAAGAATGCGAGGACAGCGCGGGAATCGGTCGGTCCCTACGGCACCATGACCGCGGCGGTTTCTCATCGTGAAATCAGAATGGCGCACTCGGCGGTTGCCAGCGCGCACCCACAGGATAACTTCGCGAGTCATCTTCACCGTCGCCGGTTTCACGTCACCTCCACCGACAAGCCCGATGAGACGCTCCGTCCGT
>JBBQDB010000184.1:0-7373 GCA_038319245.1 Gemmatimonadales bacterium
GTGTCCGGGCGCGCCAGCGGTGAGCACGAGCAGCGTGAGATCGTGCACTCGTACACCGACACGGATGGCGTCCGCGCCGACAGGCTGCGACAGCAACGCGCCAAGAGGTGCATCCCAATGGAGCGTCGTGTGTGCGTCGTCATCGCGCGGCTCGATGTACGAGATACCGAGTGCGGTCGCGAGCTGCACGGCGTGATGCAGCTGCAGCCGTGCGTCGGTGATGGTGCGTGCCTGCGCCGGGTCGAACACGTGCCCTTCAGCAGCGGTAAGCGGGGGCCGTGACATGGGCGATGGGCTGTAAGGAATGGACGTATCGCGGTCGACAACGAACGTATCCTCTGACGGCTCAGGAGTTCCGTGACGACACATCGCCCGTCGTTGCGCCGAGCCTCGCACACGAACGCACGATGCAACGAAGGCGTACGCTCGTCAGACGCCGAACTGCGTCAGGTGATGATCGAGGTGCTTGTAAAAGAGCACACTCCACTCCGTCGCAGTAAGCGGACCAAACGACGGTGACTCCTTGCCCTCGAACGTTCGACTACCGTCACGCTGCACGCGGTCGACAAAGGCGAGCAACCGCTGCTGCTCCAGCGCAAAATCCTTCGTGCCCGTCATGCGAAAAGCAGGCGCGGTGGGCGAGTTCTTCGGATACGGTGCCGGGCCCACCACTTTGTCTTTCACAAACCGCCTCAGCACAAATCGCATCAGCCAGCTCGGCTTCGCATGCGTGGGCTCATACACCATCTCGTACGCCACGTTGACGTGTGCGAGCATTTGATCGACGGACATCTTGCCCCACTGCGCCGGGGTGGACGGCGTGAGGGCGTTGATGCGAGCCGTGAGTTCGGTGACGACGGCGGAATCGAAGATATTATTCATAGGCCGACGGCTATCTAAACTTCTCGTCAGCGCCTGCGCAAACGCGCCAGCGTCTCGCCACTGCACCCCAACGGGTATACCGATGCGAATTCGCACCATTTCCGCGATGCTCGGACTCGCACCGATGTTGCTCGGTGCGCAGGTCACGAGTGTGACATCGACCGATAGTCGCGCCGACAATCGTATCGATGTCGTCACGCCACTCGCGCCGGAGCTGGCCGCGTTCGGGAAGTTGGCGATCGGTGTGCGCACGCTGACCGTGACGGACCAGAACCGTCCAGATATCCTGCGCACCAAGCAGGGTGAGCCGACTGCGCGATACGATCGGTCGCTGGTGCTCGAAGTGTGGTATCCGGCGGCTGCCAGCGCCTCGGCCCCCAAGGGCGGCGAATATCGAGCGATCATGCGCGACCCGTCGGTCACGATCACGTTGCGTGGGCAGGCACGACGTGATGCGCCACCGCTCGCGACCGACGGCCCGTTCCCGCTGGTGATCATTTCGCACGGCTATCCCGGCAATCGTTTCTTGCTGAGTCACCTTGGCGAAAATCTGGCTAGTAAGGGCTATGTCGTCGTGTCGATCGATCACACCGAAAGCACCTATGACAACGCGCAGGCGTTCGCGAGTACGCTGTATAACCGCTCGCTCGACCAGTTGTTCGTGTTGCGGGAGTTGGCACGACTCGGTGCGTCGTCATCCGGCAGTTTTCTGGCAGGGCACGTCGATGCGTCGCGCACGGGAATCATTGGGTATTCGATGGGCGGTTACGGTGTCGTGAACACGATTGGTGGTGGCTATCGGACGGCCGCGGCGTCGTTCGCCGGCGCGCCACCGAATCAGCTGCTGCTCGATCGGAGCGCGCAGAATCCGACGTACATCGCATCGATGGATTCACGCGTCAAAGCCGCCGTCGCGATCGGGCCGTGGGGCATGCAGCTAGGCTTCTGGGATGCCGCGGGGTTATCCGGTATTCGCACGCCAACGCTGTTCGTGGCCGGTAGCGCTGACGAGGTGTCGGGCTACGAAAACGGCACGCGCGCGATCTATCGCAATGCGGTCAACGCCGATCGCTATTTGCTCACGTTTCTCAACGCGGGCCACAATGCCGGGGCGCCGATTCCGGCACCCGCTGAGAGCTATGCGTTCTCGGAGACGCTCAAGTCGTTCCCCTTCACGCACTACGCCGATCCCGTGTGGGATACTCGTCGCATGAACAATATTCTCGCACACTTCGTGACGGCGCATTTTGACGCTCGGCTCAAGGGCGACAGCACTCGGCTCGCCTATCTCGACGTCGTGCCAAATGGCAAAGACGCGGGGACTGCGGTTGCTCGCGACGGAGCGCCGCAGGCCACGCCGGCGAATTGGAAAGGGTTCAAGCGTGGGACGGCCGTTGGTCTGGTGCTGGAGCACGAGCGCGCGGTACCGCCGAGGTAGCGACGCGGTTCCGGGGTGAGAGGCGACGCATTCGCATGATACTCGCCGCGTCGTTCCGGTTATCGCATCGCTCGTTTCTCGCCGCATCCTCGGCGCATGTTCGCCCCTTGCGCAACCGCTGTCGCCGAGCTGACCGTATGGCCATGCCGCACTCATTGTCGTTTCCTGATCGCGCCGTTTGGACCGTGGACGATTTGGAGCAGCTCCCGGACGATGGGAACCGCTACGAAATCCTGCATGGCGAGTTGCTCGTGACGCCGCTGCCGACGTGGGGGCATCAAGGCGTCGCGGTGCGGCTCACGTGGCTCATGTTCAACTGGTGTCGTACGCATCCGGAATGGAGCGTTCGTGCACCAGGCGGCGTGTACATCAGTCAGACCACATGGCTCGAGCCTGACCTTGGGGTCTACCGCGCGCCGGATCTGGCCGACCTTTCGTGGAAGGAGTTACCCCCACCCGTGCTGGTGGTCGAAGTGCTGAGCGCGTCCACTAAACGTCGCGACCGTTTTCGTAAGCGTCCGGCGTATCTCAGTCACGGCGTGGATGAGGTGTGGACTATCGACGGACGGGCGCGCACGATCGAGCGCTGGACCAGCGTATCGGAGTTTCCCGAATTGTGCCGGGGCACATTCTCGTGGATGCCACCGGCGCCGCTGCCTGCTGGCACGCAGCCGCTTGAGGTGAGTTTCGTCGAACTCTTCGGCCCGCCGAAGGACAGCTCGGCGTAGCATCAAGGCAGTACAAGTACGCCGTCTGCGTCTGGCGTCGCGGCGACTCCAGCCGCAAACTCAGCGGGTGCTCATCACCCGACTTGGAGGCTCTTGATGTCCCGCTTATCTCGGCGATTCGGCGCGTTGCTCGCTATCGCTTTCGCCGCCACTGTTGCGCCGTTCCTCGCACACGCACAGGGCGCTACTCCACGCGCCGGTGCCCGCCCTCCGGAGCGACCGCTGCCGCTCGATGTCGGACGCACGTTCAAGCTCGATACGCGCGAAGGGACGTGGCTCTCGCTCGATGTAAGCCCGGATGGCACGACGATCGTGTTTGACATGCTGGGCGATCTTTACTCAATGCCGTTCGCGGGCGGTGATGCTACGCGCCTCACCTCTGGACTGCCCTATGACGCACAGCCGCGCTTCAGTCCCGACGGGAAATCGGTCGTGTTTATTTCCGATCGCGACGGCGCCGACAACGTGCATGTGCTCGACCTCGCCACCAAGGCCGTGAAGGCGATCACTCGCGGTCGCACGAATGTGTACTTGTCCGCCGAATGGTCGCCCGATGGCAAATACATCGTGGCCAGCAAAGGCGGATTCCGCGGGGGACTGCCAACGTTGTGGATGTATCACGCCGACGGTGGTAACGGCATGTCGCTGTACACCGCGCCAGCCAATGCCGCGCCTGGCACCGCGGTGCAACAGGCGGGCGCTGCATTCAGTCCTGATGGCCAGTTTATCTGGTACACGCAGCGCACCGGCGCGTGGAATTACAACGCACAGTTTCCGCAGTACCAGATCTACACGTATAACCGCGAGACTGGCGATCGTGAAGCGCAGTCGTCGCGCTATGGATCGGCGGTACGCCCAACACTGAGCCCCGACGGCAAGTGGCTCGTGTATGGCTCGCGCTACGAGAGCAAGACGGGATTGCGCGTGCGTGAACTCGCGACTGGCGACGAGCGCTGGCTCGCGTACCCGACGCAGCGCGACGAAATGGAATCACGCGCGCCGATGGACGCGCTGCCTGGGATGAGCTTCACCCCCAACTCGAAAGAGCTCGTCGCGAGTTACGCCAACAAGATCTGGCGTGTCGCGATTGATGGCAGTGGACAAACAGAGATTCCGTTTCACGTACAAGCGACGCTCGACGCCGGACCGGAGCTCGCGTTCAAATATCCGATGTCCGACAGCGCGCACTTCACGATCCGCCAAATTCGTGACGCGGTCCCGTCGCCCGACGGTAAGCAACTCGCCTTCGTCGCGCTCGAAAAATTGTACGTCATGGACTATCCCGGTGGCGTGCCGCGTCGCGTGTCGACACTAAACACGATCGAGTCTGAGCCAACGTGGTCGCCCGATGGAAAGTCGCTGGCGTGGGTCACGTGGTCGGATGACGGCGGTCGTTTGTACAAGGCTGCAGTCAGCGCACGGCCTGCGGCACCGACGATGCTCAGCAAGGTGCTCGGCACCTTGCGTCAACCGGTATGGTCGCCCAACGGCATGCGCATCGTGCTCACGCAGACCGCAGCCCAGGGTCGTCGCGACCAGACCGGCGTCACCACGCCCACCGACATCGTGTGGTATCCCGCGACACCAACCGCAGCCGACGGCAGCGCGGCGACAGTGATCGCGCGTGCTGCCGGACGCAGCAAGCCGCACTTCGCGAAGGACACCTCGCGCATCTATCTCTCGTCGTCCGCCAATGGACTCGTGTCGATTCGCTGGGATGGGAGCGACGAACAAAAACATCTGCGTGTGACCGGGCCCGCTGTGGGCGGCGCGGTGGACGATCACGACGGCAACCCGTCCGAGCTGTTGCTGCAGCAGCTCAACAACCCCGAAGAACCTGGCTCGCCGGGCCCGCCGGCCACGCTCACCATGATGTCGCCGAGCGGTGATCTCGCGCTGGCACAAATCAACTCAGATTTCTACACGGTCGTCGTGCCGCCGCGCGGGACGCAGGCGTCGGTCAGTGTCGCCGATCCAAACACGGCGTCGGTGCCGGTAAAGAAGCTGACCGACATCGGTGGACAGTTTCCCGCGTGGTCGTCGAACGGTCGTCGCATTCACTGGTCGATCGGTAATGCGCACGTGATCTACGATCTCGACTCTGCCGCTGTGCGAGACGCCGCGGTGACCGCGTCACGTCGTGATTCTACAACGTCCGACAGTCTGCGCCCGCGCCCGTATGCGCCGAGTGAGAAGCGAGTGTTCGTGCAGGCAGCGCGCGATATTCCGCGCGGCAGCGTAGTGCTGCGCAATGCGCGGTTAATTACGATGAAGGGCGATGAAGTGATCGCACGCGGTGACATCGTCATCACGAACAATCGCATCGTTGGTATCGGTGCCGCGGGTAGCGTCGCCGTTCCGTCAGGTGCCACATCAATGGACATGGCCGGTGCCACAATCATGCCGGGCTTCGTCGATACCCACGCGCATCTGCGCGCCGAGCGTGGCACGATTCACGAGACGCAGCCGTGGGCGTATTTGGCCAACCTCGCCTACGGTGTGACCACTACGCGCGATCCGCAGACCGCCACCACCGACGTGCTTACGTATCAGGACATGGTCGATGCCGGCCAGATCATCGGACCGCGTATTTACTCGACCGGTCCCGGCGTGTTCAGCACCGATGACATTCGCGATCAGGAGCAGGCACGCAACATCCTCAAACGCTACAGCAGCTACTACGATACCAAGACGCTCAAAATGTACGTGTCTGGAGTGCGACAGACGCGGCAGTGGATCATTAAAGCGGCGCGTGAGCAGCAACTGATGCCCACCACCGAAGGGTCGCTCGACGTGAAACTCAATCTCACCGAAACGTTCGACGGCTATCCAGGCCTCGAACATTCGATGGGTATCGTGCCGCTGGGCAGCGACGTCACGAGCTTCATGGCATGGTCGAATCGTACTTACACACCAACGCTGCTGGTGAACTACGGCGGCCCGTGGGGTGAGAATTACTTCTACACGAAAGAGAATCCCTACGCCGACCCCAAGCTGCAGCGCTTCACCGCGTACGAGGAGCTGGCGCTCAAGACACGTCGTCGCATGGCGTCGATGCCTGGCGGCGGTACGGCCGGCGGGTGGTTCCGCGATGACGAGTACATCTTTCCGCAGCTGGCCACTGAAGCGACCAAAATTCTGCGCGCCGGCGGTCGACTGGGCATCGGCAGTCACGGGCAGTTGCAGGGACTCGGCTATCATTGGGAGCTCTGGCTAATGGCGAGCGGCGGCATGACGACGAGGGAAGCGTTGCACACCGCGACCGCGGGTGGCGCACGAGCGATCGGGTTACAGGATGACGTCGGCTCGCTCGAAGTCGGCAAGATGGCGGACCTGCTTGTACTCGATGCCGATCCGTTGGCCGACTTGCGGAACACGGCTAAAATCCGATTCGTCATGAAGAACGGCCGCTTGTACGACGGTAACACGTTGGCAGAGACGTATCCGACGAAACGCGACGGACCCGTGGTCCCGAACCGTCCGATTGCTCCTGCAACGCGGGCAGGGTCTAAGTAAGGATCAAAGCGGCGGTGTCGCGATATCGCGCGAGCATTGGGCCGGCGGCGGTGAATCTGCCGGGGGTCATATCGGCGCTACGGCGGCACTAGTCACCTCGCGAACCTGACGCGTCGAACTGAAGCGCTCGCTCGACCAGCCCGGCCAACTCATTCCCCTCCGACGCCTTCACGGCGACGAATCGAATGCCGACGGCCTCCGCCTCGTCGGCTGCGTTTGCATCGTCAGTCGCCGAGATGATCGGGGTATCGGCGTGGATCGCGTGGATGGCGTGGATGGCGCGGGCATTCGTTGCCGCGTCCATCCCCGGCCCGTGTTACTGACGGAGACGCGCACATTGTCCCCGTCGAGGAGTCCGAGTGCCGTCGACGGTGTTCGTAATCGCACCTTCCTGTCGGTGCCCGATCGCATCCGCCGCGTTCGTCGTGAGAATGACGAGGACTTCGTGCAGTTGCGCGGCGTCTGCGTCGGCGGAGACGCGTTAGCCGACGCGCGCTGCGGCACCACGGACGAAGGTCACGACGCGCTCGGGTGCCGTGAGGGGTAACATGTGCCCCGCGCCTTCGACGTACTCGAGATGCACCTGCGGCAGTCGCGCCTTGAACTGCGCACCGTGCACCGCCGGATCGAGAATGCGATCGTGCGTTCCATACAAGACCGAGATCGGTACGGTGATCGTGGCGTAGCGCTTCACGAGTTCGGGAAGATCCGCCGGCACGGCCATGTAGTCGGTGGATGCTGACACGAAGGCGGAGGGGCGCATGCCAAGGATTCCGCCGCCACTGAGCGCGAAGTCGGCCGGCACGGCC
>JBBQDB010000185.1:0-7254 GCA_038319245.1 Gemmatimonadales bacterium
GGCGCCCTCCTCGCCGATGAAGTCGGACTCGGCAAGACATACGTCGCACTCGCGCTCGCCCGTGAGTACGAGACGACCCACGTCATCGCACCAGCCGCACTGCTCCCGATGTGGAAGTCCGCGATCAGTCGGGCGAATGCATCGCGAGTCACCCTCCATTCGCTACACGCGTTCTCGCAACCCTCGCGGCGCACGGCGCACCCCGACCCAAGTACGCCTGCAGAGAGGCACACGTGCACGAACACGTGCACGCACACACCGCCACACACACCGCCACACACACCGCCACGACGCGCACTCGTCATCATCGACGAAGCACACCACCTGCGCACGCGCAATACCAAGCGCTATCACGCCGTCGCACACTTCGTCGCCGGACGCGACCTGCTCCTCCTCTCCGCCACGCCAATCCACAACGCGGCGCGCGAACTCCGAAACCTGCTCGCCCTCTTCACCGGACAACGAGACGATCTGCTCGACGCCGAAACCCTCGCCCACCTGGTCATTCGACAAGTCGATGCTACCGACCAGCCCTCACCCCGCGACGACCGGACGGCACCCACGACGTCGCCTCGCGTCCACGAACATCCCCCCATTCGCACGGCCCGCGACCACACACCCCACGACCGCGCGGCCCTCGACGCCATCCTCTCACTCCCCGACCCGCTTCCCGCTCGCGATGGCGCCGTCGCCGGTGCACTGATTCGACTCGGACTCCTACGCGCATGGTGCTCGAGCAACGCGACCCTGTGTCATGTCATCCGGAGACGACTCCTCCGCGGCGAAGCACTCGGACAGGCCCTGCAATCAGGCAGGCATCCGAGCCAAGCCGAACTCCGCACCTGGCTGGTCGGCGACCACGAAGTGCAACTCGCCTTCCCGGAACTCCTCACGCAACACCACGCGGACAGCGCACCACTCCTCGAACGGCTCAACAAACACCTCGACGCACTCCGCGTCCTGCTCGACGCACAACGCGCCGACCTGACGGCAGACGACACGCGGACAAATGCACTTCGTGAAATCCTCGCCCGACATCCGGACCAACAGATCATTGCCTTCTCACAATTCAGCCACACGGTTCAAGCGCTTTATCGCGCACTCTCCGATATCGCAGGCGTCGGCGCACTCACCGGCATGCACGCACGCATCGCCAGCGGCCGCATTGCGCAACTCGATGCGATTGCCCGCTTCGCTCCGCACGCGCAAGGCCAACCGCAGCCTCCACCGCATCAATCCATCCGACTCCTCATCTCCACCGACCTGCTCGCCGAAGGCGTGAATCTCCAGGACGCCGCGGTCGTCGTTCACCTCGATCTCCCCTGGACAGACGCACTCAAACGCCAACGCGTCGGACGCATCGCACGGCTCGGCTCACCCCACCACGATGTCCATGTCTACACCCTCAGCCCTCCCGCACTCGGCGACCGCGCACTGCAACTCTCCGCGCGCCTCCTCCGCAAAGCCCAACTCGCCGCACAGCTGGTGGGCACTCCGACACGCACACCCAACCCGACACACGCCAAGCCCCGCGTGACGTCCCGCGCGTCTCCTAAGGCATCAACCACCCCGCACAACGAGCACCGCAGCGCGCCAGCCTTAGCCTCGCAACTCTATCGACAGCTCCGCGCCTGGCAGAACGGCACACCACATGGAATCGAGCGACGCACCACGGTCATTCCGGTCGCCGCAATCGCCGCGCGCGCCCGCGGATGGATCGCGGCGATCGCACACGCCGACGGTCCCCGACTCGTCGCGCACGTACGGCGTACAGGCTCCGATCTCCCAGTCCTCGCACGCGCCATTTCCCTCGCACGACTGCCCGAACTCGTCAACACGCGTCCCCCATCGGCCACGCACGCCGCCGTACTCCAACCATCGGCTCGGCAGGTTGCGCACGCCCATCGCCAACTTGACCACTGGTGCCGCATCGAGCACACCCGCGAGACTATCGGCGCACGCTCCACCAGCCTCTCCGCCGTCCAACAACGAGCCCTGCGTTGCCTGGCACAAGCCATCGCCTCGCTTCCGCCCCTGCACCGACACGGGCTCGCAGCGCGCGCGAACGCCGCCGAAAGCATCGCACTCGCCGCGTGCGCCGAAGGACCACAGCAGGCACTCGCGCGATGGACGGCAAGCGCGCCCAATAGCCGTTCGCGGTCCGTTGAGACGGTACGGGAATGGCTGGGCAGCTGGCGTATGCTGCCGGCACTCGCGGCCGTCGCCGACGCCCAGGTCGGCTGGACGGCGCTCACCGCGCATCCGGAGTCGCGAGCGGATACGCCTCCACGTCCGTCACTTCCCTTCGACAGCACCGACGCGCGCAGCAGCGCGGACTCACCCCGTTTGCTCGCACTCTTGCTCTTGCGTCCGACCACGGCGGCCCACTCGGCGTTATGCTCTCTCCATGACCCGACTCGCCCTACTGTTTGATCTCGACGGAACACTCATCGACTCCATCGAGCTGCTGCTCCAGTCCATGGCCTTCGCCTTCGCCGAACGGACCGACGGCCCCACTCGCGCCCAGTGGATCGCCGGTATCGGGACGCCGCTGCGCACGCAGCTCGCGGAGTGGAGCCATAACGAAGCCGATGCCGATCTGCTCGTGTCGCGCTATCGCGAATACCAGAACGCGCACCTCGAACAGCTCACGACCGCGTATGACGGCGTGCTCGACACCGTCGCCTGGGCCCGCGCGCAGGGACACGCCACCGCGATCGTCACGAGTAAGGGCAAAATCATGACGGCGCGCTCGCTCACGCACGTCGGCCTCACCGACGCCTTCGATACCGTCGTCACGTACGAAGACACCACGCGCCATAAGCCGCTCGCCGATCCAGTGCTCCTCGCCCTCGAACAACTCCAACTGCCGCAGGCCCACGCGCTCTTCGTCGGCGATTCACCGCACGACATGCATTCGGGCCGAGCGGCTGACGTGCGTACCGCTGCGGCCACGTGGGGTCCGTTCACACGAGACGAACTGGCTCCAGCGCATCCAACGTACTGGCTTAGCGGTATGACTGACTTGCCCCCCATCATCACGGCCCTCTCGACGACTTTGGCGTAGTGCCGCCCCGCACTTGCCAGCGACGATTTCCGCTGACGTCCACTGGCCTGACCGCTGGCCGCGCCGAGGGACCCGGTAGCGCCCGCCGAAGTCGCGGAGCATGCATTCAAACCATTCCGGCCTTACCGCGGTCCAACCCGGTGCAATCCACTCCGGGACCTCATGCTAGCTTTGCTCGTGACGCCACTGCCCGACCGATCACCTACGCCGCTCGCACGGACCCGCGCCGACCGCTCGTCGTCGGCCACCGTGCCGCTGCGCCGAGTGCTCGCGATGGACGGTAAAGCACTGGACAGCACGACGAATGAGGCCGATGCGACCAGCGCCGTGCTGGCGTATGAGCTACCGGCAGATGTGCAGGCCGCGGCTGGTGGTGATCGTCGAGCCTTCGAGCGGCTTTATCGCGAGCACTGCGATCGCGTCTTTTCGGTCTGCGTGCGGATGCTGGGCGATCGACTGTTGGCCGAAGAAGTCACACAGGATGTGTTCGTCCGTGTCTGGAACAAGCTGCCGGGTTTCCGTGGCGATTCGGCGTTCAGTACCTGGCTGCATCGCGTGGCCGTGAACGTGATCCTCACGCGTCGCAAAGCGATCGGTACGCAGCAGAGCCGCATCACCGACGATGAGCATGCCGTCGACACCGCACACGCACGTCCCGTCTCCGTCGCCGATCAGCTCGACCTCGAATTCGCCATCGCCAAACTCCCGCTCGGCGCGCGCCAGATCTTTGTGCTGCATGACGTCGAAGGCTTCACGCACGAAGAGATCGGGGCGCAGCTCGGCATCACCTCCGGTGGCAGCAAGGCGCAGCTGCATCGGGCGCGGATGTTACTCCGTGCGGCACTCTCGCGATGAGCCACCATCTGATGTTCCGTCTCGTGTTCCGTCTCGCGCTCGGCGTATCGCAGCGCACCGCATCAATCGCTGCTGCCCCACTTCCCGCAGTCTGCATCGCACCGGAATTCGTATGACTGATTTCACTGTCCCACCCACAACACACTCGCCCGACTGTCAGGCCTTCGAGGATCGATTGCCCGACTATCTCGACGGGAGCTGCAGCGAGTCGGATCTCGCGACACTCAACACCCATCGTGCAGCGTGCGCGCAGTGCAACTCGCTGGTCCGCGAACTCGAACAGATCGTGAAGGGGGCGGCAGCACTCCCCGATCACACGCCGTCCCGCGACCTCTGGTCCGGCATCGAAACGCGACTGTCCTCCGACATCACCGCGCTTCCCAGCCAAACCGCCGCCACACCGCTCGTCGCGTCGCGGCGCATGATGAGCGTCCGCACGTTTGCCATCGCCGCGACCTTGCTCGTGGCGGTCACGTCGGGCGTGACATGGAGACTCGCACGCCAGCAGCCCGTGCGCGGACGCGCGGCCACCGAACTTGCGATGACGGGTGCACCGGCGCGCATCGCCACCGACGTGCCCGCTATCCCGTCCGCGAATGTCCTCACGCGCAGTGACTCCGTACGCCTCGACTCAGTGCGCACCGACTCGCGCACCGAATCGCGTATCGACGCTGTGGTCCCGACGCGTCTCGTCGCATCTTCCCCGGCCGACGTAGACGCGATCTACGAACGCGAAATCGCAGGCCTGCGACGCATCGTCACCGAGCGCTTCAGCGAGCTCGATTCGGTCACAGTGGTCGAGCTCCGTCGCAATCTCGACATCATCGATGCCGCGATCGCCGACAGCCGCCGTGCGCTCAAGCGAGATCCGCGCAGTCGGCTGCTGTCCACGCAGCTCGATCGTGCACTCGAAACCAAACTCGCGCTGATGCGTCGTATGGCGCTGTTGTGATGACGACTATGAGTTCTCTCATGAACACCACATCGCAGCGTGCGCTGCACGGACTGACCGCCGCTTGCACGTTGCTCATCGGCGCACTCGTGGCGCCAGGCAGCATGCTGGCACAATCGTCTGCCGACACATCGTTTTCGGTGCCTCGGAACGCGGTCATCGATATCACGGTTCGCACCGGACGACTGATCGTGCGTGGCACGGATCGCACCACGGCGGAGCTCCGCAGCGATGGCGCACCGTACACACTCCGTGCGTCAACGGTCGGCGTGACAATCTCCACTGGCGATGACCGCGGATCGTCCCGCAGTCGCTCGCGGAACATGTCGCGCTATTCCGATGACACTCGCCTCGAGCTCACTGTACCGCGTGGCGTCCGACTGGTGATCGCCGCGACCAGCGCTGACGTCGATGTGCAGGACATCGCCGGTGACGTAGACGTGCATGCGATGAGCGGTGATGTCACGATGCGCGCCATTGGCGGTCGGAGTATTGTCGAAACCATGTCGGGCGATCTGCTCCTCACCGAAGGCGGAACTGGCGTACGCGCCACGACAATGAGTGGCGACATCACGCTGCGCGGAGTCAAAGGCGACGCTGACGTGCACACCACCAGCGGCGACGTGGTCATGTCCATGCTGCGCGTTGCGCGCGTCAAAGCGGAGAGCGTCAGCGGCAATCTTTCCTTCGACGGCGACGTCACCGACGACGCGCAACTGCAGCTGCAGACGCACTCCGGCGAGATCACCATTCGTGTCCCGGAAAGCACGCGCGGCGTGGCCGAGGTGTCCACGTTCAGTGGGGAGTTCAGCAGCAACCGTCCGTTAACCACCACGGGCTCCGACGCGCCGAGCCGGGAGCGCCGATCGCGCGAAGCACAGCGGTATGAGTTTGGTGGCGGCGGCAACGTCCGCATCAGCGTCAGCACGTTCAATGGCGACATCCGCTTCGACCGCAGCACGCGTCGTTCACCGGATTGATCACACGTTCCACCTATCCTTTCGCGGAGTCCGTCATGATCCACCGTCGCTCGTCGACGTTCCTCACCCGCTCGTCTCGTGCGATCGCGTTGGCACTGACCACCATCCTCGCCCTGAGCGCGACACGCGTACAGGCGCAGGATCGTGAGCAGCATCGCGTCGACGCGTTCACGTGGTCGGGCACCGTTGCGCCGGGCAAGCGCATCCTCATCAAGAATATCAACGGCAGCATTCACGTCGAGCACAGCAGCAGCGGGCGCGTTGAGGTCAGCGCGGAGAAGTCGTGGCGTCGCGGCAATCCGGACGACGTGCGGATTGAGCAATCGAAGCTCGACAACGAGGACGTGCTGGTGTGCGCGATGTGGACCGCGGACTCACGCTGCGATGAGCGTGGTGTGCATCAGGAGCGATCGACCAAGTGGAACGACCGGAACGACGTCTCGGTCAAGTTCACGCTGCGGGTTCCCGACGGCGTGCGTGTCGATGTCGCGACGGTCAACGGTGGCCTCGAGGTCAAGGGAGTCACCACCGATGTGCGTGCCAGCACCGTCAACGGCAGCATCGAAGCGCGGAGTGCGGGCGGTCCCGTACGCGCCAACACCGTCAACGGCAGCATTCACGTGTCCATGGAATCAATGGGCTCGGCCGACGATCTCGAATACAGCTCCGTCAACGGATCGGTCACCATCGAGCTTCCCGCGTCCTTCGGCGCACAACTCGATCTGTCCACCGTCAACGGGCGCGTCTCCACCGACTTTCCGATGACGATTTCCGGATCGATCAACCCGAAGCATTTGCGCGGCACCGTCGGGAACGGCAGCACCCGCTTTCATGTCAGCACCGTCAACGGCAGTATCACGTTGCAGAAGCGTATGTAGCGCACACGGTGCATGTAGTGCATTGGGCAGGCGTCGGTCCTGATCGGTGGGCCGACGCCGTGCGATTACATCGTGCGATTACGCCGACGCGAGCGCCTCGATGGCGGTTGCCAATTCGAAATCTTTCGTCGTGATCCCGCCGGCATCGTGTGTGCTCAGCACGAAGCTGACTTTCGTGTATCGGATATCGATATCGGGGTGGTGCGCGAGCTGTTCGGCAATCGTCGCGACTTTGCTGATGAACGCAATGCCGTCGGGGAAGGCCGCAAAATGATAGCTCTTGAGGATCGTGTCGCCCTTGCGTGACCAGCCGGGCAGGGCGCCGAGTGCGCGTCGAATTTCGATGTCGGAGAGCGGTGTCATAGGTGAGTAGGTTAGGGCGTTCCCGTGCACCTGACAATGCGTCGCCCGCATTTGTGCGCGCACCCGATCACCGCAATGCATTGAGTCGTGCTTGAGTGCGGCTCCATTCGCAGCTCAACGGTCGAGTACGGCTCGCACCGCTGTTTCGAGCTCGTGTAC
>JBBQDB010000186.1:0-7241 GCA_038319245.1 Gemmatimonadales bacterium
CAGCCCTTCCGCAGGAGATGCGTGTCGAACGAGTGACGGAGCGCGTGGTACGTCGCACACTTCGCAATCCCCGCCGCACGAACCACCCGTTCCTTACCGTTGCGCGCACCTGACGCCGACGATCCTCCCCGCCCTCCGCCTCGCCGTACCGGCGCGATCATGAAGGGCCCACCGCCACGCCGGCTCCACCGCCCAACCAGGCGCCTTCCGGACCTGTGACCGGCCGCGCAGCGGCGCAGGTGCTGCGGTTGACTGGCGTCGCACCCGCGGGCCCGCCCCCTCCCCTTCGTCCGGGAGCCACCCGGCGTTGCCACACGTTCCCCCTCCGGCGACCTTTCCTCCCAGACCCCCACAGGAGCCCGCAATGCCGGTCACGTTCACAGTCAACGGAACCTCCCGAACCGTCGACGTCCCCTCCGACATGCCGCTCCTCTGGGTGCTGCGTGATGTGCTGGACCTCAAGGGCAGCAAGTTCGGCTGCGGACTTGGACAGTGCGGCGCCTGCACGGTGCACCTCAACGGCGCGCCGGTGCGCTCCTGCCAGATTCCGTCCGCCGCGCTGCAGGGAATGAAGATCACGACCATCGAGGGCCTCTCGCCCGATGGCACGCACCCGCTGCAGAAGGCATGGGAAGAGCTCGACGTGCCGCAGTGCGGCTACTGTCAGGCAGGACAGCTCATGTCGGCCGCCGCATTATTGCAAAAGCATCCCAAGCCGACCGACGCCGAAATCGATACGGCCATGGCCGGGAACCTGTGTCGCTGCGCGACGTACCTGCGCATTCGCGCGGGCATTCATCGCGCCGCTGAAATCATGGCTGACGGTGGCAAGTCGCGCGCCGGCGGCACCAGTGGCGCGCCGGGAGGGCTTCGCTGATGACTACGAAGGCAAGCACCAAGTCGAACATCGTAACGTCGCCCGTTTCGCGTCGCGATTTCCTGCGCGTTTCGGCCATCGCCGGCGGTGGCGTACTGTTGGCCAGCTACTTCGAACCGCTGAACGCCTCAGAGCCGACGGGACTCGCGGCGCTCGACCACAATGGGATTGCGGGTTTGGGTGCGGCCGATCCGTCGCTGAATGCGTTCATTCGCATTACGCCTGACGGCATCGTGACGATCGTTGGTAAAAATCCGGAAGTTGGACAAGGCATCAAGACGATGCTGCCGATGCTGATTGCCGAAGAGCTCGACGTCGATTGGAAGAACGTACGCGTCGAACAGGGCGACTTCGATCCGACCAAGTTTCAGGCGCAGGTTGCCGGTGGCAGCACCGCGACGCCGACCAACTGGTTACCGATGCGACGCGTTGGCGCTGCAGCGCGTGCCATGCTCGTCGGCGCTGCTGCACAGAAGTGGAGCGTACCGGCCGCCGAGTGCGAAACGGCGAAGGGTGTCGTGACGCATAAGCCGAGTGGTCGCACGATGTCGTACGGCGCACTCGCGTCTGCGGCAGCGACCATGAGCGCACCCGATCTCGCGACGATTGCACTCAAGGATCCGAAGAACTTCACCATCATCGGCACGCGCGTGCGCGGCGTCGACACCAAGGCGATCGTCACGGGCAAGCCACTGTATGGCATTGACGTCACGGTACCGGGCATGCTGTACGCGACGTTCGTGAAGGCACCGGTATTTGGTGCCAAGGTCGCGAGCGCCAACGTCGACGAGATCAAGAAGCTTCCGGGAGTAAAGCACGCATTCGTTGTCGCGGGCGAGACGGCGCTCACGGGTTTACTCGGTGGTGTGGCGATCGTTGCCGATTCGTGGTGGCAGACGCAGAGCGCACGGGCACAGCTCAACGTGACGTGGGCCGATCACCCGACGGCGCAACAGAGCAGCGAGGGCTACGCCAAGCGCGCGGCCGAACTCGCGGCGCTCGCGCCGCAGCGTTCGCTCCGCAAGGACGGCGATATCGACGCAGCGCTCAAGAGCGCAGCCCATACAGCCAGCGCGTCGTACTACTACCCGTTCATCGCGCACGCGCCGCTCGAGCCGCAGAATACCACGGCGAGCTTCAAGAATGGCCTCATGGAAATCTGGGCGCCGACACAGAATCCCTCGCCGGGGCGCGCGCTTGTCGCCAAGACGCTGGGTATCAAAGAAGACACCATCACGATTCACATCACGCGCGGCGGCGGTGGCTTCGGTCGTCGGCTCACCAACGACCCCATGGTCGAAGCCGCGTGGATCGCGAAGGAAATCGGCGTGCCCGTCAAGCTGTTGTGGAGCCGAGAAGACGACATGCAGCATGACATGTATCGTCCGGCCGGTTGGCATAACTTCACCGGTGGCGTTGATGCGGCGGGCAAGCTCGTCGCGTGGCAGAACCATTTCGTCTCGTTCGGCGAAGGCACGAACTTCGCTTCGTCGGCCAGCATCGGCGCGACAGAATTCCCGGCCAAGTTCATTCCCAACTTTTCGCTGGGCGCATCAGTCATGCCGTCCGGTGTGCCGATGGGACCGTTGCGCGCACCGGGTAGCAACGGCATCGCGTTCGCGACGCAATCGTTCATCGACGAGCTTGCGCATGCGGCTGGTAAGGATCCGCTCCAGTTCCGCCTCGACCTACTCGCCAACATGCAGGCCGATCCAGCACCGGCCACGCCACTCGCTGCTGGCGGTCCGCCTCCGCAAGCTGGCTTTGATGGACCTCGCATGGCAGGCGTCGTGAAGGAAGTCGCCGAGCGTGCTGGCTGGGGGAAGAAGTTGCCCAAGGGAACGGGCATGGGTATCGCCTTCCATTTTTCGCATCGCGGCTACGTGGCCGAAGTCGTGCAAGCTAGCGTTAGTCAAGCCGGCAAGGTGACGGTGCAGCACGTCTGGGCCGTCGCCGACGTCGGCAGCGAAATCATCAACCCGTTTGGCGCGGAAACGCAGGTGCAGGGTGCCGTGTTCGACGGTATTGCCCAGGCGATGGCGCAGGAAATCAACATCGTGAAGGGCGCGGCGTCCGAGGGCAACTTCGACGAGTTCCCGCTTTATCGCATGACCGAAGCGGTACCAGTGGAGGTGTTCTTCCGGAAGAGCGGCAACTCGCCCACCGGACTCGGCGAGCCTGCATTGCCGCCCGTGATTCCTGCGCTCACCAACGCGATCTTTGCCGCGACGGGCAAACGCGTTCGCACCCTGCCACTCTCCAAACACGATCTCAGCTGGTCATGATTCGCACTCACGAACATTTCGTGCGTCGCACTCTCTCCGCCGTCGTTGCGTGCATCGCAACGACGGCGGTTGTGCATCCGGCCTTCGCACAGCCCGCCGTATCCGCATCGTCGCACGAGATGGCGCCGATCAACGATCTCCCCAACCCGTATCGCACCATCGAAGGGTGGGCCAAGATGGGCGGCGATCGCACGTGGGGCTCGACGAGCGCCGTCGCGATCGATCGCGACGGCAAAACGGTGTGGGTCGCCGAACGCTGCGGCACCAATTCCTGCGCGCAGTCGCACGCGGACCCGATTATTCGCTTCGGGCCCAACGGTCAGGCGCTGATGTCGTTCGGGAAAGACATGCTCCTTTCGCCGCATGCGCTGTTTGTCGATCATGACGGCAATCTCTGGGCGGTGGACTGCGCCTGCACTGGAGGCACGACGCCCGCGGATTCATCACGCGGCCATCAGGTCTACAAATTCGATCGCTCCGGGAAGCTGCTCATGACGCTCGGCAAGAAAGGCGGGGGTAGGGCCGCCGACTTCTTCTGGCAGCCGAACGCCGTCTTCGTCGCGCCCAATGGCGAGATCTACGTGAGCGAGGGACACTCGTCGCGCGCCGGTGCCAATGCGCGCGTCCTCAAGTTCTCGAAAGACGGGAAGCTGATCACGACGTGGGGCACGTTCGGCAAAGGCCCGACCAACATGGATCAGCCGCACGCGCTCGCGATGGACAGCAAAGGACGGTTATTCGTCGCCGACCGCGGCAACGATCGTATTCAGATCTACGATCAACAGGGCACGCTGCTTGATACGTGGTATCAGTTCAGCCGGCCCAGCGGACTGTGGATCGACAAGGACGACGTGCTGTACGTCGCCGATTCGGAGTCCGGCTCGGTGAATCCGCCGCACAGCGCGTGGACGCGCGGCATTCGCATTGGCAGTGCGCGCGACGGCACCGTGAAGTATTTCATCCCCGACCCGACCGTCGGTCCGCCGAGTACGAGTTCGGCGGAGGGGATTGCCGTGGATGCGGCGGGGGTGATTTATGGGGCGGAGGTGGGGCAGAAGGCGGTGAAGCGGTACGAGAAGAAGTAGCGGGTTAAACGCACAATGGGCGTGGCTGACAGAGGGCTAGGCGGCTTAACCAGGGAGTCGATGCGTCCGCGTCTGCTCGCAATCCGGCCGTTCTTCATCGTGCGGGACGTACGTGTGTCGGTGGCCCATTACATCAAGCATTTCGGGTTCGAGCTGGACTTCGAACGCCCCGACGGCGACGTCTATTTCGCGCAGGTGAGCCGAGACAACGTCGGCATTTTGCTCAAGGCGATCACCTCGGACTTGCTGCCCTGTCCCAACCATACGCGACACGAATGGGCGCGCTGGGACGCGTGCGTACTTGTCGCGGACCCCGACGCACTATTTGACGAGTTTAAACAGCACGGTGCGTCGTTCGTGACAGGGTTGTCGTTTATTGACGTCGGCCTTTGGGGCTTCGAAACTGAAGATGCCGACGGGTATGTAGTTGCGTTTTTCTGTCTTCGAGCGGAGTAGTGCGGAAGCTCTCGGCTTGTTGAGGCGATGGATGATTCGTCGCATGACGGCGTTCGCACCTAGCGGCTACCAGCGTTGGGTGCCTCGGGTAAGATGCTTCAGGCACGGTTCGACGCCGTAAGGCGGCAGCGGGATAACCCGCGATATTTCGCGGGGCGGCTGGCGACGCCAAGCGCGCTTACAGCTCGTCGTATTTGGTCGCTGTACCGCGTGACCTTTCGACTGGATATCGCTCATTATTTAGAGCAAGCTTGCGATGAACCGCTTGATCGATATCAATGCCCAGATCGTGTGCAAGATACGAAAGCAGTATTGCGATGTCCGCTATTTCTTGGTCGATCGCCGTGAGCCGCTTTTGCGTCGGTCGTTCGTCGGCACGCAGCGTCCATTGAAACTGTTCCAGCAGTTCACCAGCTTCAACCGAAATCGCGATCGCTAAATTCTGCGGGGTATGGAACTGCTCCCAGTCTCGTGCACGTCGAAAGTCGAGCGCTGCCTGTAGGACAGAAGGGCTAAGCACGGAGCGGTTCCTGTTCGAAAATATTGTCGTTGTGCCAGCGAAGAAAGTCGGCTCGCGGGTGATCCTCGGTTGCGACTGGCAGAGACATCAGTTTTTCGCCGTGCAAGCGGCTGTACGCTTTTCCGTTAAACCATTGTTCCCTGATCCTGCTGCTTACGACAACGCGATGTTCTGGCGTCACGGTGACAAGTCCGACATCGAAAAGCTTGTGAAAGTCAGACCGGAGCAGTAGACCGTTGAACGTGTTGTGGAGCCCTTCTGCTGATACAGGCTTGATGTGCGCTGCCTCAAGCACCGGAAGTGTGCTCTCTCCAGTGATCGCGCAGCGCCGAGCGTAGGCATTTGTGACCAGTGCGCGGAAGGTTGATTGGCCGCGGCGAGGCCTGAAGAGTATGGGTTCGCCAAACGCAACAGGACGCTCAGCTGCTCGCGTCTCAAAGTACAGCTGCGAGTTGAGACGGCTCTGCACGGCATCCCAAATTTTACGGCCGATCGGTTCCGAAGTATCAAGAGACTTACCAGTTACCGGACCGCTTCTTGGTATGTCGCCGTCGACGGGAATCCATTTGTCCTTAGGAAAAAAGAACGGCGCAGATATTAGGCTACACCCAATGTCTCCATCTTTTGTCTCGTGCCGCGCTCGCGCAGACATGATCAATCTCTCGAACTCCGCGAACGTCGCCGCACCGTTCTTCGCACCGAATACGTCCCATGCAAGCCGCAGCGGGAGAACGGTGAATTTTATGAAGAACCCGCCTCCCGCAATGTGATGGTTAGGACTCTTGAGCTTGAAGAGCACTGGTGCGCCTTCAGACAAATTCGGGAATGGTGATTTTCCGCTGGGATGCCAGAAGTTGACCTCATCGACGCTCCCTTGGTTTGCGAGAAATTCAAACCATTCATTGTCGGTTACTGCCGAATACATCTTCATCTCGCCATCACCTGCAGCGAATCGCCGAGTATCATGCGATTGGTCCAGTTCTGATCGTGCTGATAGAACTCCGTCTTGTCGGCGTCTTTCGGAATGCCGTTGAAGTCGCTGAACAGATCGGCCGCAATCTCCCCCGCGTCATGCTTCTGCTCGCGCGTTTGCGGCAGCAAGTCATCAATGAGCGCCTTGGGGTGCACCTTCTCCTGGATGTAGAGCGGCGGCGCGTTAACCACCAAGTCGCCCGCGTCCTGTTCGTCCTTGCCGCGCCACACCAACTGCGGATCGAGATCGCGATTGCGCCGCTCGTACGCCACGCGGAGCTGTTCATCCGCCTTGGCCAGCATCGCCTGATACTCGGCCGTCGGAATGTTCTTCCGTTTCGACTCAGGGTACGTGAGCGCTTCGACTGCCTTGTCGGGCGGTGGGGTCATCGGGGGTTAGCCACAGTGGGATGGGCGCATCGGGAAGACGGACGGGCGAGGGAAGCGGGCGTGGTGCACGGGCGGGTGTGGGGTGGTCACCTGAGCACAGGCTTGACTGGACCGTTTTCGGACGTGGTCCAATCCTATAAACCGTTGCCCGAGAGAGACTTGCTGAATAGGTACTGGACCTTTTTGGTTCACTGACTGGGGCGCCCCATAAAGTGATTGGGTCACCCCGATCTTATCGGGGCAAGCCGGTAGAAGGTTTGACGCCGAGCACCAACCTGTTCAATGAGCGACCGACGTAAGAGCCTGCGCAGCAGGGACTTGGCCCCTTCCGACGTCAACTGACAGAGATCCGACACCTCGCCCCGGGTCATCCGGCCGTGCGCCCGCAAATGGGCCAATACCATCTGTTCCTGCTGCGCCGGCTCGAATCCCGCGGCCCGCGTGTACGCCGATGCCGGACCAATGGCGCGATACGTCGCGGCGGTAAACAGGAACACCCGCTGCTGCCGCTCACCACGCGCTTCCATCACGCCCGCCTCCACCAGCCGCTCCAACACGGCACGCGCCGCGGGTTCTCCCTTTTGCAACAGCTCGGCGGCGCGTGGCACATCAACGCGCCGTTCCGACTCTACCGCATTCACCAGCAGCATCTCTTC
>JBBQDB010000187.1:0-7237 GCA_038319245.1 Gemmatimonadales bacterium
CGTGCGCGCCGTGTCGACCCAGCTTCGCGCGGCATCCACGCGAGCGGTACCCGCCTGTCCACGACGCACCGACTCAGCGATGCCGTAGGTATCGGCCAGAAAGAACGATGTCGCGTCAACCGTGAGCGTGCCGTTTGCTTCACTTTCTATCGGAAACGTTGCAATCACCGACGTCGGAAACGCCTCCGCGGCCGCACGCTGCTCGGCGGCGTTGGTTCCCGGCGCGCGCACGCTCCAGTTGTCACGGATCATCAGCACGCGCTTGCCGCGACGTTCGAGGCGCACGACCACGCTCTGCCCGAGTTGCCCGCGATCGAGCCCCAACGCACCGACGCCCGTCGCGAGCGTACTCTGATGCAGGAAGTCGACATTGAGTCGGTCGGCCGGGATTTCGAGCAACAGTTTGTTCCGATCGGCATCGACGCGGACGCCAACGAACGCGGCGCGACCTTGCGCCCACGACGACGACGCTGCCGGCGCGGTGAGCGCGAGCGCCACGAGGGACAGCGTCAGCACGCGCGCACTCCGTCGCAGGCTATGCACGAAAATGGGCGACGAGGAGATCGGGTATCGAGGCATTGGACGATCAAAGTGGTGAATGTTCGGTGCGCAGGCGGCACGAACCACGCGACGCGTGGTGGCGAATCGCGCTAACCTAGCATATTTCTTCACGTATGCCGATTTACGAGTATGTCTGCCAGTCGTGCCAGCACGAATTCGAGGCGCTGGTCATGGGCGGCAAGGTGCCTGTCTGCGCCAAGTGTGGTAGCGGAGCGCTCGAACGACTGCTGTCGTTGCCGAACGTCAAGTCTGAAAGCACCCACGGTCTCGCGATGCGGGCGGCGAAACGGCGCGATCAAAAGGCCGGCAACGAGCGCATGCAAGAGCAGCACATCTACGAAAAGAGCCACGATGACTAGCTCGTGTGGCACGATCATTCCCTCCGTTGTGCCGAGGGCACACCAGAGTGTGGCGTCGATGCCCGTGTGCCAGTTTCTGTGCCCGGCCGCTAGGATAGCTTTATGCTGGGATTGACTCAGCGCTGGCTGCGCCAACCCCAACGATGCCGCTCGCGTTATTGGAATCATCGAGCGGTCTTCCGGGTAGCAAGCTGAAGTTTGATGTACCGTGGCACGGATGTTGAATACCGTGCTCTGCCATAAGCGATTACGTTACGGATCATTTCACGCGAACAGGTACCGATACCATGAAGTTCTTCTCACGCGTTGCCCTCGCTGCCAGCGTTGCGATTGCGGCTCTTCCGTCGCTCGGCCAGGCGCAGGTGTGGACGAATTGGACGTCAGGTACTGGACCGGGTGGTACGGTCACCGGCAGTTTGGACGTCCTTGGCGTGAACCTGAGCGGTGGGTTTGCGGGGTATCAGCTGAATGACGGGACCGTGACGCCCAATAGCTTCGTGCCGTATTACAGCGCGGGTCGGGTTGATCTCGACTTCTTTTCGCCCTCGGCGGCGTTTACGCAGGGCGGGCTCAACGCGCCGCCACCACGCGGCCTGATCCAGTTCATCAACACGGCGACGATCACAATCACCTTCACAGGCGGCGTCGTCATCGATCCGTTCTTCGCGATCAACAGTTTGGGCAACCCGACGAACGCTGATCCTACGTCCATGACGTTCGGCCCGACTGGCGCAGCGGCCGCCCTGTTGTCGTCGAATGACAATGGAGTGGACGCGTACTGGGGTACCGGCAAGTGCACGCTCACCGGCAATACGTTGTTCGGGTCGGAATGCAGCGGCGTGGTCCGCCTGACGGGGACGTACTCGTCCATCACCGTGACGGCCAATCAGCCAGAGAACTGGTACGGGTTTACCGTTGGCGCGCTGCGGACCCAGAGCGTGGTACCGGAGCCGTCCACTTATGTGCTCATGGCCGTCGGTCTCGTGGGATTGGGGTTGGCCGCGCGTCGTCGCCGCGCGGCGTAGTTTGCTTCTCTACGTTCTCTCGACATAGGTCTCACCAGATAGGGCGAGCTGGAGCTTGGTGCTGAGAACGACCCGGTCTACGCTGTCGGTTTGGACCAGCTAACTTCGAAAGTCTGGTCCGACGTCTAGATGAAGTCGCGAAAGGGGAGGGCGAGCCGTTAGGCGCGCGCTCCCCTTGTCGCGTCCGCCCTGCCGCTTCGGCGCCGAGGTGTGTGATCTGTCGGCCATTGAATCGTCCATTGTCACGGGACGGACCTGCAGCGATACCCGTCATTTCGTGATACACTTCCGCTCATGCGACCGTCTCCTGTAGTGTATGCTTTCGCGGCCAGCTTTCTCCTCGCTGTCCGAACGATTTCCGGGCAAAATGACACCACCCGTGTCGTAGCCGCCGCGTCCGCCAATTGGCACGCGCAGGCGAACCTGTCGTACAGCGAAGCAGACAACGGCTACGGTGCGTGGCGCGGCTACGACGTCCGCCTGCTCTACTCCGGCAAGAGCTTCAGCCCATTCGTGAATATTGGGACGCAGTCGCGGCAAAATGGTGCGCAGAGCGCGGTCGGAATCGGCTCGTACGTGAACATCACGCCGTGGATGTTTTCGATCATCGGGGTCGGCGTCGCGCCGGACAACGGCGTCGTACTCTTCCCCAAGCTCCGGACCGACGCGAGCCTCTTTGTCGCCGTGCCCGGCGTGAAGGGCGTGCTGGCCTCAGTCGGCGTAACCGACTTGCGATTCACCGACTCACGCACGGGTGGACGCATCTGGTCGCTTGGATCCATCGTCTATCACGGGCCGGGCATCTACTCCGCCGCCGTGCGCCTCAATTCGGACCGTTCGAGCGGTGCACAATCCAGCTCTTGGCAAGCCGGCGCCCAGTGGGGCGCACAGGGGAAATACTGGGTCGGACTCGGCGTTTCAGCCGGCAATGAAGCGTATCAAGTACTCAGCGCGGTTCCTTTTGACGCGCGCTTTCGCAGTCAGTCGGCCCAGGCGTTCGCGTCGACGTGGGTGACGAAAAATTCGGGGATTGGCCTCCGCTACGACTACGAGCACAAGATCGATGTCTACCACCGCAATGGATTGTCGCTCTCGTATTTCGTCGATTTCTGAATGCGCGACTGAGTGAGCAACATTCCGAAACCGCTACGCGGACTGATTGGCACGAGTGGCGGATCTGCGGCGGTTGCGCTGCTGGCCGTCGCCAGCGCAGCCGTATACGTCGAGCAGAGCCGTGCGGTGGCCGTCATGGCCGAAGGCTGGGGCTATTTGGACTTTGTCCTGCGCTCCATCGCGACCACGCCCCATAGCCGAGTGTTCGCGTTTGGTTGGTCGCCGTCGCCCGTCGCATTGGTGGGTGTCGCGGCGTTCGTCATGTCATGCTTGGCGATTGCCGCCCTCGTCTTCCGCACCATGCCTGGAAGTCCGGCCGCCGCACCGATGGCGCTGGTGTCGGCGCTCGCCGCAGCGGTTGCGCCAACACTAGCGCTCGCGACTGTGCGTTGGCCAGATGGCGGCGGAAGTATCACAAATGGACCGATTCTGGCGGCGCAGGCCATCACGGTCGCATTGGTCTGGGCGTGGTCGCGACAAGCGCGCCGTCGGGCGTCCAACGACAGCCAGGGGGCTGGCCAAGGCGTCGATGGTGGCGAGACGGCGCCTCGATCCTCGCAGAGCGGCATCGGGGGATGGCTTCGCATCGGATTCGCGCTGACGATCGCCTATGTGTTGACCATCATCGTCTGCGGATCGAGCGGCATCTTCGGCTACGACTCCTTCAGTGATCACCTTGCAGTGCCTGCGCGGTGGCTGATACGTGGTCGCATCGAACGCGGAGTGCCCGAAGACATCGTCACCTTCTATCCAGGCAACTTCGAGTTGCTCGTGCGCTGGACGCTATCGCTCGGCACGGACCGTTTTGCGTTCCTACTGTCGTTCGGAAGCGCTGCCGCCGCGGTCTGGGTCATTTACCGCATCGCGCTCGAAATCGGACAATCTCGCACGGCGGCTGCACTCTCCGCGCTGTGTGCAGCCTCGCTGCAAGTCCTCGCCTATCAAAGCGTCGTCGTGTACAGCGATAGCTACACGGCGCTTTGCCTCGCCGTTGCGGCGTGGCTGTTACTCGTCTGGGCGCGACTCGGCGGCGACGATAACCGCCTAACCTTCGGTTTCGGTTTGGCGCTCGGCTTGTCGTTGGGCGCCAAGTACTCCGCTGGACCTCCTGTTGTCGTCCTCGGGTTGGTATGGCTCTGGTTCGCTTGGCGAGGAGCGTGGCGCGTCGATGCCCTCGGTGAGGACAGATTTGCGTTCGGGCGATTGGTGCGCGCGAGCGCAGTGCTGATGGTCGGCGTACTGCCCGTGATGGCGTACTGGTATCTGCGCAACACCGTTGAGCTGCACAATCCGCTCTACCCGCTCTCGGTCGCCGGACTGCCCGGCATCGACATTGGTGCGTTGCTCAACAATGCACCCGGTCCCAAGTCGACGTGGGCGCGCCTTACATATCCGTGGACAGAAGTCGGACACGGGCCGGGCTACGAGACCGGGCTCGGACCGATCTTCGCTGTCGTGGGGATGTTTGCGCTTTGTGTCGCTCCGTTCACGCGACCGCGCACCGGTTCGGGGCAACGATTGGCGTGGGTCGTCGTGGTGGGCGCGTTCGCAGTATGGTGGAACACCGGCGTTCTCGTGCCGCGATACGGACTGTTTCCGTTGCTGATGAGCTTTCTCTTCGTCGGAGAGTTGTGGACTGCGTATGCGTCGCGACTGCTGGGGAGCGTGATCGCAGCGTCCGTGCTGGTCACGATGTTGAGCGTCGGACACGAAATGCTCGGCGGCGCCGCGTACAACGAGTTGATGTACGATCCACAACGACCGGTGCCGTTAGTGATCGCTGACTTGCCACCGTCGCACATCCTCAACGCTACCGGACAACCGTTCGGCTACTACGCAATGGGACGCGATTGGCGGCACCAGGTGACGAACCTCTTCGCACAGGTCGCGCCGGATGACGTGCGCCGCCTGAAGCCAGACTTTGTGATGCTGCCAGCAGATCGCGAGTCTGAGTTCGTCGGACCGCTCTCGCTGACACTGATGGGACGTTGGCAAAAGGCCGGGCAGCCCTCGATCGCGCTCTGGCGAGTCGCCGCGGCCGGACAAAACGCCGCGCGCGATACCACGGCGCGCTCCCCCGTATCAGCTGACGCAACAGGGCGCGACAGCGTCCTACGCGATTCGACGCAACGCGACTCGACAACGCGCGGCACGGTTGTTCACGCGACGACGTCGCGTGACACAGCAGTGCCACGTTAGGTACAAGCGCGATGGACCTGAGTGAAATCCCAGCCGGCTCCTTCGCGCGCCATCCGTGGGAAGTCGCGCGCGCGCGATTCTTTGGTGCACAACTGCGCGCACTCGTCACCGATGGGCGGCCGCTCTCCGTCCTTGATGTGGGTGCGGGTGACGGCTTTCTGGCTGAACACGTCTCGGGCCGCCTTCCCGCGGGCAGTCCGATGGTGTGCTTCGATCCGCTTTATACCGACGCATTCATGCACGTCGCGCGCGCAACACGCGGCGCGCGGTGCACGTTTACGCGCGAACGACCCGCAGATCGTTTTGATGCCCTGATGTTGTTGGATGTGCTGGAACACGTCGAGGCCGATCGTGCGCTGCTGACGGATCTCGTCGAGCACTCGCTTGTGCGCGGAGGCCACGCGCTGCTCTCGGTACCGGCGCACAGCGCACTCTTCACGCGGCACGATATCAGTCTCGGTCATTACCGCCGCTACAGCAGCGACCGACTTCGCACGCTCGCACGCGATGCCGGTCTCGAGGTTGTGCGCAGCAACGGGCTTTTTCACTCGCTGCTGCCCCTGCGAATGTTGCAGAAGGCGGGAGAATGGATGCAGGGCCAGCGCTCGGTGCCCGCCGTCAATGGACCGGCAACCGGTGACACCGCGCTCAGCAAATGGCGCGGCGGCGGCGGCGCGACGGCGCTCGTCGCTGGCCTGCTGCGCGCCGATACAGCGTTGTCCGATAGTGCCGCCTCGCTTGGCGTGACGTTGCCGGGACTCTCCGTGTGGGTCGTGGCGCGGAAACCATGAGCGACGACGATCGATGATCAGCAACATGACCACCGAGAGCGCGCCGTCACCACGCGTGACCTGGGTGATCCCGTGCTACAACGAAGCATCGCGTCTGGACGTCGAAGCGCTCGTCGCGTTCGCGCAGGCGAGTCATCGAACACGCTTGCTCCTCGTAGACGATGGCTCCACCGATGATACGGCCGCCGTGTTGCACCGGCTCGCTGAACGCGCACCAAACCGTATTGCGACGCTGGCAATGCCGCACAACGTCGGTAAAGCCGAAGCGGTACGGCATGGGCTGCTGTTCGCGCTACAGCGCGGCACAGACGTCGTCGGATACGCCGATGCCGATCTCGCCACTCCGGTCGTGGAGTTGGAACGATTGGTCGACGTGTTGCTTGCCAGCGCGGCGAATGCGTTGCTTGCTTCTCGCGTCGCCTTGCTCGGCCGACATATCGAACGTCGCGCACTCCGCCACTACCTCGGTCGAGTCTTCTCGACCGCTGCGTCAATGGCGCTGGCGCTCCCCGTGTACGACACGCAGTGCGGCGCTAAACTCTTTCGACGTTGTGATGCGCTGACGTTCGCACTCGATAGACCATTCCTGTCGCGATGGGTGTTCGATGTTGAACTGATTGGCCGATTGCTCACCGGGCCGCATGCGATGTCGCGCGCATTGATCATCGAGGAACCGCTGCATCACTGGCGCGACGTCGCGGGTTCAAGCCTGAAATGGACGGGGATGATTCGGTCGGCGATTGACCTCGGGCGCGTGGCGATCGCGCTTCGTCGGTGAGCGTTGGATGTCGAATACAGCGCACGTGACAGTCGGCGGCTGAAGTACTCCGAAGCGAGTGTAGTCCTCGTACACACGAATCAAAAGCGCCACGATGACCGAGTCATCGTGGCGCTTTCATCGAATCCGCGGTTGGCAAAATCGAACGGAAAGCTCAGGTCTCACGGACGCTCAGCCAATCAGCAGGACTTGCACTTGTTGTTGTTCTTCGCGCCAAGTCGCACGAGGAAATCCACCGTCTCGAGGAAGGGAGGCGTGCGCTGCACGGGGCCGTTCGCCATGTCGGCGGTCGTCTGTCCCTTGCGGCTAATCGCCTTCACATCCGCGCCCTTGCTCACGAGGTACGCGATGAGCACCGTGTCCCCGCGCGCCGCCGCATGATGCACCGGCGTGTAGCCGTTGAAATCACGC
>JBBQDB010000188.1:0-7230 GCA_038319245.1 Gemmatimonadales bacterium
GGTGTTCACTGCCATGAGCAACGTCTTGCACGAGTCCATACAGCAGCAAGTGATCGCGTTGGGGCGACTGGGCTGGTCGCTGCGACGCATTGAGGCGGCGACCGGTGTGCGCCGCGAGACGATCAGTGGCTATCTCAAGGCCGCGGGCATCGCCGTGCGCCGGCGCGGCGGACGACGGGGCCAATGGCCGCCACCAAATCCGGCCACCACGGGGGCGGTGTCCACCGACTCCCACGGCACCGTGATGGCCCCGGCAGCGTCGGCAGCGTCGGCAGCGCCAAGTCGCGCGCCGACGGCGAGCGCGTGCGAGCCGTACCGGGAGCTGATTGTCGAGGGGATGCGTCGCGGCCGGAACGCGATGGCGATCTTTCAGGACTTGGTCGATGGCCATGGTTTCGCGGGACGCTACGCGAGCGTGCGCCGCTTCGTGGGGCGCCTGCGCGGGAGCGAGGCGCCGGAGCCGTCGGGCATCATCATCACGGCGCCCGGCGACGAGGCGCAAGTCGACTACGGCGAAGGGCCGATGGTGCGCGATCCGGTGAGTGCGAAGTACCGCCGCACGCGGCTCTTCGTGCTAACGCTCGGCTGCTCGCGCAAATCGGTGCGGCTGCTCACGTGGCGCTCAAGTAGTCGGCGCTGGGCCGAGCTGCATGAGGAAGCCTTTCGCCGACTCGGCGGCACCACGCGCGTCGTGGTGCTCGATAATCTGCGCGAGGGCGTGCTGACGCCCGATGTGTACGACGCGCAGCTCAATCCGCTGTATCGCGATATGCTCGCGCACTACGGTGTGGTCGCACTGCCGTGTCGCGTGCGCGATCCGGATCGCAAAGGGAAGGTGGAGTCCGGCATCGGCCATACACAAAAAACGCCGCTGCGTGGCCTCCGCTTCGAGACCATCGAGGCCGCGCAAGCGTACCTCGATTTATGGGAAACCCGCTGGGCCGATACGCGGATCCACGGCACGACCAAGCGCCAAGTGAGTGCGATGTTTGCGGAGGAGCGGCCGCACTTGCAGTCGCTCCCGCTTGAGCCCTTCCGCTACTATCGCTACGGCACCCGCAGCGTGCACCTCGACGGCTGTGTCGAAGTGGAGGCGTCGTACTACAGCGTGCCGCCGGGCTGGATCAGTCAGCGCGTCGCGGTGCAGTGGAACGAGCTCCACGTGCGCGTCCTCGATGCGCGCAGCGGACAGCTCCTCCGCGAACACCTGCGCACGCGGCGTGGGCATCACCGCGTCGCCGACGCGGATCGTCCCTCGCGCACGCCGGCGAAAACGCTCGCGCTGCTCGACGTCGCGCGGAGGGCGGGGCCGTCCATCGGCGCGGTGTGCGCCCACATCCACGACACCGAGGGTGTCTTGGCGCCGCGCCGCATCCTCGGCGTTTTGGCCCTCGCGCGCAAGCACGGTCCCGCGCGCACCGAAGACGCCGCGCACTTCGCGCTCGAGGCGGGCGCGCCGTCGTATCGCTTTCTGCGCCGCTACCTCGAACGCGTGACGGTCCCCGGCGCCGCGCTCAAACAGATCGATCCGCTCATCCGCCAACTCACGCTTTACCGCGATCTGATTGATCGCCGAGCCGCCGCCTCATGAATCTCGCTGAACTCGACCGCGCCCTCCGCACGCTCCGCCTCTCCGGGATGGCGGATGTGCTCGACGCGCGCCTGCGCCATGCACAAGCCGAGCGGCTGCCGCCGCTCGACCTCATCGCGATGCTCGTCAACGACGAGCTGCAACGTCGGCAAGATCGCCTGCTCGAACGGCGTCGCCTGCAGGCCCGCTTTCGCGATCCCGCCCGCTCGCTCGACAGCTTCGACTTCACCTTCAACAAGAAGATGAATCGCGCGCTCCTCTTCGAACTCGCGACCGGCCGTTTCATTATGCAGCGCGAAGATGTGCTCCTCGTCGGTCCGCCTGGCACCGGGAAGAGTCATCTGGCGCAAGCGCTGGGCCAAGCGGCGATTCAACAGGGGCATCGCGTGCTGTATCGCGAAGCGCATCTGCTGCTCGAAGAACTGACCGACGCCACGCTCGATGGCACGCGCAAAGAGGTCTTCGCGGCGCTGAGCACCGTGCCGCTCTTGATCATCGACGATCTCGGCATGCGAAAGCTCCCACCCACCGCCGCCGAAGACTTGCTCGAACTCATCATGCGGCGCTACGAACGCGCCTCGACCGTCCTCACCTCCAATCGCCCCGTCGACGACTGGGGCAAACTGCTCGGCGACACCGCCGCCGTGACGGCGCTCCTCGACCGGCTCCTGCACCACGCGCATGTCCTCACTTGCGGACCCCGGAGCTGGCGCACGAAACTTCACGCGGCGACCGACCCCTCGGTCACTCCGTCCCGATAACCAGTCTCCGCTCGGCGGCGTGGTGGCCGGTTTTGAAGTGTCGATGAATGGCCGGATTTGAGGTGTCCACTGAGGTTATGTGGCGGCACGCTCAAAGCTGATAGGGGACATGTAGTTCACGCTTGAGTGCAATCGCGTGCGGTTATAGTAGCGGATGTAGCGACGCAACGCGGTACGCAGCGCGTGATCGGTTAGAAACGCGACGCCACGCGTCAGTTCCGCCTTCAGCGAGTGCCAGAACGACTCCGCGTGCGCGTTGTCGCCCGGCCCGCGGACACTCGCACTCTGGTGCATGCCGTGGGCCACTACGGCGGCACAGAACGCCGCCCCCATGTATTCGGTGCCGCGATCGCTGTGAAAGATCACACCCGTAGCCTGTCGCCGGCGTACGGCGGCCGCGAGCACCGCGCACGTGACCGCCGAGGTGCGCCGACGTGTCAAAGACCACGCCACGATGCGGCGAGAGAATTGATCCATTACGATCGCGAGGTACCACCAGCAGCCTGCCACGTTGAAATAGGTGATATCACCGACCCACACGGTATTGATCGTGGTCCCCTCGGTTTCCCACAACCGATTCGGATGCCGCCCATACCGCAGATGAATCGCCACCTTGGCGCGATAGCCGCGCACCGCTTTGGCACGTAAGCCAACATCCGCCATGAGTCGCGCGACCCGACGGCGGCTGACGGTCCAGCCAGCGCGCACCAGCGCCTCATGCATGCGTGGGCTGCCGTACCGCTCGTGATGACGCGCGAACAATCGCAGAATCGCAGTTGTCAATCGTCGGTCCTGTATCGCATGCGCACTCACTCCGCGGGCGCGCCAGGCATAGTAGCCACTTGGCGTCACGTCGAAGCGGTGACACCGCCACGTCACGGAGAACTGCGTGCGGTGCGCGTCAATAAAGGCGAACGTTTCGCCCGGTGAGCGGAACAGAACCGAATGGCTTTTTTTAAGAGGGCATGCTCCTGCTGCAGTTCGGCATACCGCTGCTCGAGGGCCTGCAGCTGCGCGATCTCGCGCGCTGGTCCAGGGGGTGGCGCCTTCACCGCCCGCCCGCGGATGATTCCGTCGCGGACGTCTTTCCGCCACTTCGACAACATGAAGGGGTGGATCTCCAGCGCGGCCGCTACGGTCTTGACCTGCATGCCGGGCTGATGACTGAGACGAACAGCCGTCTGCTTAAACTCGTCGGTGTACTTGTACAGCTTGCGGGGGCCGGATCGCGGCACGTGTAACTCCCATTCTCGTTAGGTGGAAGTGTACACGAAACTGATGCAAGAACCCTCGTCAACTTCAGCGCTCGTTATACCACGCGTTTACGACGGGTCCGCGGCGTGGCGGCTTCCACGTGCTCAACGTAACTGCGCAACACCGCATTGATCTGCGATTGATAGCGCGGGCCAGTGGCCCGGAAGAATTCCAAGATGTCGCGATCGAGCCGAATGGAGATCGCCTGCTTCTCCACCGGCGTCACGACACGCGCGCTCTCCCACAACGAGTCGGGCACATCACGTAGTTCCGGCGGCGCCGTGCGCTCAATCTCGGCGTCCGTCACGCGACGGAGGCGCGACAAGTCAGCCCGGCCTTTCGTCGGGCGGGCTTTGCGTGCGGATGGCTTCAAGGGTTTCGGCATAGCGACGGCGTTCCTTTCGTTTACTGAGTCGGGCACTGATGATGCGCCGAACCACACGTCCATCCGGTCCGACACGGTCCGTAAATACGACCGTTAGCGGAATACCATCAGCCAATCCCAGTGCGATCACGCGCCGCTCCCCATAGTCGCGGCGCGCGTCATCGAACTCCACATACGTAGACGCGAAGACCAAGGACGCGAATTCAAAATCGAATCCCCGTAACTCGAAATTTCGCGTGCTCTTGGCAGGATCCCACTCAAAGGTCACATGCAAACATACACTTGTATATACACTTACGCAAGGCTACAACAGCGCTTGCTGCGATGGTATAACGCCGCGTTCTGCTGCAGGGCCTTTCAACAGGATGCGGCCAGCGAGTGGAACGAGCAAGGCCGCAATCCTTGAAGGCCCTGTCAACAGCAATGCGAGGTTAGCGGGCGAAGAGGGGGTGCTCCTTGCGGCCGAGTGCAACCGATCGCCGTAGCCGCCCGCGCCGAATGTCAATCCGAGAGGCGCTGACGCAGGGCTCACGACTAGCGCCCGGAGCGCCGAGCGACGCTACCGCTTCGTTTTACACGACCGCGTAACTCCGAATGATTCCGACTTCGGAGAACTGCGCGCGGCGAGCACATCTACAACAACCGACGGCAGCACTCTGAGTTGAACCATCGGTCGCCGAACGCTTTCGAGGCCGGGCACGCCGTCACCCTTTCATTGGGTCAAATCGCGGCCCACTAATTGTCCAATTAAGAGGGGTCACTCCACATTGACACCGCAACCGGAATCATGTACGGTCACAGGGAAGAGGTTCGTTTTGTGAGAATACTACCTGTGTTCCTATTTGCTCAATGATTTTACGTGTAGGTGAGTTTCGCTGATCGCGTTGTATGTGAGATGGTTCCTTCGCGCATCACACACCGACGATCGCTTCCGTCCTTTCTAACTAATAGGAGAGTGCAGCTCCCAGAGACTTAAAATTTCCGCGCGTCGGATCGCTGTGCGATGCACAGTTCGCGAAAACAATCGATACGGAAGGGACAACGCAATGATCAGCCAACCTCAAACAAATCTTACGCAATGCGCAATTCGATCAGGAAAGCACGATGGTTTCTATTGCCGATTCTCTTGGCTTCCGCGTGCGCGCCCGACGCGACAAACACGCGAGACCTGACCGCGCCGGTCTCTCCGAGATTTCTGTTCGACGAAGATTGGATGAATGGAAATTGCAATGGCGGAGTTTGCCAGCCTGTGACGTCCTCAGGAGGATACTCATCTCTTTACGCTCAGATTCAATCAGAGGTGTATCGCCTTTACGGTCTCTCGTCGAAGCCGATCTGCCAGTACCTGGGTAACGCAATGCAGACGATGCTCAATCGGCAACAATATTTTGTACGAGGTAGTTTGGCCACGGTCAATGGTCAACCGGCGGCTGGTGAGTACTACTTCGATCCGAACGTAGACTTCACTCCGAATCCTCCAGGTTCAACAAGCAACGCGAGGAACGGGGCGATTTGGTTTGTTCGGGGAACTTTTCAGGTTGAGGAGGACGGTCACTACAACAATACTATGGATACCATTCGACACGAATCTGCGCACTCGCTGCTGGACCTCACAGTCGATCCGAGCGGTAACACACTCTTCTATGACGCCAACCAGGGTAGTTCGATGACGGCGCAACAAATCTCGATGTACTGCCAATGAGAATCCCGATGCAAATCCAAACGTGCTCGACGATTCGAACCTTGGTCGGGCTTGCGCTGCTAGGCAGCGCGCTCATGTCAAGCAGAGAAACTCTGTCGGCGCAGCCCGCCAGTCGCGCTTTCCCCGTAGCTGAGTTGCCACTCGTAGCGGAGGCAGCTCTGAAGGGATTGGAGACGCGAGTTCGCATTCTCTCACGGCTTGAAGCCAAGCAGGTCGATCTAGTGCTCGACTCGTCTCTGGTACCCGCCGCGTTGCACGCGAATGCCCAAAGCGCACTTCGAGGCGCTGTTGAGAAGAAGGGCGGCGGCTCGACAGTTCCCTATCGTTTGACGATTCGTTCCTTCGAGCAATTTTCCGACAGCACAGCGAAGGCTACCTCGACACTCGAAACGCGGCCAACGGGTGGATGCGATACGAAGACGTTGGTAGTGCTGTTGGTAAAACGTCAGAAGCGCTGGGAGTCGAACCTCGTCGTCGATGTCGTCGCCCCGGAATGCAAGCATCCGTCGTAGTTCCGTCGTAGTAGTGAGTCGCTATCGGACGTAACGACGAAGCATGCATCGGACTCGCTTCATGCCATGGCCATCTCGAATTTTCGTTAACGATGATGAGTTTGTGTGGCCTCGATTTCGTCTTCGGAAACACGTTGGCTGGATCAGTATGAATCGACGAGTTGAGTCGCGCAGCCAGAGCCACATCTGGGACACACAGACGAAGTACGAGTGTCGCCTGTGTGTCCCCCATGCCCTGTTTATGTTCGAGTCTAAGCGGACGGCAACTGCGACTCAGAGAGCTTTGGCTTCTCGCCACCGCGATACAGCGTTCCTGTCCCGGGTTGCGGAAGAATTTGATTCGCCCGCTAACGCTGCATTCTGTTGCAGCGGCATATCACAGAATGCCGCCAGCGAGCGCAGCGAGCAAGAGGCGGCAGTCCGTGATGCCGCTGTCAACAGCAATGCGAGGTTAGCGCGCCCGTCGCCGGGTCCCGGCGCGCTCCGGTCCGACGCGGAGCTCCGGCCACCACGCGCCCGACCGAGACTCGCCCGGTCGCACAGCGATGTGGGGGGACGCGCGGTCGAACGCCGCGACGTCGACCACCCGCGCCCCCAACACCCTCAGCCAACCCACCACCGCCCGCGAATGCGTTCCCGCGCACGGGCCCCATCAAAACAATCGTGGTGGCTCGCTAACGCTGCATTCTGTTGCAGCGGCATATCACAGAATGCCGCCAGCGAGCGCAGCAAGCAATCGGCGGCAGTCCGTGATGCCGCTGTCAACAGCAATGCGAGGTTAGCGCGCCCGTCGCCGGGTCCCAGCGCGCTCCGGTCCGACGCGGAGCTCCGGCCACCACGCGCCCAACCGATACTCACCCCCTCGCACCACGATGTGGGAGGGACGCGAGGTCGAACGCCGCGACGTCGACCACCCGCGCCCCCAACACCCTCAGCCAACCCACCACCGCCCGCGAATGCGTTCCCGCGCACGGGCCCCATCAAAACAATCGTGGTGGCTCGCTAACGCTGCATTCTGTTGCAGC
>JBBQDB010000189.1:0-7088 GCA_038319245.1 Gemmatimonadales bacterium
GATGCGGCGCGAATCGCAGCGTGCCGTTGCTTGCCCCGAATCGCGCGATGTACGCCTTGCATTGCGCCCGCTCCGCCTCAAACGATTCAGGAACGCGTGCGAGCAGCTCGGGCGCAGTCGGAGAGCTTTTCGGAAACGGGAAGACGTACAGCACGAGATGTTTGATCGGGAATGACCGGAGCAACGGCATATGCTTCGCCTTGACCGGGAGCTCGCCCAGGGTCATGCGCAAGGCATCCGTGAGGTGCGTAAGCATCTGCGACACGTTCATGCGCCCCCACGCGGGCGTCGACTCGGCGGTGAGCGTATCGAGGCGAGCAAGGATCGCGGCGCGCGCGCTGTCGTTCTGGATGATCGGCATTGTAGTTGTACGAGAGATTGGTCGCTGCACTGCGCGAAGCAGATAGATATAGACTCGGTTCGGCGATGCCGCGTGCGCAAGCGGTGACGGGTCAGTCCTCGAGCTTTGCCTGTGGATCCGGTTGCATCGCGCCCACGACATTGCCGTCCGGGTCCTTGAACCAGAACATGTGCCCGACGGTGGGTATCGTCGAGCGCGGCATGACGATCGTGCCGCCGCTTGCGAGTATGGCGGCTTCAGCGGCGATGATGTCGGGTACAGCGATCGTGCACTCGAAGCCGTTGATGCGCTCGCCTTCGACAATCTCCCGTCGCTGCTGCATCGAGCCCATCATCTCGGGCGTATCGGCAGCGCCCGTCTTGATCATAAAGAAGCCTGGTGGTCCCCACGCCGTGAAACGCCACCCGAATACGGCTTCGTAGAAGCGACGCGTTGCCGGGAGATCGGTGGCATTGATCGAAAAGTGACGTACGGGCGAGTGAGGCTGCAGCGTTGTCATTGGATCCTCGGCGAAGACGGTAGTGCACGGGTGACGCATCGAACCTAGCACTGGCCGGTGTGGTAAGCTTTCGGCAGATTGTCAGCTTATGTCGAAACTTCGCCAACTTGACACAAAGTGCGAACCGCACGTGCGGACGGCAGCGGTGGGCTTCAGTCCCGGCTATCGCTGGCGCAGCAGCGGCACCGCGTGGGGACAACTCGTCTATACGTCGCGCGGCACCATGTCTGTCGAAAGTGCTGACGCACGCTGGGTCGTGCCCGCGACACAAGCACTCTGGCTACCTCCGCATCATGCAAGCGCAGTGTCACTCTCGGGACGCGGCGCGTTGCGACGCGTGTACCTGCGCGGTGCACCATGCCGTCGTATGCCGACCAACGTGCAGGTGCTGCTGGTGTCACCGTTGCTCAACGAACTGCTGCGTCGCACCATGGACATCGGTACACTGCATCACCGGCGCGTGCGCGAGCGCCGATTCATCGACGTGCTGGTGGACGAGCTGACGATTGCGCGTCCGGGATCGATCGAACTCCGGATGCCCAAGGACGCGCGAGCGCTCACGGCCGCGACATTGTTGCGAACCGACACCGCGAAGGCGCGCGACGCGGCGTTCGTCGCGCGTGAAGCCGGCGCCAGCGTCCGCACCCTCGAGCGGCTCTTTCGCCTTGAAACCGGCCTGTCCTTTGGTGCTTGGCGACAACGTGCGCGCCTGTTGCAATCGCTTGTTTTGCTGGCAGACGGCAAGAGCGTGACGCAGACGGCGCTGGCGATCGGCTACGCCACGCCGAGCGCCTTCGTGAGCGCGTTCAAGGCGGTGATGGGGGCGACGCCAGGCGCGTATCAGGCGAGATAGTTGACGTCTCTCCGGTCACTCGCGATCCCTTCAACGCGCGCGGAGGAACGACTTGACGAGATCGTTCGGGTTCAGCGTTGCTAGCGCGGCGTAGCCGAAGCTGAACGCGCGCTCGACATACGGGAGCAGCGAGAGATCGCCAGCAGCGTACTAAGACGCGACGTCCAGAACGCACGACGCTCATCACCAAGCTCCTACCGCTCACTTGAGCCGACCAACCAGCAGCTGGCGTTCGTGCAGCAGGCAATGACGATTGTCGACCGTCGTCGGCAGCGAATCCTGCCACGTATTCGAGATCATCCTCCCGGAATACTGCCCCTCCGTCCACCACGAACGATGTCGACCATGAAAAACGTCTTCGACTCCACCGTCGTCGCCGAGCTCACCGCACGCATCAACGCCCTGACCCCGACAACGAAGCCGCAGTGGGGCAAGATGACTGTCGATCAGATGCTTGCACACCTGAGTGTGGCCTACGAGGTGGCAGATGAAGACAAGCACCACCGGCCGAATTTTTTCATGCGCCTCGTGCTCAGAACGATCGTCAAGGGAAAAGTGGTCGGCCCGACGCCGCATCCCAGGAGTTCCCCCACCGCGCCGGCGTTTCGTATGACCGGCCGGAAGGACTTTGCACGCGAATAGCAACGATTACTGGCGTTCATCAATCGCGTGCAGCGAGAGGGCGAGCCCGCGTTCGACGGCAAGGACTCGGCGTCGTTCGGACCACTCACCGTCGCCGAATGGAACGGGATGTTCTACAAGCACCTCGATCATCACCTGACACAGTTCGGCCTGTAGCGGCAGCGTTCTGATTCGGCCGATCGCCCATCCGGGACGCCGATCCCCGCATCCGAACCAAGTCGACAAGCCTGAATGATGCAGTTTGATGCGAAAACCCGCGTCCTGAGTGAGCAACTCAGCCTCCAAAGGGCCCCACTCACTCAAGGATCAGGTATGCACTCGTTACACGCACGACTCGCCGCGGCCGTCGTCGCCATCGTCTCCAGTCTCAGTCCACTCGTTGTTTCGGCGCAAGTCGCGACGATGGATTTCAGTACACTCCTGCCCTTCGGGTACTACACGGCGCTTGCGCAAGGGTTTGGCGATCGCGCGGGGCTTGATGTGTCGAACACAACTCGCACTGCGTTCAACAATTCCGCTGAAGTAGCCTGCTCGTTGGGCGGTGCTGGTCATCACCTGGACTTGTGGACGGCTGGGTACAGTGACTTGTCGTCCGCGGCGTTAGCGTGTGCGAACGGAAACGTCGGCGAACTCTCCTTCGCACCGACGGCCGGGAAGCAAGTCACCTTGCAAAGCTTTCGCTTGGGCAGTTATCTAGGACAGCCGAACGCCATCGAACTTCATGTCTATGATGCGAGCTGGACCAGCCGGTTTGACTTCGTCGGCTCCGTCACGGCCGGCATCGACCTGACTCCGAACATCACGAGTGCGTCGACCCTATATCTGCAGTGGGGCACCTCATACAACACGGGAGTGAACCTGGTGACGACCAACCTCACCGACGTCGAGGGGACACCGCCAAGCTCGACGGTGCCTGAACCATCTACGATTGCGTTGCTGGCCAGTGGACTCGGTGCATTGCTCATCACCGCCAAGCGGCGTACACACCGCGCGTAGCGCGGCACAGCACCACAGGCTCCTCGGCGGCGACACGATAGCGATCGTTGTCGCCGTCGGGATGCTGTGCTATCGGCGTTTCGCGGCCTGCAGGCGAAGTTGCGCGCGGGCTTTTTCGCGCAGAGCGTCCGGCAGCAGCTCTAATTCCGCACGCGCCTCGTTATCGCGTCCGAGCTTGGTGAACACGACTGCCAGTTGGTAGCGTAGACCTGCTGCGTACCCGGTCAACGACTCACGCGTCTCGGAAATGCGTATGGCCTCTTGGATTTCGCGTACGGTCGCTGCGTCGTCTCCGCGCAACGAATGCGTCCATGCAGCCATCGCCCGGGCAAACATCAGCGCCACCGGCGACTCCAGCGGTGCGATGTCCGCGAGGGCTTTGGTGTCCACACTTTCCGCACGCGCGAGGTTACCGGAAGCGACGTACGCTTCATGCCGCGCAAGCGCGAACGCGAACAAAACGACCGCGTTTATGTTGTGCATGCCGTCCACTTCCACGCCAAGTTCATCAGCCAACGTCGCTGCACGGTCAACTTTACCTCTCGAAGCAGCGGCGCGAATCGCGATCGTTTTCAGCAGCGCAACTTCTCGACTGGATTCGCCGAACGCGACACGCGCGTCGATCAGCGCCTCATTCGCCAATCGAGAGGCCTCATCAATTCGCCCTTCGCTGAACTCGAGCTGCGCTCGCGCCAGTTGGATGTCGACGCGTTCAACGGAGCGCATGGCACCGATCGAGTCGACGATGGCGACGGCAGTCCGCAGCGCGGCCTCGCTGCTGTCCGGCGTCATCGCGACTGAGCGCAGCCGCCAGGCCCACGCACGGGCCATAGTGGGTGCCTTGCTACGCGCCAACTCCATCGTAATAACCTCTCGTGCCATGACATCGAGCTCAGCGTATCGCGCGTCGAGTACGAGCGCAGTCGCTTCAGCCAGGATCGCCCGCGCGTGCAACTCAGGAAAGCGATCGCGATTTGGACCAAGCGCGCGCATGGCGTCTTGCGCCAATGCGATCGCAACGTGCGGCGCCTGAAAGTGGAATGCGGCATTCGACGCATTGATGGTCGCTTCGATATACGCGTTGGACGTTGATCCGTATGATGCTCTGGCCAAGGTGCGTGCGGAGTCCAGCACCGCAGCCGCGCGACGCACCTGGCCGCTCGCCGTCAGGCTGGCACCGAGCGCCGTGTACAATCGCGCCCGAATGCGCGGGTCTGTCGGGAACGTCAGGGGCACGCGCGCCACTGACGAGTCGATCAACTCGGCGATCCGTCCGTTCGGTCCAATGCGAGAGAATGGATCACCAAAATGCGCATCGGGCTCACCCGCCATGTGCATCAAAAACATCGAGGCGCGTTCGGCACGCGATGCCTCGAGGCGAATCACGTTGGCCTGATAGAGGGAGGCGGCGCTGCCCACGACAAGCGCCAGCACCGACACGCTGATGCCGACTGCGGCAGCGCGATGCCGCCGGACAAAAGTGCGTAACCGATAGGCTACCGTGTCTGTTTTAGCCAGGACTCGATCACCGCGCAGAAAGCGTTGGACATCATCGGCGATGGCGTCGACCGATGCGTATCGCCTCGCCGGATCACGACGCATCGCCTTCATGACGATGGCATCGAGTTCACCCTGCAGCGCACTCGACAATCGCGCTGTCGATGCGACACCACGATGTTCCGCGTCACTCGCGCGCATCGGGCTCGCGCTCGGCGCAACTACAACCCCTTCGCGCACTGCAAGGATTGCATCGGCCACGCTGTGACTCCTGACGTCAATGGCCGTGTGTCCCGTCAACAGGAGATACAGCAGCGCACCGAGTGCGTAGACGTCGGTCGCGGTGGTGATCGGCGCGCGCTCCACTTGTTCTGGGGCGGCAAAGGCGACGGTGAAAGGCGAAACGCCGGCACCGGTGAGCGTACCGAGCCGCTCTGCATCGCCGAGGAGCTTTGCGACGCCAAAGTCAAGCAGTTTGACGCCGCCGTCCATGTTCACGAAGACGTTCGACGGCTTGAGATCACGATGCACGATCAGATGGCGATGGGCATGCGACACGGCGGAGCACACTTGACGAAACAGGTCGAGCCGGCGCGGGATCGACAGGCGGTGCTCGTCGCACCATCGATCGATCGGCGCTCCTTCCACGAACTCCATGACCAGATACGGCAGTCCCTCGGTCGTGGAGCCGCCATCGATTAAAGACGCAATGTTGGGATGCTGCAGCATCGCGAGGAACTGACGTTCGCTGCGCAGTCGACGGGCCAGGAGCGCGCTGTCTACATCGCGCCACACGGTCTTGATGGCCACGCGCTGTGCGAAGGCGTCGTCGGCACGATGCGCCTCGTACACGGTACCCATGCCGCCTTCACCAATTCGACGCAGCACATCGTACGGTCCAAGTCGTCGTCCAACCATCGACGACATTGCAGCCATCGAATCCGCGTGCGCGCTCGGGTCGTGCGTTGATTCTGTGTCATCGCGCAACACGTGCAACGCGGCTGGGCGGTCAAAGCGTGTGCCCACCAGGTCGTTGGCCTGCAGCAGACGTTGAACCTCCCGTATCGTGTCGTCATCACTGTTCCGCGTCTGCAGTGCTGCCTCGCGAGCTTCCGGCGGCATGTCCTGCATCTCGTGAAAGAGCGCGTTGACGACCGCCCACCGTTCTGGAGAGATACGCTCGGTCATGCACAAGACGCGTGAAAAATCACGCAATCGCGTCACGACGCGGTCAATTCAGCATACAGCCACGCCCGCGCGACCGCCCAATCGCGGGACACCGTGATCGTGGAAATGCCAAGCGCTTGGGCCGTCTCTTCGACCGTGAGGCCCGCGAAGAACCGGAGTTCGACGATGCGCGCTTTCCGTTCATCGAAGACTGCCAGCGCCTCGAGCGCGTCGTCGACCCGAATCACATCCAGGCGATGGGTGTCGTCAGGGACATCGATACTGTCATCGAGCGTGATCAACAACCCGGGATCTCGCTTCACCGCGGCGGCGCGTCGCGCGTGGTCAACCAAAATACGACGCATCTGTCTCGCCGCGACTGCAAAAAACTGCGTGCGATTGTCCCACGTGGCGCGTTGCTGATCGATCAGCGCCAGAAAAGCGTCGTGTACCAGGACCGTCGCTTGCAGCGTGTGATCAGGGCGCTCCCGACGTAAAAACACGCTCGCCACACGGTGCAATTCATCGAATACCGCACGCGCCAGTTGGTCGATTGCGCCCTTATCGCCGCGTTGTGCCTGTTGCAGCAGGAGCGTGACATCAGGCGATTCTGCGTCGGTCATTGGCGTCTCAGCGTTGCGAACTCGGTGACAGCGACGCGTCGTGCTGCATCGTCGCTGTCCACAACCGACTCAGCAACATACTCAGCATCTTGCGAGGCGATGTATTCAGGTCCTCGGTCAATACCTCCATCAGGACCTCGATCAGCAGCTCACGCAGTGATGCTGATTCACGGCACCCAACTTCTCGAGCAGCGCAATCGTTTCCGGAAACGGCCGCACACGCTGCACCGGTCCATTCGCCATATCAACGACCGTCCGACCGTTGCGCGAGACCGCCTTCACGTCGGCACCGTGTTTGACGAGATACAGAATCATATCGTTGTCGCCGCGCGAGGCGGCGTGATGCAACGGCGTCAGCCCGGCCTGATCGCGCGAGTTGACGTCCATGTGCAGCTCTTCCACGAGATACTTCATGGCCGGCATCCACCCGTCTGGCGCATGCCGGTGCGA
>JBBQDB010000190.1:0-6926 GCA_038319245.1 Gemmatimonadales bacterium
GTCGTCGGCAACAGCGTTAATTCGATGGGCTTTCTCGGCTCGCTCGGCGCTGGTTTCAAGAACCTGATGGGTGGTGAGGTCCCGCAGGTCACGGCCGCGATTCATGAAGGTCGCGCACATGCATTTGAACGCATGACGGCCGAAGCGAGACAACATGGAGCGGTTGGTGTTGCCGGTGTCTCCAGTGAACTCCGTCACTTCAGCGGCAGCACGGAGTTCCTGTTCGTCGGGTCGTGCGTGCATGCGTCCGGTGCGCATGGCGAATTCTTTACAAGTGCCGGGAACGCGCAGGAGCTCTACTGCCACATGGATGCCGGCTATCGGCCGCTCCAGCACGTATTCGGGAATATCGCGTACTCGATGGGCGTTGGCGGCGGCATCCTCGGCTCACTCAAAACGCTGGGGCGTGGTGAAATTTCGCAATACAGCGATGTCTTCAACAAGACGCGGCACGTCGCGCTCGAACGCTTGGTGGCACAAGCCAAGGCCGTTGGAGCAAATGCAGTTGTCGGCATTCGCACGACGATTCTTCCGTGGATGGGCACGCACGAAATGTTGATGACCGGAACAGCAGCCGTGAACGACGCGCTGCCGCGGAGCGCAAGTGCGGCACCGGTCACGAGTGACCTCACGGGCGAGGAGCTGTGGGCCATGACCAGTCTGGGCTTCGCACCGGTCAAGCTGTTGATGTCGACCTCGGTCTACTCGCTTGGTCTTGCCGGTGGATTTATGGCGGCATTCAAGTCCTTCACCAAAGGCGAGATCAGCGAACTCACGACGCTCATCCACGATGCGCGTGAAGTGGCCATCGGGCGACTCAAAGCGGAAGCAACTGCGCTCGGTACCGACGACGTGATCGGGGTGAAGACTTACATCGCCGAAATCGGCAGTGGACTGGTGGAATTCATGGCGATCGGCACGGCAATGAAGAAAGTCGGCGGTGTCGCCGTACAGACAGCGATGTTACCAGCGCACGCTATCGTGCATGACAGAGATACGTGGATCGAAGGCGCCTTCGGCATTTCATTGGATCGCGATGAAGAGTAAGGGCCAGTAACGCCGCGATATCGTTCGTGCGCGACGTGCTGTGAACAGTCGCACGAGATACCTTGCGCACCCGACATTCGTGCGTGCTATCGTGCTCAACCGCTCCGAGGAACGTCACCGCATGCCAGCAGAATTTGCGCTTCCCGCCACCTCCGTCGCGCCGCTTCCGCCAGCACCGCTCGACTTGGTGCTGGAGCATGCGCACGAGGTCCGTGATAAGGTCGAAGAATGCGTGGTCGATCTTGCTGCGCAGAACGAGGCCGTCAAACAGCAGATCGCGGATGGAGCCACGACTGTACCCGCGCATGTCTCATTGCGCGAGGGCGAAGCCATCGAAGCGAAAGTTCAGGAGTGCGCCGATGATCTGCACGAGGTCACCGAGGCGTTGGCGCACGGCGTTGAAGACCTGAAGAAGATCGAGAGTGCCCTCGCTGACTCGCGCGACGCGCTGGCGCAGGCAGAGGAGCGGCTCTCTGCGGCGAACGACGAGGAGATGCGCTCGCGACAACAAGCGATGCATGACGCGGCGACCGGATTGCCGAATCGCAATCTGTTCAACGACCGTCTGCAGCACGCGATTTCTCTCGCAGAGCGTCACGATTGGACGCTCGCCGTTTTGTTTCTGGATCTGGATCACTTCAAGAGCATCAATGACACTCACGGGCATGCAGCCGGCGACCTCGTGCTCAATGAGATCGCGCGTCGTCTACAGCTGCAGATGCGTGACGAAGACACGGTCTGCAGATACGGTGGCGACGAGTTCTTATACTTGCTGGTCAATCCGCAGGGAGCGCAGAACGTCGAACGCATCGTGCAGCACATTCACGCCACGATTGCGGTTCCCATCAAGATGGATGCTCTCGAGCTACTCGTATCCCCAAGTATCGGTGTGGCACTATTTCCCGACCACGCAACGACCTGCGCGGAACTCATCGAGCGTGCAGATGCCGCCATGTATGTCGCCAAAAAGCAGATGTGCGGGTACGCGTTTTGTGAGCAACCGTAATCCTTCACACGCTACGCGTCGATCGCCCGCCGACGTGCGCGCACCATAACGGCGCTACATGCGAGCAGCCCTAGTCCTAGTAGCGCGGATGTGCCAGGTTCGGGCACCGTTGTTGGCGCTCCGAATCGCAACTGCAAACCATTGAGGTCGTTGGAGCCGAACGACGCACAGTCACGGCCGTCGAAGCATGTGTACGCTGCTCCGGCGGTGTACGTGTCAGCATCGAAATTCGTATAGAAGGAACCGTTCCCACCGCTCACCATCACAACGTAGGTACCACCCGCATTGAGGACGAGATTAGGCTGGAGCGTGAAGCCCGCGACGCTCGTGCCGAGCATCTGCGAGAACAAGCTGCCGCCTGTCAGCAATCCTCCGCTTAGCGCGTAGATGTCCGCCGAGTAGGGAGCGCCCGTCGAGGAGCCGAGGATGCCGGTTGAACCCACGCTGATCTGCTGCAGCAGCACGTTAGGATCGCTCGGCGCCGTGAATGACTGGCCCAACATGTTGCGCGGGTCATTGGTGCCCGGTCCGAAGTCGAGGAAAAAGCCGTTCAAGTCGTTCGCGCCGAAGGTGCTGCAATTGATTCCTGAGCAGGTGTAGGCAGTGCCGCCCGGGTACGGGTTCGCGTCAAAGTACGTGGTCAATGGACCGGTACCGCCGCCAACGAGCACCGCGTAGCTACCACCGGCGGCAAGCGCGAGGTTTGGGAAAAGTGAGAAGCCCGCGACGTTGGTCCCCAGCACCTGCGTGAAGAGACTCGCCCCAACCAACGCGGTACCACTCACCGCATAAATGTCCGCTGTGTACGGCGCGCCCGACGAGGAGCCAATAATCCCGGTGGAGCCCACGGTGAGCCTACGCAGCACGGTAGCGGGCGACGGGGACGCAATGAAGGATTGACCGAGCGTACTCTGAGCCGCGATCGGGCCGGCTGAGAATCCGAGTAGCATCAGCGCGCATGTACCGATTGAGGTCGAACGGCGCGCTCGGCGTGTGTAGGACATTTCGCTGGGTGGTCAAAGGTCAATGAAGGCGACGAGTCGTCATGGCCGAACTTGTGCGCGCACTGTCCACTGTGCAATGGGACAAGCCGCGGCAAGCCCGAGCGAGGATATTCGCGGGACGTGTAGGACTCACTCGCTGAGAGAGTGCTGATGGGCCCGCACATCAGCGGCGAGACTACGTGCAGTCAGGGCGTTGGAGGGTCCTTCATGCGGGTCTTGGCGACACCGCTGAGGATGCCGACGCCAACCATGATCACGCAGGCGATGAGGATGTACTTCGATGGTACGCCCATAAGCGAGAGCCCCCAGGCGATGCCACCAACCACCAGCGCGGAACCAAACAGGTAAATCGGAAACGACATGCGAACGCTCGGCGTGGACGTTGTTTACTGCCTGATACCATCAGCGCTGTGCAAGTGTCGTGCTCGCTCACGCACATCGCACCAGCCTCAGGCATTTCGATACGACGGCAACTGGGTACGAGGCTATGCTTCTATGGCAATGCGCGTCAGCGGGTAACACTGCGTTGCAGCGATCGCCTGGCGCGCTCTCTCCGGATATAGCGAATGCACGAACCGAGTGACCCGACGGCCGCGCCGAGCGCGCCGCTGCATACGCATCCTTCCGCTGGACTCGTCGAGCCAATTCGCGGTGGCGATCCGCACGCATCTGGCGCTATTCAGACGCGACACGATACGTCGGCGATGACCGCGTTCACGCCGCCAGCTCACGCTGGCACTTCGCCAACAGCGACTGCGTCAAACGAGAATGTGCCGGGTGGAACTTCGCCGTCCGCTGCGTTCGACGCACCGGCTGCACATGAAGCACATGAAGCACATGAAGCGCACGATGCAGATGCTGCACATAGTGGTCACGACAAACACGCCGGCCACTCCGTCGCGATGTTCCGCGACAAGTTTTGGATTTCGCTCGCACTCACGATCCCGCCGCTGATTTGGGGCCACATGCTCCCCAACGCGTTGGGATTCACACCGCCGGTGTTCGTCGGCTCGCATTGGATTCCCGCAATATTCGGTACGGCGTTGTTCGTGTACGGGGGCGAACCGTTTCTGCGCGGTGCCGTTCGCGAAATCGCCGATCGTCAGCCAGCGATGATGACCCTCATCGCACTCGCGATCAGTGTCGCGTTCGTCTTCAGTGTCGCTGTGGCGCTCGGCTTTCCTGCGATGCCTCTGTGGGAAGAGCTGGCTACCTTGATCACGATCATGCTCCTCGGGCATTGGCTCGAGATGCGCTCCGTCATGCAGGCGCAGGGTGCGCTGGGCGAATTGGCGAAGTTGTTGCCGACGATGGCTGTACGTGTGCGCGGCGAAGGCAGCGGCGAGACGACGGAAGACGTGCCCATTGGCGAGTTGCGTGATCGCGACACGGTGCTGGTGCGGCCAGGCGCCAATGTACCGGCCGATGGCGTGGTGTTGTCCGGCAGCAGCAAGGTCGATGAGTCGCTTATCACCGGCGAGTCCTCGCCGGTCGAGAAGGCCGCGCAAGCAAAAGTGATCGCAGGTACGGTGAACGGCTCCGGTTCGCTTCGTGTCACAGTGACGGGAACGGGAGATCGTACAGCGCTGGCCGGCATCATGCGCCTAGTGGCCGACGCGCAGAAGTCCAAGTCGGGCGCGCAAGTGCTCGCGGATCGCGCCGCGTTCTGGCTCACCTGGATTGCTCTCGGTTCCGGTATCATCACGTTTGCCGCGTGGTTGCTGTCCGGTGCCTCGCTTGCAACAGCCGTCGAACGATTGGTGACGGTGCTGGTCATCGCATGCCCTCACGCGCTCGGTCTCGCCGTACCACTCGTGCTCGCGATTTCAACGACACTCGGCGCCAAGAACGGTCTGCTCGTGCGCGACCGGCGTGGTCTTGAAGACGCGCGTAAGCTGACAGCGGTTGTGTTCGACAAGACGGGAACGTTGACGCTGGGTCAGCATCGTGTCGTTGGAATGCGCACAACCTCGGGCCTGAGTGAGGACGACGCGTTGCGGCTTGCTGCGGCCGTTGAGCGTGACGCCGAGCATCCGGTCGCGCGTGCCATCGTGCAGAGCGCAGCGGATCGAAAGCTCGACGTCCCGGCAGCGTCGAGTTTCACTGCGATTCCGGGGCGTGGCGTCCGCGCATCAGTGTCAGGTCGCTCGCTATCCGTGGGCGGCCCCAACTTGCTGTCAGGGCTGAAGGTCGTGATATCGCCTGAACTCGCGATCTTCGCCGCAGACGCCGCCTCACACGGACAGGGTGTGATCTCGCTTGTGGAAGGCGAGGTGGTTCTCGCGACATTTGCGGTCGCCGATGCCATTCGGCCAGAGTCCGTTGAAGCGGTGAAACAGCTGCGTACCGCCGGTGTCGAGGTGATTATGATGACCGGTGATGCGCAGGCCGTCGCCGACGCCGTCGCGCGCGACGTTGGTATCACGACAGTGCTCGCGCAGGTGTTGCCGGACGGCAAAGCCGCGGAGATTAAAAAACTGCAATCGCAAGGGAAGCACGTTGCTATGGTCGGTGACGGTGTGAATGATGCACCGGCGCTTGCGACTGCAAACGTCGGCATCGCAATTGGTACAGGCACGGACGTCGCGGTGGAAGCGGGCGATATCGTGTTGGTGCGCAGTGATCCGCGCGACATACCGCGCATCATCAACTTGTCGCGCGCGACCTATACCAAGATGAAGCAGAATCTCTGGTGGGCAGCGGGCTACAATGTGGTCGCGATTCCGCTGGCAGCCGGTGTGCTGGCACCTTGGGGCATTTTACTGACTCCGGCGGTCGGTGCGCTGCTGATGTCGGTGAGTACCATCGTGGTCGCGCTCAATGCGCAGCTGTTGCGGCGGGCGAAGTTGTAGCCACGACGCTCGTGAGCTGATCCCGGATCCATTGAGACTGCTGCAACGGCAGCTGGTGGTCGGCGCCGGCAAAGACTCGGATGTCGCAACGCGGATGTATCGCCCGCAGCGCTTGCAGCCGCTCCAACGGCGCGCTCTCGTCGTGATCGCCGTGCAGACAGAGCAACGGGAGCGAAATCGGGAGCATGGCGATGTCGGCGGTGAGGTCGTGTCGGTAAATCACTTCCCACATCGTCGACGTCGATGACCGCCACGTCATCTGGTTGAGGTCTTCGGCAACGGCACGAGGTACGCCGCGCGCAAGGAGGGGTGCGGCCCAACCGAGCAGTCGTCTCCCCATCAGACACGACAGCGCGAACGGAATCATGTGTGTCCATAACCATCCACTGCTGTGCTTGGTGCGAATGAACTGTTTCGCGTGTTCTTCACCGCCGAAGTACGGGAGGCTGACGAGGACGAGGCGTGCGATCTCGTGTGGATACCGAGCGGCGTACGTGACCGCGAGGCGCGCGCCTAGCGAGTGTCCGACCAGCGTAAAGGGTCCGGCTGCCCCCACGGGTGCAAGCACGCGATGCAACTCGGCGATGTGGCGGTCGACCGTGTATGTCGTCCAGGGTTTCGGTGATCGTCCAAAGCCGAGCAGGTCCACCAGCAGCAGGTGGAAGCCATCCGCGAGGACACCGACAACAAGTGCCCAATAGCGCGTCGTTTCACCGATACCCGGGAGAAACACGAGTTGCGGGCCGCCTGTACCGAGCGCGTGCGTGTAAAGTGGCTGGTCCGTCTCCGCGCGGTCGGCATCGACAACTGCAAGAGCGGCGATACTACCGAGTAGCGCACTCACGCCGAGTGCGACGCGTTTCAGCAGCGTGCGTCGCTTCATCGGTAGCCGTTCGAAAAAGCCTGCAGTGTTGTGCTGAACTGCACCGAAACACCCTTGCGATGGACGCGCGTCTTCGTGACGCATAGCTCGCTGCGATATGGCGTTACGTCCGCACAATCGAGACCATGGTTTAG
>JBBQDB010000191.1:0-6862 GCA_038319245.1 Gemmatimonadales bacterium
GCACCACGCACGGTACAGCGTCGAGAGCCCGTCGAGGTCGAGTGCGACTGGCGTCGAAAGACCAAGTCGGGTCAGCACGCGATCGCGCAGCGTCAGGGAAATGCTGGGGTCAACGGTCATGGCAGAAAACGGGCGCGAGTATCAGCGGAAGGGAGCAGGCACGCGGGAGCGGCGAACTGCAGGCGACGTCTGGCGATGGCGTCATACACGACGTCGCGAATGCCGGGTAGCACGAGCCGACCCGCGAACGCAACGACACGCCACACGCCACCAAGATGCGCGAGTGCAGCAAGCGCCGCATCCGATTTTATCCGGACCTGTTTGTCGGTACGAGCGGACGGGTCAAACCAGACCACCGAGTCGATGGTGTCGAGGAATGGGAATCGCTCACGCAGCGCCGCACCGAACATTCCCTGCAGCGGCGCGAATCGGAGTGCGGCGCGGCGGGATGCCCGCTCATGCGCCAGCATGAATTGCACGCTGCCGGCGCAGAAGCCGCACTCGCCGTCGTAGAGCAGCACTGGGCTCGCCGCGCGCAGCGCCTCAGCTGCCGACGCGACGACTTCCGAAATTCCTTCTGCAGTTACTCCTGAAGTTGCTTCTGCGCCAGACTTCGCGAGAAGCCGCGTGGACGTGGACGTGGACGTGGACGTGGCGGCGTGCGCGTGGGTCATGCACGAAATGTATCGGCACCGTATTTTCCCGACTATGCCAACCACAGCCAGTCGTCTTTCGGTGTTCAGTGAGTCGGTCATCCGCGGCACAACGCGAATGGCCACCCAGTATAACGCGATCAACCTCTCGCAGGGGTTTCCCGACTTTAGTCCGCCGGAAGAGATGCTGGTCGCGCTCGAACGTGCCACGCGCGGGCCCTTTCATCAGTACGCCGTGACGTGGGGCGCGAAGAACTTCCGCGACGCGTTGGCCCGAAAAATCACGCACTTCACCGGACTCGAGGTCGATCCGGATCGCAATCTGGTGGTCACGTGTGGCAGCACCGAAGCGATGATGGTCGCGATGATGACCGCCTGTAATCCAGGCGACAAGGTCATCATCTTCTCGCCGTTTTATGAGAACTACGCGGCTGATGCGATTCTTTCAGGCGCCGAGCCAATCTACGTACCGCTGCGTCCGCCGTTTTTCGGGTTCGACGAAGATGAACTGGCGCGTGCATTCGCACAGAAGCCCAAGGCCATCGTGCTCTGCAATCCGGGCAATCCCACCGGCAAAGTGTTTACGCGCGACGAGCTGATGACGATTTTGCGGTTGGCCGAAGCGCACGACTGTTTCGTCATCACCGATGAACCGTACGAACATATCGTCTTTGCGCCCAACGTGCATACGTATTTTGCCACGTTGCCCGGTGCTGCCGAGCGCACGATTACGTGCAACTCGCTCTCGAAAACGTATTCGATTACGGGATGGCGATTGGGATACGTGCACGCCTCACCGGAGGTGATCGCGCAAGCGCGCAAGGTTCACGATTTTTTGACCGTGGGTGCGGCGGCGCCACTACAGGAAGCGGCCATCGCCGGGCTCGAGCTACCCGACAGCTACTACGCGCATCTCACGGAGCTGTACACGGCCAAGCGCGAGATTTTTCTCGACTACCTGCGGCAGACCGGACTCCCGTTCACCGAACCGCAGGGCGCCTACTACGTGATGCTGGATATCGGTTCCCTCGATTTCCCGACTGATACGGAAGCGTCGGAGTGGATGATCCGACATATCGGGGTCGCGGGCGTTGCAGGCTCGAGCTTCTTCCGTGAATCGGTGCAAAATCTGATTCGCTTTCACTTCGCCAAAAAAGACGAAACGCTGCACGCGGCTGGCGAGCGATTGCTGAAACTCAAACATGGGCGCGATGCCTAGAACCCGTCAAACATACCGCGGGCCGCGAATGTTCGCGGAAACGATCGACTCTGCTCGGAATCGATTCGTGAACCTTCGCGTGAATTCGCGTCCCGCTGTTGATTTTGAGAAGAGAGATGCCTGATACGCACGATCACTCAGCCAACCCGCTTCACGGCATCACGCTCGAACGCTTGCTGACCGAGCTCGTTGCCGAAGTCGGCTGGGAGAAAATGGCACGTCGTGTGAAGATTGCCTGCTTCACCAGCGACCCCAGTATCTCGTCGAGCCTCAAGTTTCTGCGACGCACACCGTGGGCACGCGAGAAAGTCGAAGCGATGTACCTCTTTCATCGACGCTATCACCCGCCCAGCGCATAACGCGTTCGGCGGGTGATGTGTATTGGCGCTGTGCGTGAACGTGGCCGCGCTCTCAGCGGGCGCCTGCGTTTACCGCTTGACTGCGGCTTTCAGTGCCGACGCCGGCACCGAGTCGACCACGAAGTTGAGCATCGCGGTCACGCCTTCGGCCGTCGTCGCCGTCACGGTGCGCGCGCCTGCGACACTGTCGGGGGCAAACATCACACGGGCAATCCCCGTCGAGTCGGTCATAGACGACGCGGCGGTCAACATGTCGCCCGAATCGCCAGTGGCAATGGCCCAGTTCACGAGATAGTTCGGAATCGGGTTACCGAACGCGTCCGCCAGCTTCACCTCCAGCGGCGCAGGCGCCGAATTCGCGATCAGCATCTGCGGATCGGTTGCATCACCGACCATTGTGGACGGTGCAGCCGGCACGAGCGTCGCGTCAAATTCGAATGGAGCGAGGCTCGTGGCCGTGGCAATAATCGCGGCCGTACCCGTTGCACTACCCGCCGTGTAGGCCACGGCACTGTGTCCGCTGGCATCGGTCGTGGTCGTCGTGGCACTCAACGCACCACCGCCACGCGCGACACTCCACGCAATGCTCACGCCGGCCACCGGCAAGCCATCACTCGACGTAACGAGTACAGACAGCGAATCAGGCAGCAGGGCGCCAACGCGCGACAACTGCCCGACACCCGAGACGGGAATGATGTTCGCCGCAGTGGCCGGAGCGGTGGTGCTCGTCGAGGATTTGTCGTTGCACGCGGCAAGGGCGAACGATGCTGCAGCAAACGACAGCAGCATTGACGTGCGACGACCGATAAGTGAAGACATGAGATACGCTCCTGATGCATGAGACAGCGACAATGGAAGTCGCGACATCGGACGCTGCCGAATCCCGATGTCGTACACCTCGTATGACGTAGGCTCACGCAGCGCGTTAACGCGCAAGGCGCGCAGTTTGCGCTAACAGTGTGCTAACGGACTCACGTCAATATCAGGTTAACGCGCGCTGTTCGTCACACGGCGACTCATCTGTATCACATTTTCAATTTCAATGAAGACATACTTGCCGTCCCACGCATCACCTCGCGCTCAGGACGTCGCGATCCCGCGTCCGCCGGTCCACCGCGCCACTGCCTGCGCGCCGCCATGCTGCACCAACCATGCGAAGACGCACGTGCGCAGTAATCGACCAGCGAGCAACGCACCGAAGAACTGCGGAAACGGGACGCCGACGGCGCCTGACGCGATGCTCGTCAGCTTCACGCTCAACGGACTCATCGTGCTCGCGAAGATCGCCCACGCGCCGTACTTGGCGAGAGTCTCTCGCGACTCGGTGAGATGCGTGGACGACATGCCAAGCCATTCCGCGATCGGTCCTTGTAACCACTCCAAAGCGCGAGCACCGATGAAGTACAGCAGCACACTACCGATCACCGTACCAGCCGTTGCCGCCAACGCCAATCGATAGGCCCGTGATGGGCGCGCAATCGCGAGTGGCAGGAAGAAGAGGTCGGCCAAGCCAGGAAAGACGCACCCTTGCAGCAACCCCCACCCGAATACGACGCTGCCCGCCCAACCCGCGTCCGCCCACCGTTGAAGCATCGCCATGAACCGGCCGAGGCGTGTGGTCGGCGCAACAACCACCGGACTCGCGGTGGGCGGCGCGTCCGATGTGACTTGCTCCTGCTCGTGCGAGCCGCTCAGAGCCGATCCAGTGCGTCGAGGCCGATCACCGGCGACCAGGGCAGCAGTTCGTACTGCGCCAGCAACCCCTTCGTGTACGGGTCTTCGTCACGAATACGGTCTAGTGCTGCAGTGCCTTCGTCGTCAGGGACGCGAAGCAACAGCGCGCCGCCAAATCGCGGGTCGAGCGGACCGGACGCGAGCAGCAATCCGGCCGCCTGCAACCCACGCAGGTACGCGCGGTGCTCGGCGAGCGTCGGCTCGAGCTCTTCGAACGGCTTGCGATAGCGAATGATGGCAATGGCGTACATGGCGGGTCGGAAAGTGGATCGAGATCGCGGTCTCGACGGGTAGGTGGCAAGCGCAGCGACGACGCGTGAGCGAGGGTACGGCAAGAAGCAGTATGGGCGCAACGAACTTAGGCGATCGCCTGCAAGGCATCGCGCAATGCGAGCCACGGCATGCTCGCACACCCGTGTCGTCCGGGGAAGGGGGCGACCGCACGCAGCGCAGTCAAGCTCTCCGGCAACTGCAACGCCGGCGCGCCCTGCGTCAGCATCGCCTCGACCACCGATACCAACCGCAGCGCCTCGTCCCGCCCCAGCCCGCGCGTCGCGTCCGTCATCATCGAAGCCGATGCCACCGCGATCGAACAGCCACGACCCGTGAACGCGACATCCGCCAGCGCCGACGAAGGCGCCGCCGTTGGCGACTGCACCGAGGACGATGTGGTCGTGTCCAGGCGCGACTGTACGCGCGAGTGTGATCGCGACCGTGATGGCAATACTGGTTCCGATGCTGATTGCGATACTGGATGCGATACTGATTGCGATACGTCGTGCGGAGCGTCGACGCGAATCGCCACCTCGAGCGCATCACCACACAGCGGGTTGCGACGTGCTGCGCGCGCGGTGGCGTCGGGCAGCTCGCGGCGATTGTGCGGTGCGCGGTAGTGCGCGAGCAAAGTCTCCTGATACATCGCAGACAACGATGCGATCTGCGGCGCGGCGTGTGGCTCAGTCATGCGGACGCCTGTTGCGGTCGTGGTCCTTGCGTTGGCGCGCTCACGCGGTCGCGAAGACCGCCTGCGCCGCGCGCAATGCACCGTCGAGCGCGTCCACGTCAGCGAAATCGCTGTATACGTAGAACGACGCGCGCGCCGTCGCGTGCACGCCAAGGCGACGCATCAGTGGCTGCGCGCAATGGTGACCGGCCCGCACGCACACGCCGTGTTGGTCGAGAATAGTCGCGAGGTCATGCGGATGCACGTCGTCGAGCGCGAAGCTGAGTACGCCGCTACGCAGCGCCGGCGGTGGCCCATACACGCGACATCCCGGCAGGCTCCGCAATCGCGACTCAGCGGCTTCCAGCAGTGCAACCTCATGCGACCGGACCTGCACCATGTCCAGCGCCTCCAGATAGCGTACCGCGGCGGCCAGCCCCACTGCATCGGCAGCGTTCGGTGTACCAGCTTCGAACTTGTAGGGCAGCACGTTCCAGGTGCTGTCAAAGTCGTGCACCCACTCGATCATGTCCCCGCCAAACATGAACGGCGGCATCGCCTCGAGCAGCGCGCGTCGTCCGATCAGTCCGCCGATCCCCATCGGGCCCAGCATCTTGTGTCCGCTGAACGCATAGAAATCCACGCCAAGCGTGTCGAACGCGACCGGCAAATGCGGCGCGCCCTGCGCACCGTCGACGAACAGCACCGCGTTGCTCTGCGAGCGGACGATGTGCACCACGGTCTCGAGCGGGGTAATGCTGCCGACGGCGTTTGAGACATGCGTAATCGCCACGAGCTTGGTGCGCGCGCCAACGAGCTCACGCAACTGATCGAGGTCAATCTCTTGGCGATCGGTCAGCTCGACGATGCGGAGGGTCGCGCCCGTACGCAGCGCGAGCTGTTGCCAGGTGACGAAGTTCGCGTGGTGCTCGAGCGCCGAGATCACGATCTCGTCCCCAGCCCGTACGTTAGCGGTTCCCCAACTGCTGGCCACCAGATTGACGGACTCGGTCGTGCCGCGTGTGAAGATCAAACAGTCGGCATCGGCGACGCCCAGAAATCGGGCCACGGTCTCGCGCGCGCCATGATACGCATCGGTCGCAGTCGCGGAGAGCGCGTACGCCCCACGATGCGGATTGGCGTTGGCGGTCTCGTAAAAATTCGTGATCGCATCGAGTACCACGCGCGGTTTTTGCGATGTCGCCGCCGAGTCGAGGTAGTGCAGCGTCGGCTGTGCCGCGAGCAGCGGAAAGTCAGCGCGTGGGGCCAGCGATGTCGACACGGTCATGCACTCCTCCAAAGGCTTGCCTACTCAAAACCTGCACGCAACGCCGGTCGCCGCCACGCGATCGTGTGGACACAATCGCGACGGGATCGCGGCGCTAACTCAACGACGGCCCGACAAACACCACACCATCTTCCACGCGCACCGCGAAGGTAGGAATCGCATCCTCCGCCGGTCCGGTCAGCGCCGTTCCCGTGCGCGCGTCAAAGCGAGCGCCGTGCCACGGACATTCGATCACGCACGGCGCGATGATGTCGCCGCCAGAGATCGCGAAGTCGCGATGCGAACACCGATCCTCAATGGCAAACACCCGCGTTGAATGCTGCAACGCATCCGGCGAGGCATCCTGCACGAGACACACGCGTCGGCCATCGCTGAGGGTCACCGCCAACGGCACTCCCGGCTCGAACTCGCTGAGGGATGCCGCGCGCAGATAGGGCATCGCGTCGGTCATTGCGGTACGTCCCGTCGACTCGCGTCCCATAGAGCTGCGTCCCGCTGCATCGGGTCCAGTCGTCTTGCGTCCCGCTGCAGCGCGTCCCGTCGCATCACCTGCCGTACCATCGCCATGCCATCACGCACGACTCATTCAGTACTGACGACCGGTGCGGCCGACTCACTCGCCAGCGCCGCTTTAAGCGTATGCCACGCCAGCGACGCGCACTTCAC
>JBBQDB010000192.1:0-6753 GCA_038319245.1 Gemmatimonadales bacterium
CGTTGTCTTCGATGATGCGTCCGTTCTTCGACAAGCCAACGAGCGAGATGCGACCGGGGATATCCGGGATCGGCTCGTACGTGCCCTCGAAGGTGAGATACTCGCCGTCGCGATAGAAGCTGCCGTGCGCCTGCTCGAGCAACGCTGGCACGTCGAGTCCATGCTCCGCAAACTGCGCTTTGAGCCAGTCCAATCCCAGCGCGTCCATCACTTGAAATGGTCCGGCCTCCCAGCCGTAGCCCCACTCCATCGCGCGATCGATCGCCACAATGTCGTAGGCCAAGCTGGAGGCTAACGTCAGTGCATAGTGCGCCGCATCGACGAGGTGATCACGTAGGAACGCACCCTGCGCGCCCGGCGTCTGCACCGCGGCCGGCAAACGCTGCGCGATCGGCATGCGAATCGCCTGCCCGATGTCGCCACCTTCCAGGCGCTGCTGCTTCACGTACGACGCGGTTTTCCAGTCGTAGGTGAGCGTGCCGTCTTTGGTTTTGGTATAGAAACCGCCACCGCTCTTGTCGCCGAGTTTTCCTTCGGCGACCATCGCCAGCACCCAGTCGGGGAGCGACAGGTCCTCGCCGGTTGCCGCACCAACGCCTTTGGTCACGTGCGCCAACACATCGAGTCCGCTCAAGTCCGCGGTACGCATCGTCGCGCTGCGTGCGCGTCCAATCAGCGATCCCGTCAGGCCGTCCACTTCGTCGATGGTGAGCCCATGCTCCATCATGCGACGCATCGTGCCGACCATGCCGTAGACGCCCAAGCGATTGGCGATAAAGCCCGGCACATCCTTCGCGATCACGATGCCTTTGCCCAACGTGCGTTCGGCGAACTCGCGCATCGCGCCTATCACCGCGGGATCGGTATCATCGGTGGGGATGATCTCGAGCAAGTGCATGTAGCGCGGCGGATTGAAAAAGTGCGTGCCGAGAAAACGACGACGAAATTTCTCGCTCCGACCTTCGAGCAGTGTCGACATCGGAATGCCCGACGTGTTCGACGAAATGATCGCCGTCGGTTTCATCAGCGCTTCGATGCGCGCGAAGAGTTGCTGCTTGGGCTCGGCGAGTTCGATGATCGCTTCGCAGATCCAGTCGCATTCCGCGAGCAAGCCGAGATGATCTTCGGTGTTGCCGGTCCGCACGCGTGCGAGCGCAGCGGTCTCCATGAACGCCGCGGGCTTGGCTTTGGCTGCTTTCTGCAGGCCGTTGCGAGCGGGGGCACTGCGGTTGGGCGACTTTGGATCGGCGTCGCCCGGAATATCGAGCAACACCACTCGGCAGCCAGCCGACGCGGCCAGCGCGGCGATGCCGCTTCCCATCGCGCCGGCGCCGACTACACCGACGGTCGTCACACGCATTTCGGTTCTCCTGAAGGGACGCGAAAAAGATTCCGCCCGGACCGTCCGGAGGGAAGGGGCGGCCGGACGAAATGTGACGGTTTCGTCATGTTTAGGAGGTGACTCGGGACGTAGCGAGCGACTACGGGTTGAACCAAAACGAGTACTTCACCAGCAGCGTGTTGAACGGTCGGCTCCCGAAGAGATTGCCGACGTCGCGCGATGCATCGAATCCGCCAAGATCGCGATCGCTCTGCGTGCGCCCTTGTTGCCACACCAGAAAGAGCGTACTGGCTGGCCGGTATTCCCAGCGCAGGACCGCGTTGCTGTTGAACTGCTTCACGTTGAAGCCACGTGGTACCGCTCCGTCGCCGTAACGTGCGAAGCGCGCGTCATACGAGTTGGCGCGCGGTGCAGCGAGTTGTCGCCATTGGCGAAAGGCGCCGGTCGAGACGAACGGCTGCGCGTAGAGTTGCAGCGACAGCGTGCGCGTCGCGGTCCAATTGGCGCGACCGGTCAGCGCGAGGATGTGTTGGTCGAGATTCGCGAACGTGTAGTGCGTGGTATCGCTGCGTAGTGCGCCGTAATTACCGATCCACTGCTGGTCGTTGACGACGTGATCGTAGCTGCCCGCCAGTGATGTCGAGAAGCGACTGGCAATGCGTACATCGAGGCCGAGATCGCCGCCGCGATAGTGCGAGCGCCCTTCGTCGCTGCGTCCTGCGCGCAGTGCGAGGCGCGGCACGACGTCGGGGCGCGGGTCACCAGTGATATCGAGACGAACACCGAGCTTGGGCGATTGCCGGAGCGCCGGTCCGCCACGTGCGCAGCTCACACAGTGCGTGCCGCCGAAATCGTTCGCGGTCGCTGTGAGCGCGGCGCCCCAGTTGTTGCGCAGCGTTGCACTGTTGTGGAACGACAGCGTTTGCGTGGCGAGGAGTCCACCGGTCGTCCAGTGCGTTTCGAGTGCTGTTGTCGCGAACGCCGAGCGGAACCAACCGTGTGGCGTGATTTGCGTCAGGTCCAGCTGTTGTCGCAGCGACATGTCGTTCACCAGCTGCGAGAAGCCGAGGTCGTTGAGCTCGAGACCCGCGCTGGCATAGCGCAGAAAGTTTTCGTAGCGCACCTGTCCGCCGACCTGCTTGATGCCGGTGGCTGCGGCGAATCCGCTGAGCGACGTGCGCGTTGAATCGTACGTGGCTTCGTGATCAGGACGTTGGAAATAGTGCACACTGCTTTGCTGGGTGAGGGCGATTGCGTGCGCCGTTCCTTGTACGCCATTCAACGTGGAGTAGCCCATCCACTCCCACTTGTCATCAGCGAAGCGCGTATACCCTTGCAGCAGCAGTGACGTGGCAGCGCGTCGCAGCCGCGGCGCGGTAGCCTCGTCGAGGCCGCGACGGACGTCGGTGAGCTCCATCCCGAACTCGGTGCGTCCGCCGCGCAGCTCGCGAAGCGCACGGGCCACGAAGTAGTTCGTGCTTGGTTCAATCGTCGCGCCGTTCGCGCCGTGCACCTGCTCTGTCGACGCGTCGAGCACACCAAACGCGACACCGTTATCAAAGCGCCCCGTCAGTTTTGCCGCGCCGTTGATATGCGTGAACGCCGGATCGCTCGCATCGCTGTGCAGCTGCGGGGTTCTGCCGATGCGACGTGTATAAAACACACCTTCGCATGGACCGTTGCATCGGTACAGCCCAGCGCCTTCCTGAAAGAACGGACGCTGCTCAGCGAACTGAATTTCAAACGCCGACAGATTCAACACGGCGGGATCAGCCTCGACCTGTCCGAAGTCCGGATTGATCGTCGCATCGACCGTGATGTTCGGGCTCAATCCGGCTTTGAGATCGAGCCCAGCCGTGAGTGAGCCGTGAGTGCCGTGCGCGTCGCCGGTGATGACCGGTGTGCTTTTCGCGACGGCATACGGCAGGAGCTCCAGTCGCCGCGCCGTACCAATCCCCTCGACGCCGTAGAGTGTGCCGAGCTGCGACATGAACGTGCGCTTGGACATGCGGTAGCGCGGCCAGGCGTCGCGTTGGTTGCGCCGCGCAATGTCCCGCCACACCGCAAATCCGAATGCATGCGTATCCGCAACGTTGAAACGCAGTTGACTGAACGGCACGCGAAACTCGGCGATCCATCCCAGGCTATCAATGCGGGCGGACGCATCCCACACGCCATCCCACGTAATGTCTTCGACGTTGTCCGAGTAGATGGCGTAGTCCCGCTTCACGCCGGCCGGATTGATCGCCATCTCCACGCCGGTACGACGATCGTGATACGCGTCGATGACGATTTTGAGCTGATCGCTGGATGTCTTGACGTCGCGCCGACTGAGCAGACTGACAATGCTGTCCGGATGTGGATCGAAGGCGCGAACCAGCACGTACAGGTAGCGATCGTCATAGGCGGCACGCACCTCGGTGCGAAACGCCGTTGGTTGATCTTCACCCGGATCGAACTGCTGGAATTGCGTCATTGGCGGTGCCGAACGCCACACGGCATCGTCGTCGCGCCCGTCGATAACGGGTGCAACACGTGCACGCACAGCACGTCCCGTGGTGTCTGATGGTCCTGGGTCGTGCAAGGCGTCGTTAACGCGACGTGTGCGCGGCGTATTTGATTGCGCCGATGCCGATGCGGAACCCGCTGCTGTGCACCAGAGGAGCAGTGTCGCGAACAGAAAGGATTTCACGTCTGGTTGGACGGGATGTAGCCGCGCACGTCGTTGAAATAGGCGCGAATTCTGGCAATTCCGGTGGCGGCATCCGCATCGTTTGCCTGCACCGTGGGCCCCATGCGAATGACGCGTCGACCCCAATCCATACCCACGCAGCAGATCGGCACATTGGCGGCCTTGGCCACGTGCCAGAAACCACTACGCCACTCGGTCACGCGTGCACGGGTGCCTTCCGGCGCGAGTACGAGCACGAACTGGTCGCGCGTGGTGAACTCGTGTGTGGTCTGCTCAACAAGATTGCCGCGGTTGGCGCGATCAACTGGTACGCCGCCATTCGCGCGCATGAACCACCCAAGCGGCCAGCGAAAGAGTGAGGCTTTGCCGAGCCATCGCACGTTGAGCCCGAGCGCCCACTTCACGGCGAGGCCGATGGGAAAGTCCCAGTTGGACGTATGATGCGCGACGATGACGACAAATTTAGGCTCGTTGGGCATCGCGCCCTCGAAGCGCCAGCCGGCGCGTGTAAGCAGCCAGAGGCCAATGTGTCTGAGCAGCGTCCCGCGTGTTTGCGGCACGCGGGGGCCGAGTTGCCAAGTTGGCACGTCGTGGTGGGGAGGCGTGTGTTGACGCGCCGCGTCAGGTGAGGGAACGCGCGCGAGGTCCGAACTCATGGGTGCAGTAGACACACGTCACGGGTGGAGCGCAAGGCTGACGGCTTTACGTGTGCGCCGGTGCAGCGCGTGGGATGCGTAAGGCGACGCTGCGGCGCGTCGTGGCGTGGGCGAATGCGGGGAATATTCGTGCGACGCGGCGAGGGTCGTCGTTGGCAGCACGTCGCCGAGTGCGCGCAGGCTGGCGACAGCGCCGCCCCCTGAATTCATTCCGACCATGCCCGACAAGATCCGAAAGACCGACGAACAGTGGGCTGCGAAGCTCACGCCGGAACAGTTTCGCGTTACCCGCGAGGGTGCGACCGAGCGCGCCTTCAGTGGCGAGTACTGGGATCATCATGAGCCCGGCACGTACACCTGCATCGGCTGCGGTGCAGCGCTCTTCGACGCCGACACGAAATTCGATTCGAGCACCGGCTGGCCCAGTTACTACGCGCCAGTAAACGCCGAGGCGATCGAGACAACGACGGACAAGAGCTGGTATATGGTCCGTACGGAGGTGCATTGCGCGCGATGTGACGCGCATCTTGGCCATCTGTTTGACGACGGTCCCGAGCCGACTGGGCTGCGCTACTGCATCAATTCGGCGTCGCTTGGATTTCGCGCGGCGCCAAACGCGCCCTGAGCAAACGTGGCATGATGCGGCACGGGCTTGACGCTCATGACCTGAGTTAATACCAGCGCGCGCGTTTTAAGATTTCTTTCTCGCTGCGCAATAGATTCTGCCATGCCACCACCATTGCGCTGATGCGGCGTTGAATAGCGCTGCCGAAACATTCAATTGGTGCCGAAGTCGAATGCTTCTTCCGAGTCCGACGCTTATCGTGGTGCATCTCCCCTGGACCTGCCGGTGAGTCGCGCGAGCAGCCTTTCGCCTGCAACGTCGCGCTCACAAGTTGAGCGTATGGAAAGACGCAAATGTCCCGACGTCCACGTTTGGCGGACGATTGTCACGTTGGTGTTACGTGAGGGCACGACATGACGCCTGAAGCCAAGGCCCGTCAGCAGATCGACCAGAAGCTCGAACAGGCTGGTTGGGTGATTCAGGACATGAATCAGCTCAACCTGGCCGCCGGCATTGGCGTGGCGGTGCGCGAATATCCGACCGACACGGGCCCAGCCGACTACGTGCTATTCGTCAATCGCCACGCCGTGGGCGTGATCGAGGCCAAAAAGGACAGCGCTGGCGAGGTGATCACTGTCGCCGAAAATCAGTCCGAGCGGTACGCCGCCGCCAGTCTGAAATGGCGCAAGGACAACACGCCGCTGCGCTTTCTATTTGAGGCCACGGGGCAGATCGTTCGCTTTACAGATACGGCCGATCCCGCGCCGCGCTCGCGTGAAGTCTTCCACTTTTTCAAGCCGGACACGTTGGCGGCATGGTTGGCGCAGCCCAACACGCTGCGTCGGCGCTTGGCCGAGGAGATACCGGCGTTGCCGGAGCGTAACCTGCGCGACTGTCAGGTGAGCGCGGTGACCGGGTTGGAAGCGTCGCTTGCCGTGAGCAAACCTCGCGCGCTGGTGCACATGGCTACCGGTGCGGGAAAGACATTTACCGCGATCACGTCGGTGTACCGGCTGCTCAAGTTCGGCGGCGCCAAGCGTATTCTCTTTCTCGTCGACACCCGCAACCTCGGCAAGCAGGCGCACCAGGAGTTCATGGCGTACACGCCACCTGATGACGGCCGCAAGTTCACGGAGCTGTACAACGTGCAGCGGTTAGCGTCGCCGAGCATTGACCCGCATTCACAGGTGTGCATCAGCACCATTCAGCGCATGTACTCTATCCTCAGTGGCGAGCCGATTGACGAATCCGCTGAGGATGTGTCGTTGAACGAAGTGCAGCAGACGGCGACGCAGCAAAAGTTGGTGCGCTACAATCCGGCCGTGCCCATCGAGACGTTCGATTTCATTGTGATTGATGAATGTCACCGCAGCATCTACAACTTGTGGAAACAGGTGCTCGACTACTTTGACGCGAGCCTGATTGGCCTGACCGCAACGCCAGACAAACGCACCTTTGGCTTCTTCAACGAAAACGTGGTCGCCGAATACACCTACGA
>JBBQDB010000193.1:0-6665 GCA_038319245.1 Gemmatimonadales bacterium
GGAGTGACCTTCGGTGTCGCGCGTTACTGGTAGACCCTCCCGACGTATCGACGCGCTCAGCGATCGCGGTTTTCGCGGCGGCCGCATTGCGCCGCATCGCGCGATGATCGGCTTGGAGGTATCGCGCTGGCTTGTCATCGACCTGCTCGTGCTGCCGCTGATCTTCGCTGTCACCGTGTTCGTTCTGCTCGAACCGCTGATGCAGTTCTGGCGACTGATGCTGGATACCCTACGCGGTCCGCTCGGATTGCCCGGCGTAGTCGCGACGCAGATCGTGGACGTTGGCCCGTTCGCCGTCGCCGTGCCGTTCTTCACGGCCGAATCGGTGTGGCCGACGGCCTTCGACTTACGATCGGGATGGATCACGACGGGCGTGATGGCGTTGCTTGGCATTGTGCTGCGCGGCCGAGCACTGCCACTCGGCTATCTGCTTCGCGCGATCGCCGTCGTGCAACTGACCGCGCAGATCTGGTTCACGTTTGCGCCTCCGCCGTTTTCGTACACGATGTCCCAGTACATCTCCGGACTTCTCGTATGCGGCGTCGTCATTCTGCTCCTCGCACCATTTCTCGTCGGCTTCACCTTTTTCATCTTTGACTTTTCGCTGTGGCAGAAATTACTGCTCGTCAGCCTGCTGCTCATACATCTGGCCGTGCTGCTGCCAATGCAAGCCGCCGTACATGGCTTCCTGATCTATCGCGGTTCGCTGCTGTTCATGCCGATCCTGTTCCTCGTTTTCGGCGTGCTGCTCGATGTGTTCGTGTATGTCGCGCTGTACGGATGGGGGATGAGTTGGCGTTCTGTCGGCGTGCTCGATGCGACTGACCGTCGGCCGCCGGTGCGCGCCGTGTCTCGAGCAAAGGTGGGCGCGTGATTCTGGTGCTGGCCAACATCGGCCTCTGGATCGTCATCGTCATTCTCGCGATCTACACCCTACGGCACTACTTCTTCACGCTGAATCGTCTCTTCGGGCGTCATCGGCAGCCGTTTGTCGACGTTGTGCAAGCCGAGTGGCCGCCAATCGTCGTGTTCGTACCGGCACACAACGAAGCGCTTGTCATTCGTGACTCGCTCGATGCGCTGCTCGCAGCAGAGTATCCCGAAGATCGGCTGACCATCGTGCCGATCGATGATCGCTCGCAGGACGACACGCGAGCAATCCTCCAAGAGTACATGGCCTCGTATCCGGATCGCATCAAGCCGTTGCTGCGTGATGGCGGTATCCCCGGAAAGGCCGCGGCGCTCGCCGAAGCCATGTCGGCGGTGCCCGGCGATATCTACATGGTGTTCGACGCCGACTACATCCCCGGCCCGCGCCTGCTGAAGCAGCTTGCTGCGCCGTTCTTTGACGCTGAAGTGGGCGCAGTCATGGGGCGCGTTGTGCCGCTGAACGTCGGCCGATCACTGTTGACGCGCATGCTCGACCTCGAGCGCGCGGGCGGCTATCAGGTGGACCAACAGGCACGCATGAATCTTGGGCTGATGCCACAGTACGGTGGAACAGTCGGCGGCGTACGGCGTGTGGCGCTCGAACAGATCGGTGGGTGGCGTATTGACTCGCTGGCCGAGGATACCGATCTCACCGTGCGGCTCGTGCTGAACGGATGGGAAGTCGTGTATCAGAACCGCTCAGAGTGCTACGAAGAGGTCCCCGAAACGTGGGACGTTCGCATTCGACAGATCAAACGATGGGCGAAAGGGCACAACCAAGCGCTTGTTCGCTATGTCGGCACGCTCATTCGTAACCGCCGCAACCTTCCCACGCGACAGGTCGTCGACGGTGTGCTTCTGCTCGGCGTGTTCGTCGTCCCGCTGGTGCTCCTCGTTGGTTGGGTCTGCACCATCACCCTGTTTTACGCCGGCTATCCGCCCAGCTGGGGGCGTTTGACGGTGCTTGCTATTTCCTCATTCAACACCGTCGGCAACTTCGCGGCGTTCTTCCAGGTTGCCGCAGCGAGTCGACTCGACGGATCGCGCGAACGCATTCGTATGCTACCGTTTTTGTTGCTCGGCTTTCTTGTCAGCACAATTTCCGTCGGACGCGCCGCCCTGTCGCGGAGTTCGTGGCTGCGCGGCCAACCCGTGCAATGGCAGAAGACCGATCGCTATCGCGGTACGAAGTCGGCAAACGGCGGCAACGGATCGAACGGCAGCAACGGATCCAACGGATCCAACGGAACGAAGACATCATGATGTCACCCGACGCTGTGTTCGCCTTGTTGATGCTGGCCTTCGTCGCCTGGATCGCCGTGCCGCTCCTACCCGCAGTCATGGAGCTGGTACGGCCGCGCGACGCCGCTCCACTCAATGCTGTCGGTAATGACTCGGGGCAGCTGACGTATTTCGCCACCTCGTTCCTACGACGCGTTACTGAAGAAGGGCTGCTCGGCACCATGGTGCCGCCCAGGCTCTCAGACGGGTCCATCGTGCGCGTGCATGCGGCAGCTACGCCGCTTGGCGCGTCCGGTACGGCTGTTCGAGAACTGTCGGTACTCTTTGACGATTCTCCGCTGCCTGACAACATCGATCTCGAGAGCGAGTGTTTCGCGCGCATGACCGTGCGCACCGGACGAGGCATCACATTCCGAGCGTTGCTCGGTCAGCGCGATATCGTGCTTGGACCTGAGAGCACCGTCCTGCGCTGGGTGCACGCGCGTGGGCTGCTGCAAGTCGCGACTGGATCGGCATTGCTTGGGCGCGCAACCGCGGAGCGCGGCATCGTGCTCGCCTCTGGTGTGCGCTTCGATCGACTCGAGGCCGACGTGGTTCGCGTTGAAGGTGCCGAGCCAACAGAAGTTCAGATCAGGGCCACGGCGGCGTACCAGCCGTTCGTGCCGCAGAAGGCGCTGCTGATGGCTCCACAGTATTGGCGTGTCGATGGCGACGTGACTGTCCCACCTGGTAGTGCAGTGCTCGGCTCACTCATCGTGCGTGGCAACCTGATTATCGGTGAAGGCTCGCGCGTTCAGGGTTCGATCAAGGCGCGCGGCGAGTTACGCATTCGATCGGGCTGCACGCTGCAAGGCTCGGTATCGGCGCGTGGTCGTGTCGTGATTGAAGCGGGCTCTCGGATTAGTGGACCGGTGATTTCCGAGACGGAGATCATCCTCGACAATGCAATCGTCGGTGTCGCGTCCGCGCGGACGACGATCACTGCGCCTCGAGTCATCATGTCGCCGGGCGCGACGGTCTACGGTGCCGTGATGGCGGCTGACGGCGGATACACGGTTTAAGCGCGTCGCTCGTCTTATCGTGCGTGCGTACGAACGTGAATGTACAAAGCCCCCGAGACTGCGAGAGTCTCGGGGGCTTTGTGTGGTCACAAAACGTGACGCTTACCAGCGATAGTGCGCGAACGCCTTGTTGGCTTCCGCCATGCGATGCGTATCTTCTTTCTTCTTGATCGCATTGCCTTCGCCACGGCTCGCGGCGAGCACTTCGGCCGCGAGCTTTTCGCGCATGCTCTTCTCGTTGCGATCGCGCGAATACCCGATGAGCCAACGCATGGCCAAGGCGGTACGGCGATCCTGACGGACCTCGACCGGCACCTGATACGTAGCACCACCGACGCGGCGGCTCTTCACTTCGACGACTGGCTTCAGGTTGTTCAACGCCTGCTTGAACACGCCCACGCCCGGCTGGCTTGTCTTGGCTTCGACGATGTCCATCGCGCCGTAGAAGATGCCTTCGGCCGTCGACTTCTTGCCCTGAATCATGAGGTTGTTGATGAACTTCGACACCGTCTGGCTGTCGTAGCGGGCATCAGGCAACACGGTACGCTTTACGGCGCTTTTACGGCGGCTCATTTCTTCTTACCTCCCTTCGCAGCTGCAGCAGCCGCCGCGCCCTTCTTGGGACGCTTGGTGCCGTACTTCGAACGGCTCTGGTTGCGGCCGTTGACGCCTGAGGCGTCGAGCGTTCCGCGAACGATGTGATAGCGCACGCCGGGCAAGTCCTTCACACGACCACCGCGCACGAGCACGATCGAGTGCTCCTGCAGGTTGTGCCCTTCACCGGGGATGTACGCGGTGACTTCGAGCTGGTTCGTGAGACGAACGCGGGCCACCTTGCGGAGCGCCGAGTTGGGCTTCTTGGGCGTCGTGGTGTAGACGCGAGTGCAAACGCCTCGCTTGAACGGATTGCTCTTGAGCGCGGGCGCTTTGGACTTCTCGACGACGTCCTTACGGGCGCGTCGGACCAGCTGATTAATCGTTGGCATTCGCCTGAGGGGTGTTCGGAAACCGACATCTACGTGAATCGCGCCAGCGATACCTTGACTACAACCAGGGCATCACATCACCCGCTCCGCACACAGTTGCTGCGCGGGACGCCGGGCACTGCCGGACACGGCACGGAACAGAATCCTAAGCTTAGTCAGGGCCGGACTCAGGGTCAACCTCGATCGGACTGCTCGACTGATGCAATGTCCGTGCAGTCGTTCGCTGTCGGATGGTTACCAGGACGATGCGATTGAACAAGTTCGTCCGCGTCAACGTACCAATATGTGATGCCCGCGCGGCACGCACGCGGTACCTTGAAGCCAATGCACCCCACGCCGTGACCGAATTCCAAGATCGACTCCAGCACGCCCTTGCAGCCACCTTCCTGATCGATCGGGAGTTAGGCGGCGGTGGCATGTCGCGAGTGTTTCTGGCCACCGAGCGATCGCTGCAACGGCGCGTCGTCATCAAGGTCTTGCCGCCAGAACTCGCCGCGGGCGTCAACGTCGAGCGCTTCCGACGCGAAATCCAACTTGCCGCGCAACTGCAGCATCCGCACATCGTCCCGGTACTGGCCGCGGGCGACGACGACAACCTGCTCTGGTATTCGATGCCATACATCGAGGGGGAGTCGCTGCGCGGTGCGCTCACGCGAAGCGGTCGACTGCCCGTACGCGATGTCCTGCGTATCCTGCACGATGTGGTCGACGCGCTCGCCTATGCGCACATGCGTGGCGTCGTCCACCGCGACATCAAACCCGACAACATTCTGACGTCAGGGCTTCACGCGCTGGTGACCGATTTCGGTGTCGCCAAGGCGTTGAGCGCCGCGATTCCGATGGCGGGAGGCACGTCGACCGGCATGGCGATCGGTACGCCTGCGTACATGGCGCCCGAGCAGCTCGCCGCCGACCCCGCCGCCGATCATCGCGTTGACCTCTATGCAGTCGGATTGCTCGGCTACGAGCTCCTCACCGGCACATCGCCGTTCACTGGTCGCTCGCCGCAGGCGACGTTGGCGGCACAGCTGACGGTTACGCCGGTACCTCCGCATCAGACGCTAACCGATGTCCCGGCGGCGCTGTCCGCCGTCATCATGCACTGCCTCGAAAAGGACGCCAATAAGCGACCGGCATCCGCGCAAGCGCTGCTCGCGGAACTCGACGCGCTGCCGCCGATAACCGGACAGGGACCGGCCAGGAAGGCGCTCCAGCGGTCACGCCGATGGCCAATGATCGCGGTCGCTGCTGTGCTCCTCGTTGCCGTCCTGACCATCGCACAGCGGATGCGCACGACGACGCGCGTTGACGCGACCGTGTCGTCCAACGGTCCATCGGTGGGCGGCCGTGCACGCGACATCTCAGCGGGCGGCTCGCGGAGTCCGCAAATGGAGGTCGCGGGAGTCCGCCCGGGTGGTGTGTCGGACTCGGGCGCGACGACGCGCGATGGTGGAATGCGCGATGGAGCTGCTGCGTTTCGCGACAGCGACCTCGGTGTTGCGACCGGCACCGACGGCGCACGAGCCACCGCGGTTCCTATCGTGATTACGCGCGCGGAATCGCTCGCTATTTCGGCCGCGATTCAGAAGCGCCTCGCGATTCCTCGCACAAGCAAGTCGAAGGATAGCGCCAACGCCGTGTCGGCTGCGACTGAACGAGGTCCTCGCATCATCGTTCGTTCGCTCGACGCGTCGAAGGCCGATGTGGCGTTCGATCGCGAAGCGCTACTCACAGAAGTCAAACGCATCTTCACCGACTCGATGGCGCAGGCATTTTCGCGCATGGAAAAGGAGATGAGCACGCTGCCGCGCGATGCGCGTACGGACGCACCTCGTGCTGCGCCTGTCGGCATTGTCCCGTTGATTGCGCCGCCATCGGACGGCCGCACGCGCGTCGTGATATCGAACTTCACGAATGCGACGGGCAAACGTGAATTCAGTGGAGTCGGGCGAGACGCCGCGGCGTTCCTGCGCAGCGCGCTTCCGGCCGACAAATACGACGTGATCGATAACGCGATGACTGATCGTGCGTCGCGCCTTGGCACCGATCGCCTCTCACTCGGATGGGGACTCCGCGCCGATTTCGTCGTGACCGGTGTGGTCAGCCAGCGCGCCGATTCGTTGGTGTTGATGACAATCTTCACCGACGTGCGCAGCGGTCGCTTCTCGCGCGCCTTTGAAACGGCGACCTCGCCGACAGATGCCAAACGCGCCTTCGATCCCGCGCTGGTGCACGTACAAGCGTGGCTCGATTCTGCGAAGTCATTGGCCGCGCGCATGGGCACACGCGGACGTGGCGGTCCGGCACCAGATGCATCCAGCGGGCCGCCGCCACCGCCGCAAACGCCGTAGCCACATACGCGAAGTTATTACGACTGGGACACGCCAAAAGCCCCGAATCTGCAGATCGCAGACTCGGGGCTTTTCGGTTCGTGGTGGCTCGCAGC
>JBBQDB010000194.1:0-6588 GCA_038319245.1 Gemmatimonadales bacterium
AAAAAGTGTGGTTTTCATAGGGAAAAACGCGAAAGCGCCTATTGCGCGCCCTATAGGTCATTGTAGTTTGTGGCGCGGTTGCGCATTGGCGCGACGCATACGAAGAGCCGTACTGCGCACCGCGGCTCTCATGGTCACCCCCTCAGGAGACGCTATGGCCGCTGCGAAAAAGTCCGCACCGAAGAAGGCTGCAAAGAAGGCCGCACCGAAGAAGGCTGCGAAGAAGGCCCCTGCGGCCAAGAAGGCTCCGGCTGCGAAGAAGGCACCGGCCGCAAAGAAGGCGCCCGCTGCAAAGAAGGCTGCAGCGCCGAAGAAAGTCGCAAAGAAGGCCGCCAAGCGTACGCCGAACGCGGCGTTCATGAAAGCGTTGACGCCGAGCCCCGCTCTGGCCGCCGTCGTTGGCGACAAGCCGCTCGCTCGCACCGAAGTCGTGAAGAAGCTTTGGGCGTACATCAAGAAGAACAACCTGCAGGATGCCAAGAACCGCCGCAACATCAACGCCGACGACAAGCTGAAGCCGGTGTTCGGTGGCAAGACGCAGGTCAGCATGTTCGACATGACCAAGCTGATTGGAAAGCACCTGTCGTAACCTCTGGGCTCGTTCCAGCGTAAATTGAGGGGGTGTGTCCCGCTGGGATGCGCCCCCTCAGTGCGTCTATCCCTGTCAGATCCTTTCAGCCTTTTCGTATCGTGGCCTCGAGCAAGCAGTCGTCGGAAAGTGGGAGCGTTGCGGCAATGCGCGCAGGCAATTCGCGCAGCTCATCGCGTGGCAACGGACCCGGCGCTTGGGAAAACATCAAGGCGATCCTCTGGACGCTCGCGATTTTTTTGGCCATCAGGACATTCCTGTTCGAGGCGTATCGCATTCCGTCGGGGAGCATGATCCCGACGTTGCTCGTCGGTGATTGGCTCTTCGTCAACAAGCTCGCCTACGGTCCACACGTGCCCGGCACCGAGATCAATCTGCCGGGCTATACCGACCCCAAGCGCGGCGATGTCGTCGTCTTCATCTCGCCCAATCAGGTCGATCAACCGGAAGATCCAAACCCGACGTTGGTCAAGCGCTGCGTCGCGGTGGCCGGCGACACGATCTGGATGCGCGACGGGTTGTTCTATGTGAATGGCATGGCGCAGCCGCAGGGCGCGGCGGCAGCGAAGAACGTGAAGGGCGATGGCACCTTCTCGCATCCGCTGTTCACCTGGCAAAAGCAGTTTGAAGTGCATGGCACCAAAGTCGGAGAACCCGCCGCCTCGCCCACGCTCGACAACTGGGGGCCGCTCGTCGTGCCGGCCAAGCATCTGTTCATGCTCGGCGACAATCGCTACGACTCTAAGGACGCGCGTTACTGGGGCTTTGTGCCGCGCGAAAACGTGCGTGGTCGGCCGGCGTTCGTGTACTACTCGTACAATGCCGACGACAGCGACCGCATGCTCCCGTTCCTCACCGACATCCGGTGGGGTCGACTCGGCACCATCATCCGGTAGCTCATTCATGACCGGCGCACGCACTGACGAGACGCCACGACTGCTGTGGACGCGAGCACGCGGCTGGTTGGCGATCGTGCCGTTGGTCGCGCTGCTGAGCAGTGCGTGCAGCGCGACCAGCACGACGGACACGAGTACCGGTGGCCCCGTCACGGTAGACGCGCTCGCGGCCGCGCAATCGCTGTGGGCCTCCAAGAAACCGGCCGGCGACAAGTACACGATGGTGCAGCGCGTGGTATGTACCTGCGCCACCCTCAACACGGCGTATCGGATGACCGTCGTTGGTGTGACCATCACGTCGGTGGTGAATGATCGCACGGACGAAGCGTTGCCAACCGCGCAGTGGGGCACGTTCAAGACCGTCGCGCAACTCTTTGCTGCCATCATTGCAGCAAAGGCGAACACGGGACAGCTCAAGAGTGTCGACTACGACGCGACACTCGGCTTTCCACGCACGCTGTCGCTCGATCCGAACGTCGCGACTACCGGCGACGAAATTTCGTACGTCACCACCAGCGTGATTGCGACGCCGTGAGCCGTTTGTGAATCGTTCGCAGAGAGTCGCGCCGCGTCTCGCGCTGCCTCGTCCGTTGCAACACGCGCTGCCGCTCGTCCTGCCGCTCGCTCGTCGACTGGCGCAGCGTCTCGTGCTCGTGGCGGTCACGCTCGCGATACCACTGGGCCGTGCGGTGGCGATGCAGGCCAAGCGAACGTCGCCCGTACGGCACGGTACCGTGCACACCGACACACTCTGGTCGCAGTCGCTCGGGCTTCGCAAGGCGCTCACCGTCTACCTGCCGCCGTCGTATCGCAGCAACGCGAGACGTCGCTATCCGGTGCTGGTGTACCTGCACGGGCTCACGGGTAACGAGCGCAACTGGGTCGACGCGGGTAAGCTCGATAGCACGCTCGATTCACTCGCGACTGCCGGACGCGGTGAAGCGATCGTTGTCATGCCGGATGGTGATGACGGGTGGTACTCGACCTGGAATTCCCTGGCGGTCTCGCCGCCGTGCGTGAGCGATACCGTGCGCAAGGAGCCGGCGTCGACCTACTGCGTGCCGTGGACGCACTACGACGACTACATCGCGCATGACATTGTTGCACATGTCGACGCGCGTTATCGCACCCTCGCCGATCGTCGGCATCGCGCGATCGCCGGGCTGAGCATGGGCGGATACGGCGCGATGTCGCTGGCGCTCTCGTACCCCGAGGTATTCAGCGCGGCCGCGAGTCATTCGGGCGTGCTGTCGCCGCGACTGCTCGCACCCAAACCGTTTCCGCGTGCGTACAACGTGAAGGTGACGCCGACGTACGCTGTCGATACGACGGGGTTCAAAGCGTCCAGTACTTGGCTGTGGCGCTATATGGCGCCGGTATTCGGGCATGACAGCATCGGGTGGATCGCCCGCGATCCGGGGCGCATGGCCGCACGAGCGCTTGCGCTTGGTAAACGCACGCACATACCGATGCCCGCGCTCTTCATCGACTGCGGCGCGCAGGATGGCTTTGTCGATCAGAATCGCGACTTTGACGCAACGTTGCGACGTCTCGGTGTGTCACACCACTACGCCGAATGGCCAGGTAAGCACGAATGGAGCTACTGGCGTGCGCACTCGGCTGAGAGTCTGGCGTTTCTGCTGACACGAACGGCGCCCTAGCGAAGCGCTACACCAGTCTGTTGCAAGTGTGACAAACCCGACCAGTGTCGAACGCTGACAGGGTAGCGGCAGGGTGTGCTTCCAATAGCTTGCGATCATCATGGCTCGGTTTTTCCCGCGCGACGTCATTCATTGGGGCGAGGAGCGGCTGCATCCGCTGCGCGCGTTCGCCGTGCGTTCCGTCGAGCCGGCGGGGATCACGGGATTGGTGCTGCGCAGCTATCGCGCGCTGATGTTGAGCGCGACGATGAGCTCCGGATGGATCGCGTTTGTGCTCGGTCTGACCGTCGGTGTGCTCTTTCTCTGCGGCATGCTGACCTGGCACTTGGGTAACTATCCGATCAAGCGCTGGCCGCTGCGTGCGCTGGCCTTCGCCCTCATCGAAGTGATCGCTGAACTCGGGATGAGTTCACTCCTGATCGGCTTTGGCAAAGAGCGCTTTGGCTCGCGCGTGGCCACGTGGGGCGACTGGTGGCCGATGGCCGGGCAGACGCTGATTGAGCGCGTGCTGGTCGTCGCGATTTTTACGCTCGTGTTAGCCGGCTCGGTGCAACTGGTGCGACGCACGCTCGACAAGCGCGAACCGCACGCCGCGTAAGGGCAACGGCAACTGCGAGCCGCGGATCGCGCGGATGACGCGGCCGGCAGTTTGGTGCGGTTGTGCGCTCGCGCCCGGCGTGTTCAGTTCTGGGCAGTCATCGCACACTCTCCACGCCAGCGCTCGATCACATGCGTTCTCTCGTTCTGCTCCTCGCGCTACCTGCGGCCACCGCGGTGGCCCAACCAGTCGTCACGCCCGCGACCAAAGGCACGCGCACATCGGGCTCGTCCGCGGCAGACACGCTGCGTCCATTCGGTACGCTGCGCGATCAGGCGTTCAAACAACAAAAGTGGCTCGAGCTCCGCATGGAGCGCACGCTCCCGGCGCTGATGCGTCGCGAGGGCGTCGACATGTGGGTGCTACCGATGCGCGAGTACGCTGAAGATCCCGTCTTCGAAGCCATCACGTCGCCCACCACCTTCGCCGCACGCCGCCGCACGATCTACGTCTTCTTCGATCGCGGCCCCAAAGACGGCGTAGAACGCATCGCCCTTGGCGGCACGTCGCAGGGAAATGTCTTCAAAGCGATTCGCAGCGAGAAGGCCGTGAACGCACCCGCGGCAGGAAGTCGCAGCAACGATCGCACCGCCGAGCTGTGGGGCGATCAACAGTGGGAGGTGCTCAAACAGGTCATCGAGCAGCGCAACCCAAAGAAGATCGCCGTCAACACGTCACGCACCTTCGCTTTTGCGGATGGACTCACGTCGGGCGAGCGTGATGGCATGCTGCAAGCGTTGGGGCCGGCGCTCGCGGCGAAAGTCGTACCTGCAGAAGCGCTCGCCGTCGACATGATCGCGTCGCGGCAGCCGGAAGAAGAAGTGATGTTCGCGGAGCTCAACAAGGTCGCGTGGCAGATCATCGAGGAAGCGTTTTCGGCCAAGGTCATCACACCCGGCGTGACGACGGCCGACGATGTCGTGTGGTGGATGCGGCAGCGCCTCAACGACCTCGGACTCGGCACGTGGTTTCAGCCGAGCGTGGAAGTGCAGCGTCAGTTAGGCAGCCCGGATCTCGTGGGCGTCAACCCGACGATTCTGCGCGGCGATATTCTGCACTGCGACTTCGGCGTGACCGCGCTCGGCCTCAACACCGACACGCAGCACATGGGGTACGTGCTCAAGCCGGGCGAGACGGATGTTCCTTTGGGTCTTAAGAAAGCGCTGCTCGCGTCCAACAAATTGCAGGACATCACGACCGAGGAGCTCAAGCCCGGTCGCAGCGGCAACGAGGTGCTCAAGAGCGCACTGGCGCGCATGAAGGCCGAGAAGATCGACGGGACCATCTACTCGCATCCGATCGGCCTGAACGGTCATGGCGCGGGCGCACTGGTTGGCCTGTGGGATTATCAGGACGGCGTTCCCGGGCGCGGCGATCACAAAGTCATCCCCGGCATGTGGTACTCGATCGAACTACAGGCCACGTCGCCCGTACCCGAATGGGGCAATCAGCCCGTGCGCTCGATGCAGGAAGAGGATGTGATCATCGACTCGGCCGGGAAGGTGCGCTGGGCATTCAAGCGGCAAACCGCCTTCCACTTGGTGCGGTCACCCATCAACTAGGCCGCGAGTCGCCCGTCGCACCTCCCATTAGATTCCACGTATGATCCGCAAGAACAAGCAGCTGCTCGTGGTCGGCGACCGCGTCCTCGTCAGGGTCGAGGACGGAGAACAACGGACGAATGTCGGGCTCTACCTGCCGCCATCAGCCGTTGACAATCAGGCCGTGCAGGGCGGGGACATCGTTTCCACCGGACCTGGACTCGCGCTGCCGGATATGGCTGGCGACCATGGCGAAGATCCGTGGAAGACGACCGATAGCGAGCCCACGGCGCGTTACGTTCCCATGCAGGCCCGTGTCGGCGACTACGCGCTCTTTTTTCGCAAAGCCGCCGTCGAAATCACGTTCGAGAACGAGCAGTTTCTGGTGGTCCCGCAGTCGGCCATTCTGGCGTTGGTGCGGGAGAAGGATCGGTAGCCGTTCGAAGTGCAGCGGCTGTCCGCAACACACCGTTTTTCAGCAGAGGACCGTCCCATGATGTATCCGGAACAGATCGTCCAGCCGATGCGCCAAGAACTCACGCGCCACGGCATCGAAGAACTTCGCACCGTCGCCGATGTCGATGCGAAGCTGCACGACATGAAGGGCACGGCGCTCGTCGTCGTGAACTCGGTCTGCGGTTGTGCCGCGCGCAACGCACGTCCCGCCGTCGCGGCCGCGATGACCAACGCGATCAAGCCGGATTTTTCGGGCACCGTGTTCGCCGGTCAGGATCGCGAAGCCACCGAACGTGCGCGGCAGTACTTCACGGGCTACGCGCCAAGCTCGCCGAGCATTGCCTTGCTCAAGGACGGCGACGTGGTGTTCATGCTCGAGCGCTACAAGATCGAAGGACGCACGTCGCAGGAAATCGCCGCCGATCTCGTGCAGGCGTTTGACACGTACTGCGCGCCGAGCGGGCAGACGGCCTCGGCGTCCGTTTGATATTTGGTTGATCATCGTTTCCGTCGTTCACTGACACAGCACTAAGCCAGTGCTCGACGGAACGGACGTCGCGGTAGATGCACTCGCGCGCGCGATCGCCGGGCAGTACCGGCTCGAGCGCGAGATTGGGCGCGGGGGAATGGGTGTGGTGTATCTCGCCACCGACGAACAGCTCGAGCGGCAAGTCGCCATCAAGACACTGCCGCCGCATCTCGCGAAGGATGCAGCCGTACGCGACCGATTCCTGCGCGAAGCACGAACCGCCGGCGCGCTCTCGCATCAAAATATCGTTCCAATCTACGCGGCCGCCGAACGTGACGGCATCGTGTACTTCGTCATGCGCTACATCGCCGGCGAATC
>JBBQDB010000195.1:0-6522 GCA_038319245.1 Gemmatimonadales bacterium
AGCCTTGGCGATCCGCAGAATCCGGTCACGTTCGGCCGGCGGCACGATCGACCCGTCATCCAGCCCGCGCAACACCGCGCCATTCCCTAACGGTGCATACGCAAACATCGGCTGCTCGAGCGGCGTGTCCGACGAGACAAACGTGTCGATGCTGTACACGCGCTGCAGCCCCCGCCCATGATCCCCGCCAAACGCCGCAGCGCCATTCAGTCCGCCTTCCTCGCGTGTCGTCCAGACAAACAGCACGCGATGCATGAGCGTTTTCGGATTGATCTTCTGCATCGCCAACAGCAGTGCCGTCGACCCGGTGCGATCGTCGCTCCCGCGCCCGGTGACGCGCGTTCCGGCCAGTCGCGTCGCTCGTTTGTAGGCCGTGACGCCCATCCCGATCTTCCCGCCGCGCGCGACCAACGCTGCCGAGTCCATCCCGAACCAGGCTGTCATCGCGCCGACTGTTTTGACGCGCGCCGAATCGCGCGGCACGAAGGCGCCGCGCAGCGATTCTGCCACATTTCCATTCGCATCGCGATCGAAGTGCAGCAGCGCTGGCTGCCCTTCCCATGCGGTTGCGACCACGCCGCCACGGCGACCAAGCTTCACGCTGCCGTCGCCGTTGATCCCTTCGACTTCGAACGACACCTCGTCCATGTGCGCGACGAACGCGACCGAATCGCGCTCCGGCCCGACGCCGACAATCAGGTTGCCCGCCGTGTCCGTCACGGCGACCGCTTTGGCCCACGCCGGCAGCAGCGCCGTAATCGCATCGCGTACGCGGAACTCGTGCCCCGGTACCGCCGGCAGATCGGCAATCGAGGTGAAGACGCGTTCGGCCTGTTCGTATGCGTCGGTGCGCGGAATGCGCGTGTGTGTGGTGTCCGCGGGCGGCGTGATCCAATCGACGATGGAGTTGGTTGCGTCGGCGGCCTTGAGTGCGGCCGTCAGCAGCGCCCGCGCTTCCTCGGCGTGAATCGACTCGACCAACGAACCCGCGAAGCGCACCGTCGGGTTGATGATGCGCACGCTGTCTCGCCGGACGACGCGCGCCAGTCCCGTTTTGCGCAGCGCGCCAAGCCGCGAGGCCGGCACCATCGTGCTGGCACCCGTCGCGCGCCCGTCATCGAAAATTGTCAGCTGGTCAATCGTGCCCAGTCGCGCGATCGCGGCACTTAGTCCGGTCCACCCGAAGCTGCGCTGCGTCGAGAGCACGAAAATCGTTGAGCCATTCGCCACCGTCGCCGTCGACGCGCTCGCCACCGCCGCGCACCCGGCGCGTGCACCGGCGCCCGGGCCCGCCGCATAGCCGGCGTATGTCCACATCGGACGATCGGCCACCACCGCGTCCAGCAACGACACGCCTAACGACTCGGCCTGCGCCCTCGTGCGCACGCCCAAATCCACCCACAATTGATCGACATTCACGACCGCCGTATCGCCGCGATGCTGACGCGCAAAATGACCATTGGCGACGCCAACCACACCCGGGATATCGCCGCGACGTGAAAGAATGCGCACCTGCTGCGCCTCGTGAAACTGATCCCAGAGGTTGTGCAGCGGCGTGCCGGTATGATGCAGTCGGACAAAGCCATCGGCCGTGATCTGACTGACCACGAACTCCGGCACGTCCATCGCGCAGGCCACGACACGACGCGGCGACCCGCTGCCGACGCGCTTGGTCAGATTGCCAAAGGCATCGGCGCTCCACATGGGAAGCGTGCCGCGCAAGGTGGCAAGCGCCCGCTGTTCGCCGCCCGGAGGCGCGTCGAGGTGCAGCCACGCCGCGATGGTCGCCGCGGTTGAGTCGTCGCGAGTTGGGAGCGGACCGGCGCTGGCAGGCATCATGCCCGGAGACGTGCTCGGCGCGGAGTTACCGGTCGGCGATGATGTCGCGGCGGACCGTTTGCTTGACGAGGTGCCGGTTGACTGCGCCGACGCGCGCGCGGGCATGAGCGCGTGCAGACCGAGCGAGAGCGCCGCGACGACGGCACCAGCCAGGGATCGAGTGGTGACGTGGGCCATCAAGGCGCTCCGGTACGGCATAATGAGAAGGGAGAGGTGGCCGCGTCCGCCGAACGGACGCGGTTCCCGGTCGCGATCGCTGCTCGCGCTTATCGGTCGTGCTTACGGGTCGCGTTTACTGCTCGTCGGCGCTCGGACCGTAGAGCCCCGGCACCGGAATATCGAGCATGCGATAGTAGAGCGTCAGCTGGGCACGATGATGAATCATGTGGCTGATCACCATACCGCGCAGCACGGCGAGCTTGGGCATCGACATGATCACGGCATCGCCGTTTTTCATCGTCCACGTTTCCATCATCTGCTCGTCCGTCGTTCCGGGCATCGCTGCCTTGAAACCGGCGACGCCTTCGTCGAACGCCTTCAGGAAATCCTCGGCGGAATTCATGGGCGGGCGCGGTGGTTGCGGTGTCGCGAAATCCAGTACGGGATGCTGGATCGTGTACGAACCCCAGCCACCAAAGTCCGTGAGGTGCGCCGCGAGTTTGCGGAGCGGCCATGACTTCGGATGCGGCGTGTAATCGAGGTGGTCGGCCGGAATGCGCTCCAACATGCGGCGTGTGTTGGCGAATTCGTGGTCGAGATCAGCAAAGGCGGTCTGCGCGATCGACATAGGAAAGTCCGAGCTGGGGGAGAAAGTGGGTGGTGGGCTGGCACGCCATGCTGCGACATCGTCCGGCGTGTCGAGATCGAACATACCCCGAAAGAGCGGAACCGATAGGGTGTCGGATTCGGCGAGTAATGCCTTGGCGCCGCGGTCGCCGGACAGGGCGTGGAGTGCCGCCCAATCTGCTAACGGGAAGATCGCCGGGATTCCCGGCATTATACCGCCAGTATCGGACGAGTTTAAAGACACATACGACGATCCGACGCGAATGAGGCCGAATCTTGATGTTTTAAGCAACTTCGAATGATGTGCCCGGTCGGCCGTCGGCATGTCGCACGCGGCAATCAACACCGCGACGATCCGGTCGTCCTCCGCGTCAGCCCGCGCACCGCCGTCGAGTGCTGGGGCCGTAGCAACCGCCGTCTGCAGCGCGCGAATGCCGCGCGCAATCGACGTCCCCATCCCATCCGCATATGCCGCGTTATGCACCAACGTCACCGGCAGTCCGTGCACTGCCGCGCTCACCGCATCCGCGTACGCGCCCGTCACCACCACCACCGGCGAACACCCCGCCTCCAGCAGTTGATCAGCCGCACGTCGCACGCGCGGCACGCCGTCGGCTTCGAGGAGCAGCTGCTTCGGCGATGCGAGCCGACGTGAAGCACCCGCTGCGAGCAAGACCGCGCCGACGCGAGACATGTGCTCCGACCTCACGAGTCGCGCAACATCAACAGGCCGACGTCGTCACGCCGGTAGGTCGTGCGCCGCGAGCGCATTCGCGACGAAGCCACTGCGATCGTCAAGCGGCGCGTCGTTACCGGTCGACGATGTGGTCGGACCGGGCGTCGGTGTCGGCGTACGCAGATGGATGGGACTTGCACGGTCGCGCAGAAACCCGCCCGGACGTCCGTGCATCACGGCCTCGATTTCGGCAATCGCGGCGAGTGCGATCGACTCTGGTGTTTCGCCGCCTAAGTCCAGTCCGATCGGCGCGTGAATCGTGCGCGCCTGCTGTGCCGCGCCCTCCACGTCGACGGCAAGTTCCAACAGACGTGCCGCGCGCTGTCGCGATCCAAGCACGCCGACGTAGCCAAGCGTCAGCGGTCGTAACCGACGCAGCCAAGCCGCATCGACGTCGAAGATATGCGAGAGCAGCGCGACCGCCGTGCGGGCGTCGGCATCGAGCCCGGCGGTGATCTGTGCGCGCGGATACCGTGAGGCGCCCGCATCCTGAGCCCCTCCTTCGGCCGTCGGCGCACCCGCTGAGGCATCGGCGCGCGCCTCGATCACGCGCACCGACGGTGGCAGCGTCAGCGACGCCAATAATGTGGCGCGGTGGTCAATCAGTGTGACGTCCCAACCGAGTGTCGTTCCAATGCGAGCGAAGGCCTCTGCGCCGCGGCCGGCGCCGATCAATACCAGCGAGACTACCGGCATCAGCGGCTCGACGAACCAACGCACCGACCCTTCCTGCTCGTGCTCGGCGTGCGCGGTCTTTTGCGCAACGTCCGCCAACTGCGACGCGCGCCTCAGGTCAAACCCGCTGTGCGCACTGGCGCTGTGTACCTGCGTGTCGTGTTCGAGCGCAGTGTTTGACGCCGTCGCGCCGATGCGCTGCCACGCGTGGTGACGCGCCGCGCCGCGCAGCAGCCCCACCGTGCCGACCCCGGCGTCGTCGCGCGCAATCGTCAACACCGCTCCACCCGTTCGCGCACTCCGGATCTCTGCCGCAGCCTGTAGCCACGCAATATCCGGCAATGGTTCGAGGACGATATGAGCCACACCGTCGCACGCACTCCCGAAGCCCCAGATCGACTCGAGATCGGTGCGCAGATCGTAGCGTAACGTGATCGCGCGACCGCTCGCACAAACGTCGGCCGCACGCGCCGCCACATCGCCTTCCAAACATCCACCGCTGATCGCGCCCGCGAGTACGCGCTGCTCGACGTCTACGAGCAGTCGTGCGCCCGGCTGCCGATACGACGAGCCTTCCACTTCGACGAGCGTAGCCAGCGCTAACGCCACGGTGGGACGTAGTTCGTGCGCGGTGTGCGCCGCACGAGCCAGTTCCGCGAAACCAGACATCAGCGGGTCAGCCGAGTGATGCGGGCGTGATCGGCAACGAACGTACGCGCTTGCCGGTTGCCGCAAAGATTGCGTTCACGATCGCCGGCGCGACCGCCGGTACTGGTGGCTCACCCGCGCCACTCGGCGCACGCGTGCTGCTGATCAGATGCGTGTCCATGATCGGCATGTCGGTCATGTGTGCGACGTGATACTGTCCGAACGAGGTGCGTAACGCGCGCCCATCGGCAAACTGCATGTCGCCAAAGAGCGCAGCCGTGAGCGCCCAGACGATGCCGCTCTCCACCTGACCCGCGATACCCAACGGGTTGATGACGAGCCCGACGTCAAGCGCGGTGGTGATTTTGTGGACGCGCACTTGTCCGCTCTTCGACACCTCCACCTCCGCTACTTGTGCGACGTAGCTGCGATCGTCGTACGACAGGCACGCGATGCCGCGCCCACGTCCCTTGGGCAGCGGTGTATTCCAGCCAGACTTTTCGGCGGCGAGCGTCAACACCGCACGCAACCGCTCCACATCCACGAGTTCGCGCGCCGTCTGACCTGGTTTAAGCGGCGCACTCGCGAAATCGGCCTGACTTTGCGCGTTCAGCAGCTGCAATCGATACGCAAGCGGATCCATCTTTGCGGCTTGGGCGAGTTCGTCAACGAAGGCTTCACGCGCAAAGATGTTCGGCACGAATTGAATCGCACGCCACCAACCCATCGGCATCGGTGTCGGCATGTGCGTGTACTCCACGCGAATGTTCGGCACGGCGTACGGCACATCACGTGCGCCGAGTGTCTCCGCTTCCATCGCCACCTGACCGAACGACGCGGTGACGGCTGGCGACGCGATGCGATGACGCCACGCAATCGGCATACCCTTGGCGTCGAGCGCTGCAACCAAGTGTGCCGCAAACATCGGCTGATACATGTCGTGCGCGAAATCGTCGGGGCGCGACCACACGAGTTGCACCGGTACCTGCAACTGCTTCGAGAGCAGCGCCGCGTCGCCGGCATATTCGTTCACGATGCGACGGCCGAAGCCACCACCCAACAGTGTGACGTTCACCTGCACCTGTTCGGATTTCATGCCAAGGAGCGCGGCGACTGTTTTCTGCGCGTCGTTCGGTTCCTGCGTACCTAACCATAGTTCGCAGCGGTCACCCGTCACGTGGGCCGTGCAGTTCTGTGGCTCCATCGTGGCGTGCGCCTGAAACGGCGAGTCGTACATCGCCTCGACGCGGTGTGTCGCGCCGGCAAGCGCCGCATCAACATCGCCGACCTTGCGCGCGATGATCTTTCCCGGCTGTTGCGTCGCGGCGCGCAAGCCGATGCGAAACTCCGTGCTGCTGAAAGTCGGCTGCGTGCCGCCTTTCCAGACAACTGCGAGCGCTGTGCGTCCCTTGAACGCCGCCCAGGTATTCTCTGCGACCACGGCGATCCCGCGCGGCAACTCGATGACCGCACGCACGCCGCTCACCTTCATGGCCGCCGCGCGATTGAACGAGGCGGGCGTGCCTCCGGCGACCGGCGACATCGCCATTGCGGCGAACGTCATCCCCGGAATGCGAACGTCGAGGCCGTACGTGCCCGTACCGTGCACGATGTGTGGTCCATCGACGCGACGCGTTGGCTTGCCGACGATCGTGTAGTCGCTCGCCGCCTTAAATGACGGTTGCTGTGGAACGGGTAATTTGCTCGCGTCGAGCACCAACGCGCCGAAGCTGACGCGCTTTCCGGACGACACGTGTATCACCGCGCCACCCTCTGTGCGAAGCGCCGACGCTGGCACTGACAGTTGCGAGGCCGCCGCAGCGATGAGCATCTCTCGC
>JBBQDB010000196.1:0-6493 GCA_038319245.1 Gemmatimonadales bacterium
GTGAATGCGGCGCCTGGCTTCCGGATGCATATGGCGCCGAGCGAAGGTCGGCCGCGTGATGTCGCAGGCAAAGTGATCGACATGCTCTTTCCGAAGAATGCGCCCAGCACCATTCCGATTGCGGCGATCACCGGCACGAATGGCAAGACGACGACGGCGCGATTGCTCGCGCACATTCACAAGCTGGCGGGTCAGCGTGTGGGGCTCACGACGACGGACGGTGTCTACATCGACGGGCAGCGTACGGTCGAGGGCGACATGACCGGACCAACGTCGGCGCGCATCGTGCTCAGCGATCCGGCGGTACAGGTGGCGGTGCTCGAGACCGCACGCGGGGGCCTGCTGCGCGCTGGTATGGCGATGCGTCATGTGGATGTCGGCGCCGTGCTCAACATTCAGCCTGATCACCTCGGGCAGAAGGGCATCAATACGCTTGAGCAGCTCGCGGAGGTCAAGCGCACCATCGTGGAGATCGCGACTGATACCGCCGTGCTCAATGCCGACGATCCGCACACGCTGCGTATGGCGGCGTACACCGACGCGAAGCACGTATGCTATGTCACAATGGACCCAGCACACGATTTGGTGCGTGAGCACATTCGTGCGGGCGGTCGGGCGTGTGCGATCGAAGCGGGCGTGAACGGACAGATGATCACGATTTACGATCGCGGCGCACACATCCCGCTGTTGTGGACGCATCTCATTCCGGCCACGCTTGAAGGGCGCGCGACGTTCAACGTGCAGAACGCCATGTTCGCGGCAGCGATGGCATTCAGCATGGGCGTCCGTCTCGAGGATATTCGGCACGGACTGCGCACGTTCGACACGACGTTTTTTCAAGCACCGGGTCGGCTCAACGTCTACGACGAACATCCGTTCAAGGTGCTCTTTGACTACGGGCACAACGCGCATGCCATCGCTGCGCTCTGTCAGCTCGTCAACCGCATGTCGCCCAAGGGACGACGGCTGTGCGTGTTGTCTGCGCCCGGCGATCGTCGTAACGAGGATATTCTCGCGATTGCGCACGTAGCGGCGGAGGCCAACTTCGATCACTACCTCTGTCGTCGTGATGATGCATTGCGCGGCCGCGGAGGCCAGGAGGTACCGGAGCTGTTGGCCAATGCCCTGCGTGCGGCTGGTGTCGCGGACGATCGCATCACGATCGTCGCCGACGAACAGCAGGCGATTGATCAGGCGCTGCGCATGGCAGGCACCGGTGACTTGGTGCTCATTTTTGCGGATGCGCTCGCTCGCGGTTGGAAGCAGATCATCAACTTCCGCCCAGATGCGGACGCGTCGGTGCTCCCGGCACCTCGCGCCGCGCGATCAGTGCCCCGTGCGGCTGTTCGAGAAGAGGGGCCCGCGGACGATAGCGAACCGGCAAAGGCATCGCTCGTGCGTGACGTACCCGTGGCACGCACGACGATCATGTCGGAGGAGCTGGTCTTGCTGCGTGATTCACGCGGCGTCATCCTCGCCCCCGACGCGAACGACTAGTCCGTTGTTGCCGTGACCAACATCGCCGATGCACCAGACTTTCCGTCGCCGCGTATCCGCGATTCTCGGCGATTGCCGGGCCCCAATCTCTACAGTGCGCGCGAAGGTGCGGTGCTGGAAGTCGAGTACGATCGAAAGACTGACGCCAATGCGCCTGTTGCATCCGGCGAGAGTGCGCTGATCGCCGCGTGGCGCAGTATGGTAGTGCGCGCCTGTGCGGCGTTAGGATGGCCAGCGAGTGAATGCGTGGTACATCGCACGGCGCACGAGGCGCATCTGTTTCTCTCGGCGCCCATCGATTGCCTCATGACCGCGACCGAGCTCAATGAGCAGGCGTGGGCGCTCGCGGAGTTGCACGCGTCGGATGGCGACGTAAGGATTCCAACGGACGTGCTCGCGCGTTTGCAGGCCCACGCGAGGGCGGAGCGTGGCAGTCGCGTCGCACTCGCTGGGGTGTACGAGACTGCGCAGCAACACGCGGTTAACCTGACGCTTGACGACGAATTCGTATCGACCGGCAGCGGTAACGGTGCCCTCAGTTGGCCGCTCGCGCAGATCCCGTCGGCCGACGCGATTCCATGGTCGGTGGTACACGACGTTCCCATCGCACTGGTCACCGGCTCGAACGGGAAGACGACCACTACGCGCTTGGTGGCGGCCATGTGGCGGGCGGCAGGCATAGTCACGGGGTGGAGTTGCAGCGATGGGGTGTGGGTCGATGACGAACAGTTGGCGAGTGGCGACTTCTCCGGGCCAGCAGGTGCTCGACTGATCCTGCGTGATGCTCGCGTGGGCGCTGCGGTGCTCGAGACCGCGCGCGGCGGTCTGCTGCGGCGCGGCCTCGCTATCCAGCGCGCGACGGCGGCGATCATCACCAATATTGCGGCCGATCACTTCGGCGAGTACGGCATTGAATCGTTAGACGATCTCGCGCGCGTCAAGGCGATTGTCGTTCGCGCGCTTGGCGCCGATGATGTGCTGGTGCTCAACGCCGATGATCCAACGATGGTCGCCATGGCCTCATCGCTCAACGTCCCACTCGCGTGGTTTTCGATGTCCGAACCGACCGCCGCGCTGCGAGAACATTTCGCACGTGGCGGCGATGGTGCGTTGCTTCGCGATGCACATCTGTGGTTGAACCGCGCACACGAGTGGCACGACCTTGGAGCCGTCGCTGATATGCCGCTCACGCTCGATGGTGCCGCGCCGCACAACACGGCCAACTTGCTCGGCGCATGCCTCTTGGCTGCGAGCGTTGGTGTGCCACTGTCGGCCATTCGGCAGACAGTGCAGCAGTTCGGAAGCGAGCCGTCGGACAATCCCGGACGGCTGCAGGTGCAGCACTTTGGTGGCGTAACGGTGCTTGTGGACTATGCGCACAACCCCGAAGGGCTCGCAGCGCTTTGTCGGACCGCACAGACGATACCGGCTACGCGTCGCTTGTTAATGCTCGGACAAGCGGGTGATCGAGATGACCTGCAGCTGCGTGCGTTGGTGCGAGCGGCGTGGGATGTGACCGCGTTCGATCGCGTCATTATCAAGGAGATGGAGCCGATGCTCCGTGGACGCAGCGTCGGCGAGATGCCTGCAATCTTCTCCGACGAACTGTCTCGTGTTGGTGCCCCTCCGGAGCGTGTTGAAATCGTCGCCAGCGAGTTTGAAGCCGTGCAGCACGCTTTCGCGTGGGCCGCCGATGGTGATGTGCTCGTCTGTCCTGTGCACGCCGAGAAGGCCCGTATCCTCGCATGGCTGATGCTGTTGCGCACGAACGACTGGCGGCCAGGCACGCCATTCCCTGCATGATCGTGTGACATCGGGCTTGTCGCGCGCTTGCCGTGCGTCGCGGCCGCCGTAGGTTTTGTGGCATCGCGCAACGTTGCGCTCCCTGTGGCCGGACATCACTTCGTCGTCGAGGGGTCTATGCACCGCCAGTCGTCTCGCCGCGTCAAGCACACGCCTTCAACGCTGACTACCGTGACTCGCACGCTCACCAGCACGCTGTTCCTCGTCGTCGGCATCGTCGGCGTAGCGGGCGCACGGCCGACGCATCGTCCGTCGTCCGTACCATCGCGCGCCACCGGGGTCACATTCACCTCACGTACTACATCGACGAGCGCCGACAAGCGCATGCGTGAGAGCACCGCGAATCTCACGACCGTGCGTATGCAGGACGGCAACGTGCGCATGGACTACGTCGAAGGCACGAGCCCGATGGGGCAGAAGGGTGGCTATCTGCTGGTCCTTGGGGAAACGGGCAACTTTTACATCGTCAATCCGAAGGACAAGCAGGCCGTCGTGATGACGGCCGATGGCATGGGGAGCGGCATGGGTGCGATGCTCAATAACCCGGTGCTCAAGATGACGATCTCGAACGCGACCTTTCGCTTCAAAGAACTTGGCGCCGGCGAATCCATGCTCGGATACAAGACGCGCAAGGTGCGTACGTACTACAGCAGCACCATTGAGACCAAGGTGCTGATGATGACGAACAAGATGCAGATCGCCGACTCGACCGATCAGTGGATTGCCAACGTCGACTTCGATCCGCGTAATCTCGAGATCTTTGCGAAATCGTTTTCGTCGGGCGTGAAGAGCACGAACCCGGATCTGGCGATCGAGATGGCGAAGTACACGAAGGAATACGGCCGCACAGGGCTCGCGCTCAAGCGGATCTCGTGGTCGACGCGCACGGATAAGAAGGGGAACGTGACCGGCGATACGATCACGACCGAAGTCTCGGATCTCAAGACCGGTTCGCTCGACGCATCAATCTTCGAAATCCCGAAAGACTACGAGATACAGGACCTGACGAAGATGGCTGCTGGTCTGCAGGCATCGTTGGATAGCGCGAAAGCCGATACGTCGAAGGGCAGCAAGAAGGCGGAGAAGAAAGACGACAAGCCGCAGAGCGCCGGCGACGCGATCAAGGCTGGCATTGGCGGGCTGTTCGGTCGCAAGAAGGCGCCAACCGACACGACAAAAAAGCCACCGATGTAGCGAAGACGTCAGTAAGAAGTCGTTGCACGTTGTGTCTCAACACTACGGGCCGCCTATCTGGCGGCCCGTTTGTACTTCTGCTTACGTCGCGTTGGTCCGCGCCCATGGAATGATCTGGAGTCGAGCGTACGGAATCGGCGCACCGGTGTTCTCGTCGACGCCAAAAAGCTCGGGCGACGTGCGGATACGCTCCAGCGCCGCATCGATCTCGGCGATTTCAGCAGAGCGTCGCGTAGCGATTGAAGCATCGAGCTCCTCGTCCTGCGTATCGGTCGCGATATCAGCAGGATGCGTCGGGAATTTCGAGATGTCTCCCGCGCGTTCTTCGCCGTCTGCGCTCGCTTCGAGGTTGGTGAACTCGTGCAATTGACCGACGATGCGATCACGTTCCTCATGCAGACGCTTTGCGATGTGTTCGAGCTCGAGCGGGGTCAGCAGCATAAAAGCTCCAGGGTGCGAGAGGATCATGTGAGAAAGCGCCGAAACCGGCGTCAACTATGACACGTTCCTAACAGTCTCTTGCAAGGATTGGTCCGCCGCGATACTTCCACGGCGTTCAGGGGGATCGAACGCAAACCTGCGGTGGCTGCTAGCGATCGGCCTTGGCGCCCTTGATCGCCTTCCCCGGCATCGCCGTCGTTGCCTGTTCCACGTCGACCACCACCACACCGTTGACGAAGACGTAGTGCATGCCAACCGCGAGCAGCGTCGGCTCGACGTAGGTGCTTCGATCCTTCACCGTTGCAGGGTCAAACACGATGACATCTGCGAAGGCTCCCGCTCGCAGCACTCCGCGGTCGGCGATGCCGAACACCTGTGCGGGCAACTGTGTCGACTGATGCACCATCGCCTCGAGCGTGAGCACCTGTCGGTCGAACACATACTCGCGCAGTTTCTTCGGGAACGTGCCGTACTTGCGCGGATGCCCGTCGCTGCCGTCTGAGCCGGTCATGACCCACGGCTCTTTCGCGAGTTTGTCGATGTCGGACTGCTGCATGTTGAATGATGCGACATCGGCGCCACCGTTCTTGATGACGATGATCGCGGCGGAGATGGGATCCGTCTTGAGCGTATCGGCGGCTTGCGCGAGCGTGAGCCCTTTGAGCCGCTTCTCGCGAGACGACGTGAGCAACAGCGCAGTTGCACCGCCACGGCGCCGCATGTTGTCTTCCATCTCCTGACGCAAGCGCGGCAACAGGGTGTCGTCGGCGAAGCGCTTGATTAACGCTGCATTGCCACCGTCTTCGGCCCACCGCGGTACGAGAGCGGCGGTGAGCGAGGTGCCTGACGCCGTATATGGATACTGGTCGGCAAAGACTTTGTCACCCGCCGCACGCGCCGCACGAATCATCGCGATGAGCGAGTCGCTGCGCCCCCAAACGTCGACGCCCAACGCCTTGATGTGCGAGATATTGAGCGTGACGCCGCCCTCCTTGCCGATGCGCATGGCCTCGCGCGTCGACGCGAGCAGTCCGACGCCATACGAACTCTCGTCGCGCTGATGGGTGTCGTACACACCGCCGAACGGCGCGACTTCTTTGGCCAATGCAATGACTTCCTCGGTCGTCGCGTACGAGCCCGGTGCATAAAACAGGCCAGCGGATAGGCCGAATGCGCCCTGTTGCATCGCGCGTCGTACGAGTGCGCGCATCGAGTCCAACTGCGTTGCCGTTGCGGTGACGGCCGCGCGCCCGACCACCGTTCCGCGCACAGAGCCTTGCCCAATGAACACGCCCACGTTTGGGCCGATGCCGTTGCGGGTCCACGTGGAAAGGGCACCGCCCACGTTCACCGGACCACCGCCGTCGTTACCCGTCAGCACCGTCGTCACACCCTGAAACAGATATCCATTCAAGCGACTCGTACTTGGTTGCTGCAAATCGACGAGCACGTGTGCATGCGGGTCGATAAACCCCGGCGCGACGATCATGCCAGTCGCACTTATGCTGCGCGTTGCCTTCACGCCGCGCGCCTTCGCGTCGCCCATGAATACGATGCG
>JBBQDB010000197.1:0-6430 GCA_038319245.1 Gemmatimonadales bacterium
TCAGCACACGGCCCGCATCGAAATCGATCCAGTGCGGCTTACGCTGCGCGATGTCCGAGTTGGACGACACTTTTATCGTCGGCACCGGGAACCCAAGCGGCGTACCACGTCCCGTTGTGAAGAGCAGCATCGTCGCACCGCTCGCCGTCATCGCGGTACTCGACACGCCATCGTTGCCTGGTGCCTCCAGGAGCTGCAAGCCACCGTTACGCACCGCCTGCCCGTAGCGCAATACGCCAGTTACCGGGGCGCGTCCGCCCTTTTGAATCGCGCCGAGTGACTTTTCTTCGAGCGTGGTGAGACCACCCGCTTTGTTGCCCGGCGACGGGTTCTCGTACACCGGCTGCTCATGTCGCACGAAGTACGCTTTGAAGTCGTCGACCATGCGCGTGATGTCGTCGAAGACTTCGTCGCTGACGGTACGATCGAGTAACACTTGCTCAGCACCGAACATCTCGGGCACTTCCGTGAGGACAACGGTACCGCCGAGTGAGGTCACGCGATCAGCGAGCCGTCCGAGCAACGGATTCGCGGAGAGTCCGCTGAATCCATCGGAGCCGCCACACTTGTGGCCGAGTACGAGCGCAGACGCCGGTACGGTTTCACGTTTGTCCGTCGCCATGCGGTCGATCAGTTCACCAATCGCCTGCACACCGATTTCGATTTCGTCCTGTACATCCTGCGTATTGAACGAACGAAGGCGCGAGGCATCGCTTGGCGCTGCGTCGCAGAGAAACGCCGGTAGCTGATTGTTTTCGCAGCCAAGGCCCAGCACCAACGCACCGCCCGCATTCGGATTGCGCAGCAGTCCGCCAAGCGCCGCCTGCGTCGTTTTCAGATCGTCACCGAGCTGACTACACCCGTATGGGTGCGCGAAGGCGTGAATGCCATCCACCTTGCCCGCGAAGCGTTCCGTTGCAGCACGCGCGATGCGCTCGGCGGCCGTGTTGACGCAGCCCACCGTATTCAGCACCCACACTTCGTTGCGCGTCGCAACACGTCCATCCGCGCGACGATAGCCGTCAAACGTCGGCATCGGCCCAGAGGGCGCAGCCGCACCAGACGCGAAGTGCGCATGTCGTACGTACCCCGCGTCGCCCGTGAGTCGCGTCGCGAGATTGTGCGAGTGGACCCACGCACCCGCCGCAATCGGCGCGGTCACGCGACCAATCGGCACGCCGTATTTGTGTACGATCGCGTCGGGTGCCATCGCGTGCAGCGCGATCTTGTGCCCTGCGCCAATCGCTTCCGTGGCGACCACTGAAATACCGCCCACCGTGACGCGCTCTCCCGCGTCTAGCGGGCGGAGTGCGACGGCGACATCATCGTCCTCGTGCACACGGTATGCGAGCAGCGTCGTAGTCACCGACGGCGCACGCTGCAGTGTTGGCGACAGCGCGAGTGTTGCCAACGATTCCGATTCAGTGCTCACGACGCGACACCGCGCACTGGTTCCAGAGCCGCCGGTGATACGCGATCAAACCGGTACGTCTCGCGCACCAAGCCGTACGCGGCTGCGTGTGCCATTACGCGCGCATCGTCCATCGACACGATGTGCTTGGACACGAGCCCCGCGAGCCAGTTCGCATCCACACGCCGATTCAGATCATGACGCGCCGGAATGGAGCAGAACGCGCGCGTGTCGTCATTGAAACCGGCAGTGTTCCAGAGCCCCGCCGTTTCAGTGACGTTCTCGCGGAAGCGAATCATCCCCTGAATGGAATCGTGAAACCACCACGGCGGACCGAGTCGCAGCGCGGGATAGTGGCCGGCAAGCGGGGCGAGCTCACGCGCATACGTCGACTCATCGAGCGTGAAGAGAATGAGCGTCAGTCGCGGATCGTTGCCGTGTCGGTCGAGCAAGGCACGCAGGTTGCGCGTGTACTCGGTTGTAACGGGAATGTCGGCGCCTTTGTCCGCACCGAAGCGTGCCTGAATGCGCGCGTTGTGATCGCGGAACGATCCAGGGTGCAACTGCATCACCAGCCCGTCTTCCACCGACTGGCGCGCCATCTCGATCAGCAGATGCGCTTCGAACGCACGCTGATCCTGCGCGGTTGCCGACCCTGCGCGCGCACGCGCGAACAGCGCATTGATGGCGACGGGCTCGAGCCACTCGGTGTACGGCTCGACCACCGCATGATCCGTCGCCGTCGCCCCCATCGACTTGAAGAAGGCACGACGATTGGCCAACGCATCGCGGAATTCGTCATAGCTGCCGATCGAGCGTCCGACGGATTGCTCGAGCGCGGCGAGCTCTTGAGACCATCCCGGCACACTGATGCGGAACAGCGCGTCGGGTCGAAACGTCGGCACCACCTTCCCGGACCACCCGCTGTCCCGCATCGCCCGATGGTGAGCCAACGAATCGGTCGCCGCGTCGGTCGTGGCCAGTACCTCGATGCAAAACCGCTCAAACAGCGCGCGCGGCAGAAATTCTGGCGACGTCAGCCGTTCAGCAATTTCGTCGTAGACGAATTGCGCCGTCTCACCCGACAGCGGCGTCTCGATGCCGAACACCTCACCCAGCTCGTGCTCCAACCACGCGCCGGTCGGCGTGCCCAGGTACAGATAGTAGTGGTCGGCGAAGAGCTGCCAGATCCGTCGCGGATCGTCCTCGACAACAGTGCCATCGCGGGCCGGAATACCCAGCGCCTCCATCGGCACCCCGCGCGAATACAACATCCGGAAGATGTAGTGATCCGGGGTGATCAGAAGCGCCGTTGGCTCGGGAAACGGCAGGTTTTCCGCCAAAAGTGCCGGTTCCACGTGGCCGTGGGGGCAGATCAGCGGGAGCGGTGCGGTTTCCTCGTAGAGGGCACGCGCGACCCGGCGTTGCGCGGGGTCGGAATCGAAAAATCGGTCGGCTGCGAGGCGGGAGGTCATCTTTTGTTCTTCCTAGAAACAAATCTTCTGTCAGTGTACCTTGCCTGCACAGAGGCCGCAATGTCACCTCACGGTTGACGCTGACGCGTTCTGCCGTCCGTCTCGATATCTTGACGCCTAGTCCTGGGTGCGTGCGGCCTTCGTCCCGCATGGATTACCCTGCTGTTCGCCCCCACCCCAGAACGCTTTGCGGAAGATCGATACTCGTCGGTTTGTCCGGGCGACCCGCTCGACGCCCCGCGAGATCAACCGGCAGATCCTGCTCAACCTGGTGCGCGATCACCAACCGGTGTCGCGCGCAGACCTCGCTCGGCACATGCAGATCGGGCGTGGCATGGTCACGTCGTTGGTGGACGAGCTCCTCGCCGAAGAAGCGATTTATGAAGGCGAGACGGTCGATGCGCCGCGCGGCCGGAAGCCCAAGAGCCTCTTTGTGCGCACGCGCGATCGTCTGGTCGTCGCCATCGACGTGCGCTTCAGCCGCACCTTCATGATGCTCGGCGATTTTGCCGGTAACGCCGTAGCTACGGAGTCATTCGACACCGTGGTGGACCCAACCGAATTCGTCGCGACCATCGTCACCCGCACCCTGCGTATGCTCGACGACAACCGCGCCAGTGGGCGGTGCGAAGGGATCGGCCTCGTCGTACCCGGCATGGTCGACCAGCGCACCGGACGCATTCTGAATTCGCCGCAGTTGGGATGGCGCGACGTGGACGTACGCGACGCGATTGCTGCGGCGACCGGCCTGCCCGTGCAGATCGAGAACGCGCCGATCGCCTGCGCGCTCGCCCATATCTGGCTCGGCCAGCGTGGCGGCGAACATGGGCGTGACTTTGCCTACGTCACCGTTTCAGACGGCATCGGTGTCGGCATGGTGGTCAACGGGCAGGTTATTCGCGGTCACTCGCACACCGCCGGCGAATTCGGCCACATTCCGCTCGACCTCGAGGGCCCGCGCTGCCTCTGTGGCAACCGAGGATGCCTCGAAGCACACACCTCCAACCTCGCAACGCTCTCGCGTTACCTCGGGCGCGAACTCGCGTCGGAGGAAACACGACGCGTGCTGCGCGACAGCGGGCTGACGATCGCCGACATCATCGCGCGAGCACGGCAAGGCGACGAACGCGCTGGCTTTGCCCTCGATGAAACCGCGCGGTACCTCGGACTTGGCCTGGCGATGATCATCAACGCGATCAATCCGGAACAGGTGATCATCGGCGGCGAAATCACCGAGGCATGGGATCGCATGGAGCCGGTCATCCGAAAAATGATTGTAGCGCGTGCACTCACCTCGACCGCGGCCGCCACACCGATCATTGTTGAATTGCCTGGCGTGTCTCCGCGACTCCGCGGCGCGACCGCGCTTGTCGCCGCCCCATCGTACGCTGCGCCGCAGGTGGCGTAGAACCCGAAGAACAGCTCATGCGCATCACACACGTTCGGTGCGACATCGGTGTTGACGGGTTACACACCCCACTGACGCGACGCGCGCGCCACATCGTGCGCATACTGATGACGTTCATCATCGCGCCGTCAGCGTTTGCACCGCTCGCCCTCGCTCAGACAAGCCCACCGCCGTCGTCGTCATCGCCAACAGCGAGTGCGCCCGTCGCGACCAGCAGCTTCGTGGCGCGACATCGCGCGGCGACCATCGCTATTTCCGGCACTGCGCTGACGCTCGCGTTCTTGCCTATCGATCGCGTCGTCGTACAGCGCCTGCAGCGCCCCGACCTTCAAGGGTCGTCCGCGCTCCGCAGCACCGCCGACGCCTTCAACTTCATCGGTGGCCCCGGCTTCGTGATTGCCAGCGCAGGGATGCTCGGCCTCGGGTACGCCACACACAACAACACCGTCACGCAAATCGGCATTCGCGCCAGCGAAGCGGTCGTGCTCAACGCGGTGGTCAATAGCCTGCTGAAAGGCGCCTTTGGTCGACAACGGCCGTTCGTCAATGACTCGACACCGAATGTGTTCGGCTTCGGTAAAGGGTTCTCGACCGCCGGACGTACGTCGTTTCCGTCGGGACACACGTCCAGCAGCTTTGCCTTTGCCACCGCGACGGCGATGGTGCTCGTGTCTCGCAGTCCACGCAGCGCGCGCTATATCACGCCGGCGCTGTTCGGCGCGGCGACACTGGTCGGTGCAGCGCGGGTCTACGGCGCGCACCATTGGCCCAGTGATGTTGCGGCCGGGGCAACAGTCGGGGCGCTGAGTGGCTGGCTGGTCACTCGACACGACGTCGACGTCGGTCCGACCTCGGTGCGCTGGCGTTTTTAGCGTGGGCCGGTAGGGGTACGCATCGGTCGGTCGTCCGTCTTCGGTCCGTAAACGGTCCATCGTTCGGTCGATGTGAGTCCAGATTCCGCCACGGCCGATCGTCCCCTTTTCGACACAACGCGACGCGCTGTGTATTGCCGCTGCGTTGCCGACGGCGGCGTATCCGACGACAGTGCATACGGTTGGGTCAAGGCGATGACACTCTGGCCCAACGCCATCGGTACGGCACTCCTGATGCTTCATGTCAACGCGAGCGCCCGTCGCACCGATGGACGCGCCCTTGGCTTCAGTGCAGTATCGCCTCAGGAGGCACCATGACTCTGCTTCGTCGGACCCGGACCGCGCTTCCCCTCGCCTCCACCGTCCTCGGCCTGTCGCTGATGTCCGCGCCCACCGAGTCACTCCTCGCCGCGCCGGTGGTTGGCAGCGCCGCCGCACTCGATCGCACGTTCGACCAGCCGCTGTTTACTTGGAGCGGTACGGTTGATCGCGAGGTGTTCATCGTGATGCGCGGCCGAAATATCACCACCGAAGGGCGGGATGCCGGATTCCCCAACCGGGTGCGCTTCGGAGGCGACGTGCCGCGTGGCGTTGGCGTGATGCGTGTGCTTGTTGATCAAGGGCGCGGCGATGTGGACGTGCTCGAGCAGCCGACGCCGCGCAATGGCTATCAGGCCGTGATTCGTATTCGCGACCCACGCGGCGGTGCGGATCGGTATCGGTTGACGGCCGTGTGGACCGGCGACACACGCGATCGCGATGTACGTGATCGCGACAAGCGCGGTCGCGAGGACGACGACCGGTACCGCGACAGACGCGATCAGGACTTCCCCGGTAATGGCCACGCGTACGGACGCCAAGGTCGCGACGGTGATGATCGGAACGGGAATCGCGGTGGCTACGATGATCGCGGCAACAACGGAAGCAACTACGGGAGCAACTACGGCGGAAGCAATATTGGCAATAACTACGCCGATCACGGGTCGCTGCAGTGGAACGGACGCGTAGATGACGTCGTCGAAATCCGAATTCAAGGGCGACGCGTGGACTACGTGACACGAAGCGGCGCACAGCTGCGCGACGCGCAGAGCGAGATGACCGGTGCTGGCCTGCCGAGGCGTGCAGTGGAGGTGGTGCTCGACCGACGGGAGGGACGTGGAGATGTCGCCGTGGCGCAGCAGCCCGATGCGCGCAACGATTTCACCGCTGTGATTCGCGTGGTCGATCCGCGCGGTGGTGCGTCGATGTACGGGTTGGTCGCGCG
>JBBQDB010000198.1:0-6414 GCA_038319245.1 Gemmatimonadales bacterium
CCGATCGCGGATACCAGCCCTGCGGTGCTGACCGAGGCAATCGTGGCGTCGATGGAGGTAAAGGTCAGGGCTTGCCCAGTGATGTCGTAGCCGTACTGATCGCGCGCGGCCGCACGGATGCGGAGCGTATCGCCGATGCCCAAAAAGGCTCGCTCCGGCGTGGCGATGACCGAGATCGCTGGGCCAGCTATGACGGTTGCGATGAACGTGACCGGCGCGACGCCGCTGACATTCGCCGTCACGCGTTGCGTGCCTGCCGTGGTGCCGACCGTCCAGATGGCGGTCGCTGCACCCTTTGCATCCGTTTCCGACGCCGACGGGTTTGTCGTGCCGGAACCAGCGCTCGCGTCCCACTGTACCACCGCGCCGGCAATTGCTTTGCCGGCAGCGTCAGTGACGACCACGCTGAGTGGCACCGTCAACGCCGTGCCTACCGTGCCGGTTTGCAGCGTGCCGCTCGCTGCGCGGATAGCGGCTGGCGTCTGCGTGGCATCCGTGGTGCTTTTGGAACACGCGGCTACCGCAACAGCAAGCACAGCCAGGGCCGTGCGCGTCGCGCGCGACCATCGCGTGGTGCGCGGCATACGCGACGTGGGCGGGACGAGCGAACGTTCGGACATTGGCACAGGACGGAAGGATGACATGTCGGATGATATCACAGCGCGAAATAGCGAGCGAAACGCCAATGAACCGGCTGACGTGTAGATTGGATCATGCGTGAGACAACGGGCAGACAGTCCAACCGTCTGCAGCGTCGAACGGTACGTGGCTCGGCCGCGCGGATCAGCTTGGCGGTGCGTGAGGCAGGCCGGACCCGTTGGGTTTTTCTCCTGACGTGCCTGACGTTGTACCTCGGTGTGTCGGCGTGTTCCGAGCAAGGACGAACGATGCGACCGGGCGGCGGCACTTGGTTTCGGGGTGCGCAGCCGGACGAACTGCCCCTGATGACCAATCCCGAGCTGCCGTTTCGGTATCCTGTCTCACTGTTTCAGCGTCGTTTGCAGGGCAACGTGATGCTGCGTTTGTACGTGGACTCCAGCGGCACGGTTATTCCCGACAGCACCCGCGTCGCTGAGCCCTCCGGTGAAGCGTTGTTCGACTCAGCGGCTATCGCTGGCGCGGGGCAGTTGCGCTTCAAGGCCGCGCGTCGGCGCGGCACCCCGATCGCGGTTGTGCTGCTGTACCCTGTGCATTTCCGGCACCCCGAGGGGCGGAAGCTCCCCGGCGATTCCCTTTGAGACCTGCCCCATGGCTACGACACTCCCCCCCGTCGATTCCAGCAGCACCGCAGCGGTCGCCGCGCCAGCCACTACGTCGCACAGCGCGCCGACGCACGTAGAACACCTGCGACACCGTCGCCCCTACCAGAACGTGCTCGAGACCATTGGCTGGACGCCGATGATTCGTCTCGGACGGATCGGGAAAGGGCTACGGACGCCGCTCTACGGCAAAGCCGACTACTTCAATCCCGGCGGCAGCGTCAAGGATCGGATCGGGTTGCCGCTCATCGAAGCGCACGAAGCCAGCGGGCGCCTCAAGCCGGGCGGGACTATTGTCGAAGCGACGAGTGGCAACACCGGCGTTGGAATCGCCATTGCGGCGGCGCTGAAAGGGTACAAGTGCATCTTCACGATGCCGGACAAGATGTCGCAGGAAAAAGTGCGGCTGCTCAAGGCGTTCGGCGCCGAAGTCATCATCACCCCGACCGCGGTCCCCAACGACCACCCGCAGAATTACGTGATGATGGCCAAGCGCATCGCGGCCGAAACGCCGGGCGCCGTACTGGCCGGCCAGTTCGAGGCCCAAGCCAATCCGGCAGCGCACGAAGCCACCACCGGTCCCGAGTTGTGGGAGCAGAGCGAAGGGCGTATCACGCACTTCATCGCTGGCGCGGGCACGGGCGGCACGATTACCGGCGTGGGGCGCTACCTCAAGTCGATGAACCCGAACATCAAGATCATCGCTGCCGATCCGATGGGGTCGTTGCTGGCCGAGATCTGGCGAACGCACGGTGAGTCACACTCGAGCGGCGCGCCGTACAAGGTCGAAGGCGTTGGCCAGGACTGCGTTCCGCACACACTCGACATGAGCGTTATTGACGAGTTCATCACCGTCAATGACAAAGACGCCTTTGCGATGGCGCGCAAACTCACGCGCGAGGAAGGCATTTTCGTCGGCGGATCGGCGGGGATGATTGCGCACGCCGCGATGACCGTGGCGCGTCGCGTCGATGATCCGAATGCGTTCGTTGTCACCTTTCTCTGTGACACCGGCGAGCGCTATCTGAGCAAAGTGTTCAACGACGAGTGGATGCGCGAAAACCAAATGCTCGATGCGTCCGCGACCACCATCGAATCGGTACTCGGCCGCAAGGATGCGAGCGGTTTGGCGATGATCAGCGTGTCGCCCGGTGCGACGGTGCGGCAGGCCATTCGGTTGATGGCGCTGCATGACGTGTCGCAGGTGCCGGTGATGGAAGGCTCGGTGTGCATCGGCAGTGTGGCCGAGTCGCAGCTGACATCGCGGTCGTTGGCCGACCCCAAGGTGCTCGATCAGACCGTGAGCGATGTGATGGATCAGCCGTTCCCAACCGTCGAGGCCGATCAGCCGGTGGAGAGCGTGGCCAAGTTGCTGAGCAAGAGCAATCGGGCGGTCCTCATGAAGAAGGACGGCGTGGTGCAGGGGATCGTGACGCGGTTTGACGTGCTCGAATACCTGATGCATCGCTGAGCGACATGCGAATTACGGTATTGCTGGGCGGGGTCTCGTCCGAACGTGAAGTGTCGTTGTCATCGGGGTTGCGGATTGCCGTCGGACTGCGCGCGAAGGGGCACTCCGTGATTTGCCTCGATCCCGCCGAGGGCGTGCTGTCGCGCGAGACGGAAGCGGCGTTGCTGGCGTCGGGCGTCGGGTCGGCGCCGCCCAGTCTCGAGGCGTTGGCCGGGTTGGCGTCGCGGTCGTTGTCACCCGTGCTGGGGACGTTGCCCGAGGTCACCGAGGCCGACTGCGTATTTCTGGCGTTGCACGGTGGGCAGGGCGAAGACGGGACCGTGCAGGCCGTCCTCGACATGGCTGGCGTGTCGTACACCGGCAGCGGGCATTTGGCGAGCGCGCTGGCGATGGACAAGCAGCTGTCCAAGGTCGTCATGCGGTCGGCGGGCGTGGCCACGGCCAACTGGCTGATGGCGCCGCGCGAGGGGATGGATGCGGACGAGGTTGGTCGGCATCTGGACTGGCCCGTGATCGTCAAGCCGTCCAAGCAGGGAAGTACTGTCGGGCTGTCGATCGTGCGCGAGCCGGGTGAGCTCCAGGCCGCGATCACCGAAGCGTTTCGCTTTGACGATGAGGTGATGGTGGAGCGTTTCGTGCCGGGACAGGAGTTGACGGTCGGGATTTTGGGCGACGACGTGCTGCCGACGATCGAGATCAAGCCGGTGAAGGAGCTGTACGACTACGAGTGCAAGTACACGCCGGGGATGGCCGAGGAGTTCGTGGCGGATCTCAGCCCCGAGATTCAGGCCAAACTGGCCGATCAGGCGCGACGCGCATTCTCCGCGCTCAAGCTCGGCGGCTACGCCCGCATCGATTTTCGGTTGGACCCACACGGGCAGCCGTGGTGTCTGGAAGCGAACACGTTGCCGGGAATGACGCCTACGAGTCTTATCCCGTTGGCGGCGAAGGCAGCCGGTATCTTGTTTCCCGACTTGTGCGAGCGCATCGTGCATTTGGCGCTCGCGACGGCTCGGTAGCGTGCGAATGTGCGATCATTTTCGTTGTGCTGTTCGTCACGTTACGATGCGCGACGACGTCGCTTGAGCGATCGCGTTGCAACGTTGGAGCGCGGTCTTCCGTTTTTCTGATGTCTCCTGAGTGCAGTTCTGATAAGTACCGCTGGATTCCATGGCTTACGCATCCTACGACGAGTTTGAGCAGCCGCGCAGTGTAAACGCCGTGTACTGGCTGATTGGCCTGTGCGTGGGCGTGTATTTCGTGCAGGCGACACTGCTGGGCGATGAGTACATGGCGAAGTGGTTCGGCTATGCGCCCGGTGATATCGCGGCGCGTCGGCTGTGGACCGTTGTCACGTACATGTTCGTGCATGGTGGATTGATGCACCTGGCGCTCAACATGTGGACGCTCTGGTTGTTCGGTCCTCGGGTCGAGCGGGCGTGGGGCAGCAATGCGTTCACCTGGTTCTATCTGTGGTGTGGCATTGGTGGCTTTGCTTTTCACTACATGTTCGAAGGCAACGGCGGCGTCCTGATTGGCGCGTCGGCCGCGATACTCGGCGTGGCGGTCGCGTATGCATCACGTTGGCCCGATGATGAAGTGCTCTTCTTCGGGATCGTGCCGATGAAGGTGCGCTGGCTGGTGGTATTCATGGCCGTGACCAACATCCTGATGGCCGCGGTCGAACACGGCAGCATGGGCGGTACGGCGTACGCGGCGCACATCGGTGGCATGCTGGCGGGCTGGCTGTATCTGCGCACGCCAAATGCGCAGAGTCTCGATCGGTTGCGCCGTCGCATCGCGCCTGCCCCTGATTACGGCGACGACCCGCCGCGTCCGGTGCCCAAGAGTTCGTCGCGTCCGCGCGACCGCGATGTCGACGAGATCGTGGCGCAGAGCAAGGCCGCCGTGGCGCGCGTGCGTCCGGCGCCTAAGCCGTCAGCCACCACCGCGACGATTACGCCGGTACCGATGCCCGCGACCGCGTTCGATGCTGTGCTCGACAAGATCGCGGCCGAAGGGATGGGTGCGTTGACGTCGGACGAGAAGACGCTGCTCGAGGAGTGGTCGAAAAAGCTGCGCGGTCACTAGCGCTCGTATCAGCGCGAGCGCTCGATACGCCGGTGCTGTCCGCGGCATTTGGCGCGATTAGCTTTCGCCCATGCCCAAACCACAATTGCTCGAGACGTTCCCGAATCCATACACCGATCGGGACTACGAAATTTTCATGGAGACGACGGAGTTCACGTCGCTCTGTCCGTTGGGCGGCATTGAGAGTGATGCCGCCGAGTTGAAGCTGCTGGAAGGTGGCGCGCCGGATTTCGCGACCATTCGCATCACGTATCGTCCCGCCGCACTGTGCCTCGAAGCCAAGAGCCTCAAGCTGTACTTCTGGAGTTTCCGGAACGACGGCATTTTCTACGAGCGCGCGGTCAATTGCATTCTGGATGATCTTGTGGCGGCGTGTACGCCCAAGCACATGACGATCGTTGGCGATTTCAACGTGCGCGGTGGGCTCAAGAGCATCATTACGGCGAGCTGGCCGCAGAAGGCGTAACAGGTACTGCGACACGCGAATCACGCGAATGATGCGAATCGTTCGGTGTAGGTGCGGGATCTCCTCGAAGGATGGAGGTGGATGATGTGTGAGATGATGTTTGAGATCATGCGGGAAGGGGCGCAGGGTGAAGCACGGCCCGTCGCATTGAAGGCGAATCGGGTGCTACGAGTCGGTCTCGTGGCGGCATCGCTGGTAACGCGACTGGTCGGCGCGCAGCCGCCGAACGCACCGCAACACCTCACCGGCGGTAACGAAGGCAAGCCGCCGATCGGCTGGCAGACGCGCGTGGATGCTTCGAATGAGCGACGCATCGACAAGCGGGCCGAGGGGAAGAAGGACTCGCACGAGGACAGTCGGAAAGCGGATACGTTGGCGTTCGTACAGATGACGCCGGGCTTTCACGTCACGACCGGACCTGGTGTGATTCTGTGGCATCCGGACAGCTCGGCGACCGGCAACTTCACGCTGACGAGCAGCATTTCCCTGTTCCCGACCAATGGGCGCGACCGTGAAGGGTATGGCGTGTTTGTTGGCGGACAGGCGCTGACCGGTGCGACGCAGCGGTACACGTACTTTCTGATACGCAACGACGGTCGTTTTCTGGTGAAGCAGCGCGTTGGCGACAAAACGACGACGCTCAAGGATTGGACCTATCTCACTGCGATCAAGCTGTTGAGCCCGAAGAAGCCGAAGGACTCGAAACAGAACGATTTGACGATCGTCGCCGGCGCGGAGACCGTCACGTTCTCGGTGAACGGCGTGACTGCGGTGACGTTGCCGCGCGCGCAGGTGGCACCCGACGGTGTGTTCGGGTTGCGGGTCAACCATTCGGTGAACCTGCACGTGTCGAAGGTGTCGCGGGCGGGGTGACGGCGGCTCGGGGGTTGGCGTTCGAGCGCGAGGGGTTATGTTTGACAGCTCGACTCGGGCGGGACGCTGCTCGGGTCGGAATGGCTAGGTAGCTCAGTTGGTAGAGCAGCGGACTGAAAATCCGCGTGTCGGGGGTTCAATTCCCTCCCTAGCCACTGTGACCAACGATGTACGCGCACGGCATTCCGCTTCGGTCGGGGTGCCGTTTTGCGTAGAGGGTCCGTCATTCGGCGTGATAGTTATCAGCGCGAAGT
>JBBQDB010000199.1:0-6367 GCA_038319245.1 Gemmatimonadales bacterium
TGTCCGCATCAAGCGTACTACGTGGATCCCGACCCGAGTGCTGGTGGATTCCGATGCCCTGGGCACGGGGCCACCTTCACCGAACGTGGGAAATGGACCGGTGGAACAGCGACGACGAACCTCGCCGAGCTGCCTTCGACATTTGATACAATCACGGGCACGCTCACGGTGACCATTCCCTGAGGTGTCCGAATGGCGGCGCGGGGGTTGTTACACGTTTGTCACACAATCCTCGCGATAACGGTACGGGTGCTAAGGATTCTCAACGTCATGCGGCAATCCGGCATGGCGACTCAACACGTTCGAGTCGCATTTCCTCTTCGTCAGCGACCGATGCGATTTCGATATAGCAGTGCGATGTACTGGACGATGGCTGTTGTGGGCAGCGTAGTAATGGCAACCGGACGTGCCACTGTGCGCGCGCAGGGCGCGCCGAGCGGTCGTATCGTGGGTCGTATCATTGACGCCGAGAATGGCCAAGGACTCGTTGGCGTGGGCGTGCAGGTCGTTGGCACGACACTCGGCACACAGTCTGGTGTTGACGGGCGATACACGTTGCCGGCAGTACCTGCGGGCACGGTGACGCTCGCCGCGCGCCGCATCGGGTACGCGCCCAAAACAATCACGGGCATTCTGCTCGAAGCGGGCAAGACCCTCGAGCAGAACATCACGCTCGCCACTGCTACGCTCAAGCTTTCCAGCGTTGCGGTGACGGCATCATCCGAGCGAGGCACGGTCAGTGAAGCGCTTAACGGTCAGCGCACGGCGACTGGTGTCGTGAACTCGATCACCGCTGAACAGATCGCCAAGAGCCCAGACGCCAATGCGGCGGCCGCGGTGCAGCGTGTCAGTGGCGTAACCGTGCAGGATGGCAAGTATGTGTTCGTGCGCGGACTCGGCGAGCGCTATACAACCAGCTCGCTGAACGGCGCACGGGTGCCGAGCCCTGAGCCTGAGAAGCGCGTCGTGCCGCTCGACATGTTTCCCGCTGGCTTGCTGCAAAGTGTGACCACCATCAAAACGTTCACGCCGGAACAGCAGGGTGATTTCTCGGGCGCGCTCGTCGACATCAAGACGCGTGAATTTCCGGCGCGTCGGAGCGGCACGCTGAGCTTGGGCAGCGGCTACGAATCGGGTGCGACGGGTTCGTCACTGCTGGCGGCGGGAACGACAGGCGGTGAAGCGTTCGCCATGGTGAATGGTGGCCGCGAGTTGCCGCCGCTCGTGCGTTACGCAGGCAACCTGACGCAAAACTTGGGTCAGGGTGACAAGAATCTGCTGATCAACCAATTCCGGAACTCGTGGACGCCCGCGACCAAGAACGGTGCGCCGCTGCTCAACGGATCCGTTTCGTTTGGCGGTAACGATCCCTTGCTGTTTGGCCATCGTCTCGGCTACCTGATCTCCGGCACGCTCTCGAATGGCACAGATCTCAAGAGCGGTCAGGTCCGTGCGCTCGCCGATCGTGGTCCTGTGAAAGGCTCGACGATCGAGATGGACAAGTTCACCGGTACGAGCGCGCAACAGAGCGTGCTCTGGGGCGGACTCGCGAATCTCAGCACGCTGATCGGCAGCAAGAGTCGCGTCTCCGTCAACGCATTGTACAACCGCACGGCCGACAACACCGCACGCGTCGAGACGGGTATCTTCTCGAACGATCAGACGTCGGCGCGGATCATGCGCCAGCAGTACGTACAGCGCTCGGTGCATTCGTTTCAGTTGGCCGGTGATCATCAGATCTCCGACTCACACCACTTCGAGTGGTTCGGCACTATCAGTGGTGTGCAGCGCGATGAGCCGGACAAGTCGGAGTTCGTGCAGATTCTTGAGAAGGATACGCCGACCTCGCCGGGCGTATATCGCTGGTTCGGCAGCGGTAACGGCGGTGCGGTGCGCACGTTCTCGCAGCTCGCCGAAAACTCTCGTGAAGCGAACGTGAAGTACTCGTTCTCGTTCGGAGCACCGGGTCGTCAGAGCATGCTCAAGTTTGGCGGGCTCGTTCGCTCGACTGATCGCGCGACCGACAACCGTGCCTTCAACATCAGCGGTCGTGGGCTCTCGAATGCGTTACGCGAGCTGCCAGCCGAAGCGCTGTTTGACGGGCGTTACTCGACACCGTCGTCCAACTACTTCGATATTGGTCCGCTTTCCCAGGGTGGAGCGTACACCGCGAAGGATCAGCTGTCGGCAAGTTTCGCCATGATCGAAATGCCGCTCGGCTCGCGTGTTCGTCTCATCACTGGCGCGCGGTATGAACTCGATCACCTACAGGTTGACGCGACCACGAGTCTTGGTCGTGCGGTGTCTACGAACAAAGTGTGGGCCGACGTGTTGCCGTCTGCCGCGATCAACGTCAAGGTCACCGATGCGCAGCAGCTGCGCTTGTCGGTCTCGCGTACGCTCGCCCGTCCGGAGTATCGCGAGCTGTCACCGATCATCAGCCGAGATGTGGTCGGTGGCGATGACGTGGCCGGTAACGAGAATTTGCAGCGGACCAACGTGACGAATGCCGATGTGCGGTGGGAGTATTATCCGAATCCTGGTGAGCTGCTGAGCGTCGCCGTTTTCGCCAAGCAATTCACCAATCCCATCGAGCGTGTCTACCGCGCATCGTCGAGCGCGCGGCAGGTATACTTTGCCAACGCTGACGGCGCGACGAACCTTGGAGTAGAACTCGAGCTGCGGAAGGATCTCGGTTTCATCGCCAACGCCTTCGTGCCGTTCTCGGTGTTCAGCAACCTCACGGTGATGTCGAGCCAGATCAACTTGTCGAGCATTGCGGCGTCGAGCCTCACGAATGCAAAGCGTCGCATGGTTGGCCAGGCCCCTTACGTCTTTAACGGCGGGTTGTCGTACACGACAAGCACTGGTGGGACGACGGCGAGCCTCTTGTTCAATCGCGTCGGCGAACGGATCGACGTCGCCGGTGAGTCGCCGTTGCCGGATGTGATCGTACAGTCGCGCAACGTGATGGACTTCTCGCTGCGGTATGGCGTGACTAGCGCACTCACGGTGCGCGTCGACGCGAAGAACCTGCTCGATGCGCCGTACCAGACAGTGCAGGGCACGGTGACGCGCGACTACTACCTCACCGGCCGCACGTTTCAGGCAGGGTTGCAGTTCCGCCCGTAAGCAGACGCTCGTCGCTCACACGCTGATACAGTGGCGTGACAGAAGGGATATGTAACGACTACAGAGCAGTGGTTTCTTTGCGGGGTGAACGGCGACCATGGCCGCGCACCCCGCTTGGCTTTTTCTCGGTGCTCGTTGGCGTCATCGTACCACGACGCGCGCGCCATTCTCCACACGTTTTGAGGTTTCGCATGATTCTTACTCGTCGGGCGCTGATCGTTTCGCTGGGCCTCACTGGCCTGCTAACGGCTGCCTGCAGCAGCGACAAGTCCACCGGACCCGTCGCGCCGTTTCCGATTCTCGGACTGAATGCGAGCGCCAAGGGTTCGTCGTCCGTGCAGTACAACTTCACCAGCGTCGCCGGCGACGCCAGCTATCTCGTGGAGCGTGCTGAAGGGTCGGCTGGTTCGTTCACTGCAGACACGACGATCTCGGCACCATCGACGGCGACGGCGATCACGGTGACGCGCGCCGGTCTCAAGGCGGCGACGGTCTACCGCTTTCGTGTGACGACGACCAAGGGCGGCCTGCAGAGCGTCGCCTCGGGTGAAGCTTCTGCGACAACGCTTGCCCTCGGCAACGCGGCCGCCGACATCACGACCGACATCACGACGAGCCGAACGCTGTTCGCGGACACGGTCTACACGCTCAAGGGCTTCATTCACGTCGCCAACGGCGCTACGCTGACCATTCAGCCTGGCACCAAGATTCAGGGCGATTTCAATACGGTAGGTTCGTCACTGTGGATCTTGCGTGGCGCGAAGCTGCAGGCAGTTGGCACGGCCGAACTCCCGATCGTCTTCACGTCGTCGCGTCCGGCTGGCCAGCGTCAGCCTGGTGACTGGGGCGGATTGCTCATGATTGGCAATGCGCTCGACAACCGCAGCGGCAACGTCACCATCGAAGGGTCGGGCGTTGACGGTACGACGGTGGTGGGCGGTAAGAACTATTTCGTGACGTATAACGGCGGCACGGTTGCCACCGACAACTCGGGTACGCTGACGTATGTGCGCGTCGAGTTCGCCGGATATGCGACGCTGATCGATCAGGAATTCAATGCCTTCACATTCGCCGCGATCGGATCGGGCACGCGCGTGTCCTACGTCGAAGCGCTGGCGGGCCTCGATGACTCGTACGAATTCTTCGGCGGTGGCTTCGACTTCGACCACGCGGTCGCCTACGAGACGGCCGACGATATGTACGACATGTCGGAAAGCTGGAGCGGCCGTATGCAGTATCTGATCGGCTACAACTCCGTGCAGCTCGTGCCGCGCACCGGAGCCGGCTTCTACTCTGTCGACATTCAGGGCATCGAGAACGACGGCTGCAACGGCACCGGTTGCGATCTTGGCTTCAACTCGACGCCGTACACGATTCCGCTCGTCGCCAACTATACCCTTATCGGATGCGGCTCGACCGACTGTTCTGGCACGGGCGGCGGCTACGGCATGATGCTGCGTCGCGGTACGGGTGGCTACTACGTGAACGGTGTGCTCGCCCGCTGGGCGCGCGGTGGTATTTCGCTCCGTGACAGCTTGACGTACGTCCGCGCCGGTCTCGCTGCTGTGCCGGACATGAACACGTCAGACTTGATCGTGCGCAACAATTACTTCGCCGAAACGCCGCAGGTCTTCCAGGCGCCCAATGCGCCAGGTGCGGCGGTGCAGCAGAACGCGTTCGAACTGGCGGGCAACTCGCTCACGCTTGCTGCGGCGACCACGACGACGACCAGCCTGTTCACGACCTTGCCGGCGACAGGTACACCGCCGTCGGGCACCGCGTCGTTCGACTTCAGCCCGGCCACGGGTTCGCCGATTGCTACGGGTGGTCTAGCGACATTCACCGGGAAGATGGCCACCAAGGGCGGCACGTTTATCACGGGTACGGCGTACATGGGTGCCGTCGCACCGGGTGGCGCGAAGTGGTGGCAGGGCTGGACGACGTACGCACGCAACTAACGCAGCAGTCGTACCCGACAGCCGGCGTCCATGTGGACGCCGGCTGTTTGCTGTCCATGACTTTCGTTCGCCATACTTCTGGATCTATGTCTCATATTCGTCATTCGCTTCGTCCAACCGCGTTGCCTGCGGCCCTGTTTGCCGTTTCGCTCGCGCTTGCGTCCGCGTGTAGCACGCCTGAGTCCGCGGCCACACCAGCGCAACTCGCCGCGAAGGTAGTGCGCGATTCGGTCGTCAAAGACTCGACGACGCGCGCGAGACAAGACTCGGTCAATCGCACACTTCCCGGTTACGTCGTCGATTCGATCTTCCCCGTCGAAGAGATGCAACGCCGCTTTCGCGCGAAGCTTGGCGGCGCGCCCGTCACCGCGTTTGCCGGCGGTAGTCCGTCGCGAGACGCGCTGGTGCAGCGGTTCATCAAGGCAGTCGTTGCCGCCGATTCGCTCGACCTGCGGGCGATGCAGGTGAGCATCGCCGAGTTCGCCTATCTCGTGTATCCTGATTCGCCAAACACGAAACCGCCGTACACGCAGGACCCGGCGCTGGTGTGGCGTACCATCCAGAACCCGAGTGAGTCAGGCTTTATCCGTCTGGTACGCCGCGCCGGTGGCGTGCCCGTCTCACTCCTTCGCTACCGCTGTGATCCGACACCAACGGTACAAGGCGACAATCGCTTCTGGACCAATTGCGAACTGCAACTTCGTGGCGAAAAGGGCGATGCATCCACACATCGCTTCTTCGGCAACATCATCGAGCGTGACAGACAGTTCAAATTCATGAGCTATAAGAATGAGTTCTAGCGCGACGTGTGTCGTGCGTGCCGAACGGCCTGTCCCGCCGCATTGACACGGTCGCGCTCCAGTCGCTAGACATGTACCCACAACTGCGTCACCTGGTCTTTTGCCGCCTCTTGCCGCCAGGCTAAATAACGAGCTAAATCGCGAATGCCCGGCGGCTTCCGTTGCCGGGCTTTTTCGTTTCTGTGGACGGCTTTACCCAGGCTGGAGCAACGTCATGTCCCGTCGTCCGATGGCGATCTATCACGAACACCCGGATTGGTTTCGCCCGCTCTTCACGGAGCTCGAAAAGCGCGAGATTCCATTCGAGCGGCTCGATGCCGCCGCGCACCTGTTCGATCCATCCGAGCGCACAACGCCGTGGTCGCTCGTGTTTAACCGTGCAAGTCCGTCGGCTTATCTGCGCGGTCACGCGCAGAGCACGTTCCATACGCTGCATTGGTTGCGGCACCTCGAGCGTCTCGATGTGCCGGTCGTCAA
>JBBQDB010000200.1:0-6340 GCA_038319245.1 Gemmatimonadales bacterium
CCCGCCAGCTACCATCTCTACTTCGCTGACGAAACGGGCAACGCGGGCACGGTGATCACTTTCTTCGAATGGCCGCGAGCGCCGCGTGGGCGGCCAGGCATCGGCGGGACGCACCACGTCGCACTGCGTGTCTCCGACACCGATGCGCTGCTCCGCTGGAAGCGCCGTCTCACGGACCTCGGACTGCGTGTGCGCGGTCCGTACAACCGGCAGTATTTCACCTCGATCTATTTTCGCGATCCTGACGGCGTCATTCTCGAAATCGCGACCGACGGGCCGGGCATGCTCATTGACGAAACGTCGGACATCATCAGCCAGCGCACGCCGCCCGCCGCACTGGTGCGTGGTGCGCGCGACGAAGCGTCGATTGCGGCGCTGATGTGGCCGGAGCCGGTGCCAACAATCGATGCGGCAATGGCCCTCACCCGCGGGATGCATCACATCACCGCGATGGCCTCGAACGTCGAACACACAGACGAGTTTCTACGCGGTGTGCTTGGGTTGTCGCTCGTCAAACAAACGGAAAACTTCGACGATCCAGGGACGCGGCATTGGTCGTGGGGCAGCGCCGATGCGCGGCCTGGCACGTTGGTGACATATCTCGAGCGAGATCCGAAGCGTGAACGCCGTGCGAGCATGGGTAGCGGGCAGGGGCATCACTATGCGCTGGCCGTGGCCAACGACGCGGTACAGCTCGAATTCCGGCAGCGGTTGCTCGATGCGCGCGTCCAGGTATCACAGGTGATGGATCGGGTCTATTTCAAGAGCATTTATACGCGTGATCCAGACGGGCACATCGTGGAACTGGCGACCATGGGCCCCGGCTTTTTGGTAGACGAACCGGCAGAGAGCACGGGCAGCGCGCTGCGGCTACCGCCGTGGCTCGAAGCCCATCGTCCACAAATCGAGGAGCAACTCATTCCGATCACACGCGCGTCATGGCCCTCAGACGGCGCGGATGCTTCCCGGGGTGTGTCTATGTATCCCGCGCGAGCGATCGTGGCTCCTGAGATGCAATCTGTCGGTGCTGTCAGTTCGGAGGAGTATTCGTGATCACGTCGCAACTCCCCGTCGACGTTCGGGAACGAGGCGATCTCGACCCGCACGCTGGACTCGCGCCGCTGCGCGCGGGTGTGTCACTAGAGCATGCGGAGTTCGCGCTCGTGCTCCTGCACGGTCGCGGCGGATCGCCGGTGGGCATGCTACCGCTCGCTCGCGTGGCGGGTGCACTCGATGGCGCCGTGATTGCGCCAACGGCCGCGGACGGCTCGTGGTATCCGGACCGCTTCTTGGCGCCGGTCGCCAACAATGAGCCTTGGCTGTCTTCCGCGCTCTCGTCGATCGCGCGCGCGGTGCAGGAGGCGCGTGACGTCGGGCTTCCGACCAATCGCATCATACTCGCCGGCTTTTCGCAGGGGGCGTGTCTTGCCCTCGAATTCGTGGCGCGAAACCCGGCGCGCTATGCGGGTGTGGCGGCACTGGCGGGTGCGCTCGTTGGTGACGACGCGAACGTGCGCACGATCGACGCGACCGTGCGAGGCACGCCCATGTTGTTGGCGTGTGGCGATGCTGACGCACACATCCCGGAGTCGCGGGTGCGCGCGTCGGCGACGTCGTTTGCGAATGCGGGCGCCGAGGCAGATCTGCGTATCTATCCTGGACTCGGGCATACGGTGGTTGAGGATCAGATCCACGCGTTGCGCGCCATGATTGACGGGGTACGACTCGGATAGACACTCCCCACAGCAGGGAGCGTCGGTTTAACTTCGCAGTGATGCGACTTCCTCGGCTCGCGCAACTCGTCTTCGAGTTCTTTGACGGCTCGGTACCCACGCCGCCCGAGGCGCCGGCGCCGACATCAGTGCCGGCCGTCTCGCTCATCTCGCTGCTGACACCGGTCTCCGCACCGCGGGCACCCGAGGCGCTTCGTGATCGGCCAGCCCGCGGACGTTCGGCGACACGTGCACGCACGGCCGTGCTGTTCTCGCGTCTGCAGGAGCTCGGACTTCGCGGGGTCGACGCGTTGGTGCTGATGCGCACGCGTACGGTGATGGTGTCGCTCAGCGGACGGACGCTGCGTGTGCAGGAAGGCTACGCGGACGCGCCTGAATCGGTGCTGCGCGCCATCGTTACCTTTGCGATGGCGCGTACGAAGGTCGCGCGCGCCGTGGCACGTGACGCGATCCTCGCGCACGACGTGGAACGCGCACCCGCAGTACGCCGCGAAGAGTCCGCACGCCCTGGCGACCTCGCGTTGCTCGCGCAACTGCGCGAAGCTCATCGCATGCTCAATGCACAATGGTTTGACGGCACGCTCAGCGCACTGCCGCTGCGCCTCTCAGGACGCATGGCGACTCGGCTCGGCCACTTTGATCCGGGTTCACGCCACACGCCGTCGGAGATCGTGCTGTCGCGATCGCACGTCGTGAAACACGGATGGCGTGAAGCGATGCACACGTTGCTGCACGAGATGGTGCACCAATGGCAGCACGAGACGCAACAGCCGGTGGATCACGGCCGAGAGTTCCGTCGCAAGTGCCGCGACGTTGGGATCACGCCGGCCGCGCGACGCCACGTCGAGACAATTGCACGACGCCAGAAGCAGGCGGCGGGGTAGTTCGAGGCGCTGAAGTACGCGGCCAGCAGTGCACGTGGAAAGCCGAGTCTCGGACATCCGTGGCCTGCATTGCGCTGTCAATCTATCGTCTGTAGCCACAACGCCCTCGGCTGCAATTGCAGCCGAGGGCGTTGTGTTTCCAAACCGACCGAACGTTACGGGATCAGTGTTGCCGAGCGTCCGCCGAACTTGAACGTAGTGCCTTCGGTGATGGCGGTGATGGCTCGGAAGCCGCCGTAGATGCTGAAGCTGTAGTTCGTCGTCGTGCCAGCGACGAGCCCCCATGCGTTGCTGAAGCCGCTCACGCCCGACAAGTCCGGCAAGTCGAGGTCGTACGTCGAGGCGCTCGCGCCGAAGTACGAGCGTGTAGCCGTGATCGTCCACGACTTGTTACCCGTAGACTGAACGTATCCTACCGTCACCGCGTCCGAGTAATCCGCCTGCCACGGACCCTGTGATCGCACACGAGCGTACGGTGCGCTCGCACTCGTGCTGAACGTCGGCGTAGTAATCGCGCCACCGAGCGTCAGCGTCCGCGCTGCGAGATCGCGGTTGTATTGGAAGATCGCACGTGTCGACGTGGTGGTGCCAGACGTCGTGCTGGCAAACACGGTCGCGGCATGGTAGTCACCCGCTTGGGTTAGCGAGCTCGGTACGCCCGACAACGTCACCGACGTCGTCAGCCCCTGTGCGAAGGTCGTGAAACTCGCCAAACCGCCATTCGCGGTGGTGAAGCTTGTCAGCCCAAGCAACGTCTCGCCATTTCCGTTGGCGATGGTGTAGACCGCCGAGGCTGGCGTCACCGCTTCGGCAGCGCCAAAGTCGATCACCGGGCCAATCGAGCCGCCAGCTGGCGGATTGATACCGCGGCGAATGAGCACCTTGTCGATGCCGAAGGTGAACGTCGTGAGATTGATCGCCGTGCGCGTGGCGATCAGGTCCGCGGCGCCATCCTGCGCCTTCGTGATGGAGAACGCACCGTTTGTCGACGGAGACGCGCTGCCGTTTCCGAGTGAGATCGTGGCAGAATTGCCAGCGGCAAGACCGGCGACCGTGCCCGTCACAGTTTTCGTTGCTGGGTTTGTTGCGCAAGCGTTATTGGCGTACAGCGGGAATTCGGAGGCCGCCAAGTACTGGACTTGCATATCCACGCCCCCGCTGCCGTTCGGGACCGCGTACGCGATCTGACCGGTGCTCGCCGAGATGCTGAACGAGAAGGTGCTGTTCGCGCCGGCTTGCACCGCTGTCCAGTTGCCGCTCGAACCGTTGCGATAGGCAAAGAACGTCGGCACCTGATCGCAGAAGCGATACGAAATCGCGCCACCGCCACCGCCACTCGCCGTGACCGTCAACGACACTGGCGTCGTGACGTTGGCGATACCGGACACCGTTCCGGTGATCGTACCCGTGTACGTACCCGCGGCGACCGCGCTACCAACGGCGAGCGACAACGCCGACGTGTTACCGGTGGTCGGCGTGGGATTGAACGTGGCCGTGACACCCGACGGCAGGCCAGAGACGGCCAGCGCGACGGAGCCGGCGAATCCACCCGTGCGTGTCAGCGTGACGGTGCTCGTGCCGGTCGTACCCTGCACAGCGCTCACCGCCGTGGCCACCATGCTGTACCCCTGCGCCGCGGTGACGGTGAGGGTAATCGTCGCCGACTGCGCGGTGACACCTGTGCCGGTGGCGCGCGCCGTGAGCGTGTAATTGCCCGCCCCGACAGCGCTACCGACGCTGATCGACAGCGACGACGTGGTGCTGCCTGCGGTGATGGTTGCCGGCGCGAAGACTGCCGCAATGCCAGCGGGCGGCGTGTCCACCGTCAGGGCAACATCACCAGCAAAGCCGCCGGTGCGCGTGATGGTGATGGCGCTTGTCGCCGAGGCGCCAATTGCCGCAGTCACCGCGGGAGAGCCAACGGCCAGCGTGATTCCTGGCGTCGGCGCAACCGTCAACGAGACAGCGGTCGTACGGTCAGCCTGACCAGATGCCGTGCCGCGAATCGTCAGGTTGTACGTGCCGGCGACGGCCGCGGCAGTCGTGGTGATGGTCAACGTCGACGTACCGGCAGTCGCCGGATTCGGTGCGAAGACACCCGACACGCCAGCTGGTGCGCCTTCGAGCGCGAGCGTCACGTTGCCCGCGAAGCCGCTGGTGCGCGTAATCGTGACGGCGCTGGTGCCGGTTGCGCCGGGCACGATGGAGAGCGACGCCGGCGCTGCGGTGAGCGAGTAGTCGGGTGTAGTGGATGCCGTGACGGTGAGCGAGACCGTCGCGGTCTGCGCGGTCACGCCGGTCCCGGCCGCGCGCACGGTCAGCGCATTGGTTGCGGCCGCGGCCGACGCGGCGACCGTCAACGTCATGGTGCTGGTGGTTACGCCCGCCGTGAGCGTCGCGGGAGCGAACGTCGCGGTGACGCCGGTGGGCGGCGTGTCGAGCGACAGCGCAACGTCGCCGGTATAGCCACCGCCGCGCGTGATCGTCACCGGCACGGTGGCGGTACCGCCCTGTGCGCTGGTGACCGTGCTGCTGCCAAGTGCCAACGCGATGGTCGGCGTCGGAGCCGCTGTAATCGTGAGTGCGTACAACGCTGTCACGGACGTTACGCCGCTGCCGGAGCCGCGGAGCGTGATCGAGAAGTTCCCGGGCGTCGCGTTGGATGCGACGATGAATGAGACCGCGGCACTCGCCGTCGCGCCGGTGAGCTGCGCGGGATTAAAGCTGGACGTCACACCGGTCGGCAGATTCTCTGCGGTCAACGTCACAGCGCCCGTATATCCGCCAACGCGCGTGAGGGTGGCGGTCGCGGTCGCCGTACCGCCTGGTGCGACTGACGCGGACGATGCCGACAGGCTCAGGGCAATACTCTGCGGGGTGGTAGTCCCTCCGTTGTCACTGCTGCTGGAGCACGCAGCGAGCAACAACGGAACGGCCAACAATGCGAGCAAACGTCTCATCGACTCCTCATGATCTCGAGAAAAAAAGCAATAGATTTCTACACTTCGGAACCGACTCCGCAGGTCGTGAGTTGTCAACCAGACCCGGCGTTTCACGTCACCATCAGAGGTGACTTGCTACATTTTTGATGGCTGTTCGTTCTTTCCTTTTCGCGAGTCCTGCTGCCATGGCGACCGATCTGCTTGCTGCCAGCGCCATCCCGGCGCTCCCTTCTGTTGACCTGTCGGCGCACGCTGCGGATCTGTTCAACATCGATGCCGCGCTAACTGAAGAAGAGCGCGCGATTCGCGACACGATCCGCGCATTCGTCGACGAAAAAATTCTCCCGATCATCGGGAAGTGCTACGTCGACGGCCGATTTCCGAAGGAGTTGATCCCGGAACTTGCGGAGCTGGGCGTGTTGGGCGCGTCCCTACCGGAGGAGTACGGGTGCGCCGGTTTGTCGAGCGTGGCGTACGGACTCATCATGCAGGAACTCGAACGCGGCGACTCTGGCATTCGGTCGTTCGCGTCGGTGCAGGGCGCGCTGGTCATGTACCCGATCTTTGCGTTCGGTTCGGAAGCGCAGAAGCAGCACTACCTGCCGAAGCTTGCGAAGGCGGAACTGATCGGGTGTTTCGGACTGACTGAACCGGACTTCGGCTCGAATCCAAGTGGCATGATCACCCGCGCTCGTCAGCAACCCGATGGCAGCTGGGTGCTCAACGGCGCGAAAATGTGGATCACGAACGGCTCGATGGCCGACATCGCGATCATTTGGGC
>JBBQDB010000201.1:0-6335 GCA_038319245.1 Gemmatimonadales bacterium
CCAACGACGACAAGAAGAACTTCGCTGTCGTGTACTCGTGGATCTTCGTCGTATATGCCGAATCGACGGCCTGTCCCGGATCTCGCCCTCGCGTGAGGACCGCGGCACCGGCCTGCGCGGCGAGCGGGCGCGCCAGCAACGAGAGCGTCGCGGCCAGCGCCGGCAGCAGACGAGCATGGCATTCGCGAGAGCACGAGATTCGTCGCACTGGAGCCCTGATTAGTGCCGTCGATGCTACCGTAGTCAGCGAGGGGAAATTCGCCCCTTCCACCACGAAGACAAGGCCATGCTCAACGTCAGCGACGTAGCCGCGAGGTGCGGCCGGTCAGTGGCTACGTACTGGCCAGCACTGCTAGCCGATCGATCAGCGACTGCGCCGCGTCGCTCTCGGTCGCATTCACGCGCAACTTGTACTTGGGAATGACCCACCGGACTTGGTCGTACACCGACGACCACATCGAGGAGGCGCTGACCCGTTCATACAGCGTTGCATATTCTGCCATAATGCTTTCGAGCACCGGCGCGAGCGCTCGCTGCGCCAACGCTTCATACAACCGCAGCTCCGTGACGCCGACCACGCTCCAAAAATCAGGATCATCGCGCGTCTTCGCAGCGAGCGAATCGCGAACCTCAGCGACCGACACCGCATCAAAACCCGGCCACGCCGGACTACCGGCATCGACGAGCAACTCCGCCGCCATGCGATTCAGCGCGGGATAGTAGAGGTCTGGATGATTCGTGCTACGCGCCAGCACTTCTGCGTTGTCATACCACCGTTTCATCTGCGCGATTGCGCTCATCTCGGCGACCGCATCGTTGGCCATCGCCTCGAGCAGGGAGAGGCGCTTCCACGCAGAGCCACATTTTCCGTTGCGCTCGATCGTGGGCTGCAGATTGGCGATCTGCTCGAGCATTAACAACGCACCTTTGATGTCGTCACGCGCCGCGTCTATCGCGGCCGTGGTGGTCGCGGCGATCGTCGCCGCATCACTGTCGCTGGCCACGGCAGCGCTCCGTGCGCGTTCGGCTTTATCGAGCGCGAGGCGCACGCGCTGATTGCCAAGTTCCATGACGGAGCGAATGGATGCGGTTCCATCGTTGTTGGCGATGGCACGACTGTACCAACCGATGGCACGCTCACGTTCGTCCAATTGCACCCACGCCATGGCGAACGCTTCGGCCACCGAGCCAATCGTCCCCCAGACGTTCTGAAAACGTGACTCGAGATAGCCGACGTGTTGACGCCCACGTGCTTTGTCGTAGCCGGGATAACGACTTTCCACCGTAATCTCTTCGAGCGCCAGCAGCAACACGCGCCACGACGCAACGCCCGAGTACTTCTGCTCGCTGCTGCGTTGTGCCTGCTGTGCATCGCGGGAGGGGGCGACGAATCGCCAGTCCGGATCGCCATAGCATTGATAGGCGGCCCACGTGTTACCGCCGAGCTGCCACGCGGCGGTGCGCGCCGTGGCGACCGCGTCGATGAATCGATTGCCATCCAGCAACGCATCGTAAAACGAATGCGCAAAGGTCAGCGCTGCGTTGTCTTCGATCGCCCAACCCGCGGCAATCACACATCGTACACCAATACGAATCAATTCCTCGGCGACACCTGCGGCGAAACTCGCGTGATCGGGACGTCCTGACGGCGGTGCGTCGAGCACTTTCGTGCCGTCGCCTACCGCCGTGAAACAGCAATTCACGAACACCAGCTCTGGTACAACGGGCATCGTCGCGACTTCGCGCGGACCGAGATACGTACCACTGGAGAGCACAACGCCGCGAGGATCTGCAGCTGGGCGTAAGATGCCCGCATCGGCGGCGTTCTGATCAACTGCATCCGGCGGTTCACCGTGACCGGCAATATGAATGATGCGCCAGTCGCGCTCGAGCAACGAGTTAATGATCGTTCGCGCGTCCGGGCCGACGTCGCGAGGACCGTTGCCGCAGATGAGCTGCTTCACTGAACCCGACTGTTTCGCCACTTGCTTTGCGAACAGCGCCGCGACGTCGAGCGCCTCAGCGCGCGCGGCCGGTAATCGTGGTAACGCGGGATCGTCGCAGCGCGGCTCACCAATGACCAGCACATGTGCATCGGCGTTGGCATCCTGCACGACCGCGCGGAAGTCGACGGTGCGTAGCTTGCGCAGGAACTTCGTGCGAATCGCCCACGGTTTGATGGCGAGTGCGGCGTCGTCACTCGTGGACGCATCCAACAGTTCCCACGGAATACCAGCGGTACCGCTGTCGAGCTCGAGCAGCGTGGCATCCGAGCCACCGAGAAACGGCTGCATTTCAAGCGGGACGAGCAATCGAAATAGCGAACGCCCGATTTGTCGGTCGGACGTTTCGTCGTCAGCGGCGCTCGTCGTGAGTTCGCGCAGCAGCTTGATTTGAGTCGCCTGCGCACGCACTTCGGTCCGTGCACGACGCGTGTCAACGGTATACGCAATCAGCGATTCGCCATGATTGTCCTGCTGAGTCATCGCGGAGATGAGATCGTACTCGGAGCCTCGATAGCTTGGATCGAGCGGGCGTTGCAACCCACCGAGTCCGGCCTGAAGGAACGGCGTGATGACGTATTCACCCGGTGACGCGGTGGCGAGAATCTGCAGTGAACGCCATGCCTCGGTCGCGCGATCGAGAAACAGCTCGACGAGATGCAGGTGACTCACCGTCGGCCATCCAATCTCGATCAGACGGATGTTGGCTTCTCGTACACCCTGCGCGACCAAGCGCGCTGCTTGACCTGCCGGATTGCCGGTACCACTGCTGCCGATGAGTGACGAGGCAAGCTCGAAGGACGAGACCGTTGTGTCGGCACCCAACGTGCGTTGCGCCCACGTCATCACCCCTTGTCGCACGGTTTGTGCAAGCATGGGCGCGCGCAACTTTCCCTCTTCGCCCAATCCCACGACGATCACCGCCCCCGGCCGTGGCGGCTGCATGGGGTTGTCGTGATTCGCGTGCGTGTTGATGAAGATCTGCTGCGAGCCGGGTAGATCGGGATACAAGCCGCCGCGTAAGGCCGACGTCATCGTACCGCCAATCAACACGTCCATTGCCAACTCGGTGCCGGTCAGTGCAATCGAGCGATAGTGACCGACCATCGTCGGTTGCCGCACGAACTTGAGATTCGCGTTGCTGACCGTGATCTGCAGCGGCGACGGCATCGTACCGGTGTGGCTCATGTGTACCTCAGAGATGCTTCACAGATACGACGCAAGAGCTGCGGATGCTGCACGTCGTAGCAACGCACACCGTCGGGCATCACTTGATGTCAGCAAGGACAGCCTGCCACATCGCATGAGCTACTTCTGGGTGCGCGATATCGCTGTGCGCGCCAGATGCCAACCCCGAGCTCGTCTTGATCACATCGCTCGATTCGAGATTGTACACGTGCCCGGCGTGGAAGCCATACTCGTGATCGACGGCAGCCATCGTCAGATTTTCACCAACGGCACCGATCCCCTGAATACCGAAGGTGCCGACACCACCGTACTTGGGAAGCTCGTCTCCCAGAACAAATTGCGATTTCACGCGAACCGCCGTCGGGTAGAGCATCCCCACCGCGCGATCGAAGCGCGACTGCGTAGTCACGATTGGACCGTTGACGAATCCCTTGGCTAACGTGCGATTGAAATAGCCAACGCTCCCAGGCGCAACAGGAATATCCGGCGAGTACGACCAGAGCGAGAGTGCACCCTGCACGAGAAACAGTGAATCGACGGGACGTACGAGCGGCGGACCATCCGCCGCGCCAGCGACCGTCGCCGACATCACGATGCAACCGAAGCTGTGTCCCATCAAATGAAATCGCGTCGTCGATGGCGCTGCGTGTTGCAATCGAATGAGCAACGCGTGTGCACCACCCTCACCAATGGTGCGTGCGCGTTCCTTCATCTTCCAGAATGACGCCTGCTGCAACGGTGCGACCAGCAATCCTTTGAGTGTGCCAAAAAATCCACCACCAAGCACGCCGCTTACAGGCGCATCCGATGGGCCATGCAACGCCGTAATCGCCTCGGCATCACTCGCAGCGTTCGTGGTCGCGGAGGCGCGTGCTTCGGCATAGATCGCATCCGCGTCCCACTCACCCTGCTCTTCTCCTGGAGCGCCACCCGGATTACTTCCGCCGCGTGGCAGATCAGCTTCGCGTGCAAGTTCCTCGTACGCGTCGCGCACGTTGTCGGGCAGCGTCTCACGCTCGCCGTCATCGCGTGCCGCCGCGCGAAGGATGATACGAATTGCGTCGCGTGCGGTCGGCGTATCGACGATGCTGGCCGCGAACTGCGCCACCTGCGCTTCGAGGGCTTTGTCCTCATCGTCGCCAAGTACGCCACCGCCATCCGGTACGCCTTCGTCGCCGAAGGGTAAGCTTGGCCAGTGCACGCCAATCACGATCGACGAGAAACCCGGTCGCTTTGCGCGCGCGACAGCCACATCGGCCGATTTGGCCATGACACCAACCCATTTGTCGTACTGCTCGATCGCCGCCGGCACATCGCCCTGCCAGCCGTGACTGCAAAAGAACACGTCGGTAATCGGCGCTTCCATCGACGCGAGCCGCGTCACCACGCTTTCGCTCAACATCGAGCCATCGCTTTCGGCACGCTCGACACCATCGGCATCGAAGCAGATCAAATCATACTGCGCGTCAGAACCCGGAACCGTACGAAGTGGCATCGTGGATTACCTCAAGAGGAAAGACCAGGCGTGATGCAGGTATCGGCGTCACAGTACACAGCGTACACAAGGCCCATCGGATTGCCGTGCTTGCGACAGAAGTCTCGCCGTAGCGAGAGGAAAAGCGCGCCGAGCGATTCACCGGCGAGAAAGCGCGGAAAGAATTGCATCGCCCACTCAGTGGCGAACACGGCGGGCGTCTTACACTCGGTGCCTACGACGCCACGTGCCCCCTTGGCTAAAAAGTACGGCACAAAGCCGTCATAGAACGACGCCGTCAGTTCGGCAGACTCGCACGCATTGAGAAAGACCAACGGCTGGCCGGGCAACGTGTCGCGCGACGGGGCTTCATTATCGAGATCATCGAGCGTTAACCGTTGATTGCCGGTCAGTTCGATATTGGAGGCGGCAATTCCACCGACATCCGCCGGCCCCTTGGTGGTCGCATGGCAGTAGAAGTACATGAGCTGCTCGGGCGCACGTGCACGCAGCGCCGCGAGCAGGTCCGCGCGCGTTTGGCGCTGCGCAACCTGCAATCCCGCGACACCGGAGGCGCTGAGCGTCGTCCAGTACTGCAGCTGCTGCGCGACAACATCGCGCTTCATTTCCTGGTCGATACTCGTGTTGACTGTGACGCCAATTGAAAGCACGGGCGAACTCGCAATCACGAAGTCATCAACCGGAAGGTTGGTCTGAATGGGGATGATTTCGACGATGTGCCGCATGCCGACGAACAGTTCCCAATCGAACGTCGCGCCCTCCGTCGTATCGCCGACGTAGAGTAATCCCCATGGAATCGGAAAACCGTCGGCAAGAATCTGCAGCGTCGCGACGCCCGGCTTGATGATCTGCGCCTTGAGCCAATCGCCAAGCTTCACCAACTCGTCCGTAGCGTTGCGTCCGTAAAAGAGTGTGCGATACAGTCGGCCGCCGGCCACCGCCAACGTCTTGAGCGCCACAGCACTCGAGGCTGCGTCAATGTCGATCCCTTCCTGAAAGGGCTTGCGATTGGCCGCATCGGCATAGGACACCACCGTCATCAATGCCGCGCGTGTTTGTGCAATCAGATCGTTGAGCTGTGCTTCCGCGATCGGTATCGTTGCGCGTTGTCGCGTACCCATCTGCGCGGTGATGCGATATCCGCCGTCGATCGGGTCTACGGTCAGCGAGATTTCGCGCGGCTTGATGATGGTCGCCGCATTAAGCGAGCGTCCGTGCACTTCGACATTCGCCGCCTGCGCATCGATCGCGCCCACCGAATACTGCAGCGTCATCTGCATCAGGTAGTTGCCCTGTTTGAAGACGGTCGCCTTGAGCGTGCAGCGTCCTTCGTGCTTCGGCGTGATGTCGACCACCGCCTTTTTGAGCGACGGTCCCGTCTTCGGTAGTGTCAACGTGAAAAATGCCGCCGTGGTCGTGAAGTCCGCGTCGTCGAGCTGAATCGTGAGATCGATCGAAGACTCATCGTCCCGAAAGAGCAGCCCCGCGTCGAGCAATCGCGCGGACAGATCAGTGCCGCTCTCGCCACCTTCCTTCAGATCGACGCCGAATTGCAGCGAATACGTCGTGCCGAGGGCAAGCGGTAGATCCGGCGCGTGCCCCGGAATGCCTGCGTTGAGGTAACGCACTTCGGGTGCCGCGGCGGGCGG
>JBBQDB010000202.1:0-6281 GCA_038319245.1 Gemmatimonadales bacterium
TCGCCCTGCGAAGAAGCGCTGGGCGTCTCGCCGCTGTCAGCCACGCGTGACGATGGACGACTCGCCGGTGGTGCCGGTGCCGGCGCTCACGGCCTGTTGTACGTGAATGACGATCGCCGTGATGTTGTCCAGCCCACCACGACGATTTGCCTCGGTGATCATTGCATCGACCATGCGGCCCGGGGTGCCGCGCGTTTCGAGAATCTTGCGCAGCTGCGGATCCTCGACCATGCCGGTCAGGCCGTCGGAGGCGACCACGAACAAGTCACCATCATGCAACTCACCGTTCAGGACGTCGGCCTCGACGATGGCATTCGCCCCGACGCATCGGGTGATGACATTGCTGTACGGGTGGTAGCGCGCCTGCTCCGGTGTAAGAAAGCCGGCGTCCACCTGTTCCTGCACGTACGAATGATCTTTCGTAACCTGCCGAAAAACGCCATCGCGCAGCAGATAAATTCGCGAGTCGCCAATGTGCCCGATGATCCAGCGACCGCCACCCATCATGATGCAGGAGGCCGTCGTGCCCATCCCCTGCTTGTCCGCTTCGACGATCGTGCGCTCGTAGATCGCCTTGTTGGCCGATTTCAACGCTTCGGCCATGCGGACCAGCGGGTCCGTCCCGTGCAGATCGCGTACCGTGACCAATTCCCCGGATACGATCTGGACTGCCATCTCGCTCGCTACTTCGCCGGCGGCGTGACCGCCCATACCGTCGGCGACGATGAAGAGACCTCGCTCCTTATCGGCGTCAGCAAAAAGGCTGTCCTCATTGCCTGCACGAATGCGTCCGACGTCTGTGCCGGCGGCGACCGAAAGCTGCACGATGGTGGGAAGAGGCTCAAAATCGAGGGAAAATCGCTGGGAAGACGAAGCTACCCGAGAGTCGCGCCCGTTGGCAAGCGCGTTTCCCCGACGATGCCGCCACTTTTTTCTCTGAGCAGGGCCTCGGCTGTTTCAGCGTGGGCATCACCCGCTTGCAATCGAAAGAGGCGATCATAGAGGCCGCGTCGCTCCAGCAACTGCCGATGCGTACCGCGCTCCATCACTTCTCCGTGATGCAAGACAAGGATTTCGTCGGCATCGACGATCGTACTCAGGCGATGCGCGATGGCAATCGTCGTGCGCCCACGCATCAATTCCGCGACCGCGCGCTGAATGACCGCTTCAATCTCCGAGTCGACCGCGCTCGTGGCTTCGTCGAGCACGAGCAGCGCGGGGTCGGCGGCGATGGCACGCGCGAAGGCAAGCAGTTGCCGTTCGCCGACACTCACACTCGCGCCGCGTTCGGCGAGTTCATGACGCCAGCCGCCCGGCAGCCGGTTGATGACCCGATCCGCGCCGACGCGCGCCGCCGCCGAGGCCAACCCAGCATCGTCGAGCGGTGCACCGAGGCGCAGGTTGGACGCGACGTCACCCGCAAAGAGGAAGATGTCCTGCTGCACGTAGCCGATCACCGCGCGCAACACGTCCACCGGCATCGTGCGAACGTCGTGCCCGTTGACGAGAATGCGCCCGCGCTGTGGCTCATAGAACCGTAGCAGCAGGTTGACGATCGTCGTCTTCCCCGCACCCGTGTGCCCGACCAACGCGACCGTTTCGCCAGGGCGCGCACTGAAGCTGATGCCGCGCAACACCCAGCGAATCGCCGCTTCGTCACCGACAGTTGCTGCCGTCGTGTCGACCACCGTTGCGGCAGCGGCGCGATCGCTCACCCGTTGGTCGCGCGCCGACAGATCGTCGGTGACGCCGCCCTGCGCGCCGTACGCGAACCACACATCCTCGAACGTGACCGTGACACCCGGCGCGCGCAGCGCGTGCACACGTTCGGCGAGATTTGACGTTGGCGTGAGTCCGGGCGCTTCCGGCGTGTCCAGCATGCCGAAGATGCGCTCAGAGGCAGCCATCGCGGCCTGTAAGATGTTGTACTTCTCGGAGAGATCTTGCAGCGGTTGGAAGAACCGGCGGACCAACTGCAGAAACGCGGCCACCGTCCCGATGCTGAGCAGGCTCACCCCGACGCGTGCGCCGCTCACGACGAGCAGACTGGCGAGCGCGAAGGTCGTCAGGAACTCGATCACAGGAAAATACAGGGCGTAGACAGTGATCGAGCGCAGATGCGCGTCGAGGTGCGCCTGATTGAGCGATGCGAACCGCTCACGTTCGGTACGCTCGCGACCAAAGAGCTGCACGATGCGCACGCCCGTCAGCCGCTCCTGTAAAAACGCGTTGAGCCGTGCGAGCCGCGTGCGAATATCGCGATAACTGTTGCGCACGCTCGATTGAAAAACGCGTGAGGCGAGCATCACAAGCGGAATCACGGTGAACGAGGCGAGCGCGAGTCGCCAGTCCACAACCAACATCACGACGCTGATGGCGACTAACGTGCACAAGTCTCCCAGTCCCGCGACGACGCCCGACGTGAAGAGCTCATTCAGCGCTTCAACATCGCTGGTGACTCGCGTTACGAGCCGACCGACGGGTGTCCGATCGAAGTACGCAATCGGCAGCCGCTGGAGCCGCGCGAAGACTTCGGCACGCAAGTCGCGCATGACGCGCTGACCGAGCAAGTTCGTAAAGATCGTCTCGCCGTACGCCGCGCCAAACTGCACCAACAGCAGCATCGCGTAGGCAACGGCGACCTTCACGACCAAGCTGGCATCGTGTGCCGGTAGCGCTTTGTCGATGACCCAGCGCGTGAGCAACGGACCGACGAGCTGCATCGCGGATTCGACGACAATGAGCGCCAGCGCGCCCGCCACGAGCGGCCGGTAGGGGCGCACGTAGTGCAGCAGGCGTCTCACAAGGCGGGCGTCGTACGCCTTACCCAGCGCCTCGTCGTCAGAAGTCGGTGCGGCCATTCTTTCGGAATCTAAACGGCGCGTTCGATAGTTTTCCTGCCATGAAGGATCGCATTCGCATAAAGGGCGCCCGCCAGCACAATCTGAAGGGCTTTGATCTCGACATCCCGCGTCGGGCCATCACCGTCGTGACGGGGGTGTCCGGCTCGGGCAAGTCGTCGCTGGCCTTCGATACGCTGTACGCCGAGGGGCAGCGACGCTACGTCGAGTCGCTATCGGCGTACGCTCGGCAGTTTCTCGAGCGGATGGAAAAGCCGCTTGTCGATTCGATTGAGGGGATTTCGCCGGCCGTCGCGATCGAACAGAAGAATCCGACGCGGACGTCGCGCAGCACGGTAGGTACGGCCACGGAGATTTACGACTACCTGCGGCTGCTCTGGGCGCGGGTGGGGCGCACGTATTGTCGGGTGTGCGGCCGCGAGCTGCGCCCGGATACCGTGCAGACGGTGACCGATGCGGCACTCACATTGCCGGTCGGCACGCGGTTCAGCGTGGCGTGTCCGCTGGTCCGATCGAAGTTGGTCAAGCACGCGGTGATCGACGAGAATTTGCGGGCGCGCGGCTTTGTGCGTGTCGCGGTGGGTGGCACCCTGATGCATCTCGACGACTTGCTCGCGGCCGAGGTTGACCTGTCCACGGCGGCCGACGTGCTCATCGTCATCGACCGGTTGACCATCGACGCCAACGCGCGCACGCGGATCGCCGATGCAGTGCAAGTCGCGTTCACGGAAGGCGACGGCGACGCGGTGTTGCTCTTCCCGGAGCCCGTGCTGCCGCCCGAGGCGTTGCGCAACACCCAGGCCACTGGCGCGGTCACACGCTTGATGTTTACCGAGCGCTTCGAGTGTCCGAACGACGGCACCCGCGCACCGCTGCCAACGCCACAACTGTTTTCGTTCAACAATCCACGCGGCGCATGTCCGACGTGCAACGGCTTCGGTGCCACGCTCACGTACGATGAAGCGCTGATCGTGCCGAATCAGACCCGGTCGATTCGCGACGGCGCTATCGATCCGTGGACGGCGCCGCGATACGAGAAGGAGCGTCGCACGGTCGTCGAATTTGCGCGCAGCATCGGCGTGTCGCCCGATACGGCGTGGAGTGCGCTACCGGCCAAAGCGCGTGAACAGTTTTTGCGCACGAAGACGCGCGGCTACACGGGCATCTTTCCCTTTCTCGAGAATCTCGAGGACAAAAAGTACAAGCAGTACATCCGCATTTTTCTGCGGAAGTACCAGGGCGCCAAGACCTGCCCCGACTGTGGTGGCAGCAAGCTGCAGCCGGATGCACTGCAGGTGCACATCGGCGGACGCACGATTGCCCACGTTGCGCAGCTTCCCGTGCGAGACCTGGTGACGTGGCTCGATACGCTGTCACTCACCGCAACGGAAGCACAAATCGCCGAGGCGGTGCTCCGCGAGGCGCGGTCGCGTACGCGATTTCTGGCTGACGTCGGGCTTACGTATCTCACGCTCGATCGCGCGACCCGCACCCTGTCGGGCGGCGAAGCGCAGCGCATCACGCTGTCGAATGCACTTGGCGCGGCGCTTGTCGATGCGACTTATGTCCTCGACGAGCCGAGCATCGGGTTGCACGCGCGCGATCTCGACAAGCTGCTGTCGTTGCTGATGCGGCTGCGCGACTTCGGGAACACCGTGGTCATGGTGGAGCACGATCTTGAAGCCATGCGCATCGCCGACTACATGGTGGAGCTTGGGCCGGGCGCGGGTGAGCATGGCGGGCATCTCGTGTTTGCCGGGCCAATGTCCGAGGTCGCGAATAGTCCGCTGACGGGGCAATACATCGTCGGAGCGCGCACCATTCCGCTGCCCGACAAACGTCGACCGTTAGGGAAGAAGTGGATCGAGTTACGCGGCGCCGAGGCCAATAACGTGCACGGTGTGGATGTGCGTATTCCGGTTGGCGCGTTGACTGTGGTGACCGGCGTGTCCGGCTCGGGCAAGAGCACGCTCGTGCACGACATTCTGTATCACGCGATCGAGACCCGGCTGCATGGCGAGCATTCGGCCAAGGAGCATCTGGGCGAAACGGTCGGTACGTATGCGTCGTTGTCGGGCGACGAATTCTTCGATGATGTGGTCATGGTCGATCAGAGTCCGATCGGCCGGTCGCCGCGCTCGAATCCCGTGACGTACGTGAAGGCCTACGACGAAATTCGGCGACTTTTTGCCGAGGTGCCGTTGGCCAAGACGCGTGGGTACGGTCCCGGACACTTCTCGTTCAACGTGGCGGGCGGGCGATGCGACACGTGCGAGGGCGCGGGCGCGATTGAAGTCGAGATGGTGTTCATGGCGGACGTGTTTGTGCCATGTGACGCCTGTGGCGGCAAACGTTTCAAGTCGGATGTACTCGAAGTGCGGGTGAAAGGGCGCAGCATCGCCGACGTGCTCGAACTCACCGTCGATGAAGCGATCAAGTTTTTCCCGCGCGAGGATAAGCTGGCGCAGGCGCTTTGGCATGTGCAGCAGGTCGGACTCGGCTATCTGCGCTTGGGCCAGCCAGCGACCACGCTGTCGGGCGGTGAAGCGCAGCGCCTCAAGATTGCGCGCGAGCTGGCGATGACGGCGAAGGGATCCGCACGCAAACTGTACGTGCTCGACGAACCCACCACCGGCTTACATCTCGAGGATATCCGGCGACTGGCGACGGTGTTTGACCGCCTGCTGGATCAAGGGCACACGTTGCTGCTGATCGAGCACAATCTCGATGTGATCAAGCTGGCGGATTGGATCGTGGACATGGGTCCTGACGGCGGTGACGGCGGTGGACGCGTTGTGGCCATGGGGCGCCCTGAGGAGATCGTGACGGTGGCAGCGTCGCATACCGGCCGTTGGCTCAAAACGGTGCTGCCGAAACCGTGACGACGCGTAATACCGATGACGCCCCGGAAGTGCGCGACGTCGTCCGCGCCGCTTGACTCAGGCGTTGTTGGTGTCGATACTTTACCTCGCATTACCAAGTATTCCCGGATAGCTCAGGTGGTAGAGCAGGTGACTGTTAATCACCCTGTCGTAGGTTCGAGTCCTACTCCGGGAGCTGCGCCTCAACGATGTACAAAGCGGGCGATCACAAGTGTGATCGCCCGCTTTGCATTCGTTCCTTGGCTGGGGCTCCGCGCGTGCTTCCAGCGCCTTAGGGCACCATGCGGCGACATGATTTGTCCTTCGCCCTGTCGTGCCGGCGAGCGTTTCCCGGCAAAGTAGTGTGTCGCTTTGGCTGCACGGCCGCGAGCTGCTCGAAGGCGAGCAGCGATCGCTACATCGGTGCTCAGGTGGAAAGTCCGCTCGCGCTGACGATGCCCTCCCCTTCTCCTTGGATGCATATGTTCGGTCATTTCATGCACGTCGCGCGTACCACGGCCTCGCGACTTTCCGCGTGGTTCGTGGTACGCCGAGTATT